>DYEF01000024.1 GCA_020725805.1 Bdellovibrio sp.
TATATGAAAATCAATGAAGCCGAAAAATGTAACATTTTAATTTTGCAGAAATGTAACATTTTGACGTTGCAGTTACAGGGAATTTTGGAAAAATTTTTCAAAACGTATTGTGTCTTTTTGTTATTGTATTTTGGAAAATAGGTTGGTATATTTTTTTCCAAAGGAGGATTTTATGCCGGACAGTTTCTTTATAGAAAAAATAGCAGGTCTTCAGGATAAAAAGGCATTTCAGGAACTTCACTGGGAAGGTACCTTCGAGGAATATCTATCTATTGTAAAGAATAATCCCAGAGTTACACGAACTGCCTTTCAGAGAATATACGATATGATTCTTTCGTACGGCACGAGGGAATACATTGATGCCAGAAAGAAGATTATTCACTACAATTTTTTCGACGGGGAGATCTCGGGCGGAACAGATGCCGTCTTCGGTCTCGATATCCCGCTTATGCAGCTCGTAAATATCTTTAAAAGTGCCGCAAACGGCTACGGGACCGAAAAGAGGATACTTCTTCTTCACGGACCTGTAGGGTGTGCAAAGAGTACCATTGTGAGACTTCTCAAGAAAGGACTCGAGGAATACTCCAAGACGGAGGAAGGGGCACTTTATACATATAGCTGGATTCTTCCGAAAGACAAAGACGGCACTGGGACAGAAGAACATAAATGTCCTATGCACGAAGAGCCTCTCCATCTGATTCCTCCGGAGATAAGACAGAAGGTAATAAAGGAATTAAAACTCGAATCGGGCGATTTCAGGATTCCTGACACGGGGGACCTCTGCCCGTTCTGCAGATTTATTTTCAGGGACCTCAGTATCAGATACAAGGGAGACCTCGAAAAGGTCTATTCCCATGTCCGCATTAAAAGGCTCATATTGTCCGAAAAAGACCGCATAGGAATAGGTACATTCCAGCCTAAGGATGAAAAGAATCAGGATTCTACTGAACTGACCGGTGACCTCAATTACAGGAAGATTGCGGAATACGGCTCGGATTCCGACCCGAGGGCATTCAATTTCGACGGCGAATTCAATATCGCCAACAGGGGACTTATCGAATTCATTGAAGTCCTGAAACTGGATGTTGCATTCCTCTATGACCTGCTTGGTGCCTCTCAGGAACACAAGATAAAACCCAAGAAATTCCCGCAGACGGATATCGATGAGGTTATTATAGGTCACACAAATGAACCGGAATACAAGAAACTTCAGAACAACGAGTTTATGGAGGCCCTAAGAGACAGGACTGTAAAGATCGACATCCCCTATATAACCAAACTTACCGAAGAGATTAAGATCTATCACAGGGATTACAATGAGGAGAAGATTAAGGGCAAACATATTGCACCGCATACAATAGAAATGGCGGCAATGTGGGCTGTCCTTACGAGACTTGAAGAGCCCAAACGTTTCAATCTCTCGCTTATGCAGAAACTGAAACTCTATGACGGAAAGACGTTGCCGGGCTTTACGGAGGATGCGGTAAAGGAGCTGAGGCATGATATTGTCCGTGAGGGTATGGAAGGCATATCTCCCAGATATGTTCAGGACAAGATATCGAATGCCCTTGTCTCCGACAAAGGCGAAGGGTGTATAAATCCGTTTATGGTCCTAAATGAACTCGAAAGCGGACTGAAACACCACTCCCTCATTACAAGCGAGGAACAGAAGAAAAAATACAAGGACCTGCTCAATGAGGTAAAAAAGGAATACGAGGATACAGTAAAGAACGAGGTCCAGCGTGCCATAGCCGCGGATGAATCGGCAATCTCCAAACTCTGCGCAAACTATATCGATAATGTAAAGGCTTACACGCAGAGAGAGAAGATTCATAATAAGTATACTGGACAGGACGAGGAACCCGACGAGAGGCTTATGCGCTCTATAGAAGAGAAGATAGACATTCCGGAAAGCCGTAAGGATGACTTCAGAAAAGAGATTATGAACTATATCGGTGCCCTTGCACTCGAGGGGAAGCAGTTCGACTATAAATCCAATGAGAGACTATTCAAGGCACTTGAGCTCAAACTCTTCGAAGACCAGAAGGATACAATCAAATTAACCTCACTGGTCTCTTCGGTGGTCGACAGAGATACTCAGGAAAAGATAGATATTGTCAAGGCAAGACTTATCAACAACTACGGTTACTGTGAGATATGTGCAACCGACGTCCTTCAGTTTGTGGCATCAATCTTTGCAAGAGGTGATTCAAAATAGGATAATTTATTATGGCACTCGGTATTGAAAGCGACCACAACAGGTTCAGAAAGATTGTCAAGGGTAAGATAAGGGAGAACCTCCGCAAATTCATAAAGCACAGTGATATGCTCGGGAAAAAGGGTAAGGACATCGTCTCGATTCCTCTGCCCCAGATAGAACTTCCGAGATTCAGACATAATCCTCAGTCCGGCGGAGGAGTCGGACAGGGAGACGGCGAGGAAGGGACACCTATCGGGCAGGGAGATGAGGGTCAGGAGGGAAAGGGAAAGGCCGGTAATCAGCCCGGGGCCCATCTTATGGAGGTCGAACTGACAATCGACGAACTGGCTGATATTCTCGGCGAGGAGTTGCAGCTCCCGAGAATCCAGCCAAGAGGCAAACAGAAAATTGAGAGCCTGAGGACAAGGTACAGGAGTATATCGAGAATAGGACCCGAGAGTCTCAGACACTTCAAGAGAACCTACAAGGAGGCACTAAAGAGACAGATTGCATCAGGAACCTACAGGCTCGACAATCCGGTAATCATACCTGTCAAGGAGGATATCAGGTATAAATCAGGCAAACCGATGAGGACACTCGAGTCTAATGCCGTAATTTTTTATCTTATGGACATCTCAGGCTCGATGGGAGACGAACAGAAGGATATAGTAAGGATTGAATCCTTCTGGATTGATGCCTGGCTCAGAAAGCACTATCCCGGTCTCGAGACCAGATATATCGTGCATGATGTCGCCGCAAGGGAGGTCGACAGGGAGGCATTCTTTTCGCTGAGGGAGAGTGGCGGCACAATGATAAGCAGTGCATATATTCTCCTCGCTGACATCCTCGAAAAGACCTATTCGGCTGATGAATGGAATATATATGCGTTTCACTTCAGCGACGGGGAGAACTGGGGTAACGATGACAATAAGGTATGTCTGGAGACACTTTCAGGCAGGATTCTGAATAAAATCAATCTCTTCTGTTATGGTCAGGTGGCAAGTCATTACGGTGAAGGCGATTTTATAAAGATTCTGGAAGAACACTTCGGGGATACTGAGAATATATCCCTTTCGTTTATTCAGGACCGTGATGCAATCTATGATTCTATCAAGACATTTCTGGGGAAGGGAAGGTAGAATATGGCATTGCCCGAAAATCTGAATAAAATCAGAATACAGATTGAAGAATATGCCAGAAAGTGCGGACTTGATTTCTTCGAGGTAATTTTTGAGCTTCTGCCCTTCGACCAGATCAATATGATAGCTGCATACGGCGGTTTTCCTACCCGTTATCCGCACTGGCGGTTCGGTATGGAATATGAGGAACTATCCAAGGGATACTCATACGGGCTGCACAGAATATACGAAATGGTAATAAACAACGACCCCTGTTATGCATATCTGCTCGATTCCAACAAGGAAGTTGACCAGAAACTAGTTATGGCACACGTATATGCTCACTGTGATTTCTTCAAGAACAATATCTATTTCAAACATACAAACCGGAAGATGATGGACGAATCGGCAAATCATGCAACAAGGATAAAAAAATATATTGACAAATACGGAATAGATACCGTTGAACAGTTTATAGACATCTGTCTGAGCATAGACAACCTAATTGATATTCATTCACCGTATATCAGACGACCTGAAAAAGCCGAATTACCGGGCGATACGCAGACACAGAACCGCAAATTCCCTGTGAAAAAGGAATATATGTCTCATTACATCAATCCGCGGGAAGAAGAGACGGAGAACAGGGAGAAGGAGAAGAAGGATACCCTCATCAGAAAAGTCTTTGCACCACAGAGAGATATCCTGAACTTTCTCATTCAGAATGCACCGCTCAAGGAATGGCAGCAGGACGTTCTTTCCATAATAAGGGAGGAGGCATACTACTTCGCACCTCAGGGACAGACGAAAATTATGAACGAGGGATGGGCGACATTCTGGCATTCAAGGATAATGACGCAGATGGCATTGAGAGATGATGAACTCATCGACTATGCAGACCATCATTCAGGGACAGTGGCGATCCAGCCGGGAGGATTTAATCCTTATAAAATAGGACTGGAACTATTCCGCGACATCGAGGAGAGATGGAACAAGGGGAGATTCGGACGTGATTATGAAGAATGTCAGGACCTGACCCGCAAGAGAAACTGGGACACAAAACTCAATCAGGGACTAAAGAAGATATTTGAGGTAAGAAAACTCCATAATGATGTTACTTTTATCGATGAGTTTATGACCGAGGATTTCGCAAGGAGAAACAAACTCTTTACATTTGCCTACAATCAGGACAGCAATCAGTATGAGATAAAGAGCCGTCAGTTCGAACAGATTAAAAAACAGCTTCTCTTTATGCTTACGAATATGGGTAATCCGGTGATTTCTCTCATAGATGATATGTTTGGCAGCAGAAATGAACTTCTGCTTAAACATCATTACGAGGATGTAGAACTTCATTACGAATGGGCAAAAGAGACTCTGAAGAATATATATTTTATCTGGAAGAGACCGGTTCATCTCTGGACCGTATTCAAGGGGAGAGGAACTCTAATAAGCTTTGACGGAAAGGATTTTTCAGAAAAGGCTCTTCAGGAGCCCTGAATCTCTATTCCTCTTTCTTCTTTTCTCCGATTACTGCAAGTATAAGATTGTAAATCAGGAAAAAACCCATAATTGCGAGGAAGATTTCGCGGCTTATATTGTATTTGAGTATAAAAAGTGTGCCTCCGCTCTTAATTACATTAAGACCCCAGTAAGTCAGGCCGCCTGTAAAGATTACACCGAGAATGCCTCCGACCCTTCTGTTTATGCTTCCGGCGATTATGACAATCAGAAGGGCAATAAGAATTATCATTCTGTCCATTTGAAATCCCCTTTACTTAGCCTTTCAGAAAAGGATTCTTCATAACGATTGTCTCTTCCCTCTTCTCTCCGACAGAGATCATTACAACGGGTATATCGAGAAATACCTGTATCGCATTCAGATAATCCCTTGCCTCCTGAGGAAGTTCTGAGATATCCCTTGCGTTATTTATTGGACTGCCGAACCCCTTGAATTCTTCATATACGGGTTTGCATTTGCTGAGGATGTTTACATCTGACGGGAACTCGGTCAGTCTCTCGCCGTTGTATTCATAGGCAGTGCAGATTTTAATGGTCCTCAGTCCCGACAGGACGTCAAGTTTTGTAATAGCAATGGCAGTTATACCGTTGATTCTGATAGCATACCTGAGCGCCACTACATCCAGATAGCCGCATCTTCTCGGACGGCCTGTCGTTGCGCCGTATTCGTGCCCCGTATTTCTCAGGATATCACCCTCCTCACCGAAAAGCTCGGTCGGGAACGGTCCCTGCCCTACCCTCGTTGTATACGCCTTTGTAATCCCGATTACTTCATCTACCTTACCTATCCCTATACCGGTTCCCATAAAAATATTCGGGGCAAGTGTATTCGAACTTGTAACAAAAGGATAAGTTCCGAAATCCAGGTCAAGAAGACTCCCCTGTGCACCTTCGAAGAGACAGTGTTTTCCCTTCCTTATATCCTCATAAAGCGTCTTCGAGATATCGAGAATATAATCCCTGAGTTTCTCTCCGTAGCCGATGTATTCCTCGGCAATCGGTTCGGCCTTAAGAGGTTCCCTGCCATATAAATGGGAGATTACTGCATTCAGTTCCCTCAGCCTGAATTCGATCTTTCTTATTAGGTAATCCCTGTTGAGAAGGTCGATTACCCTTATACCGAGTCTTGCAGCCTTGTCTTCATAGCAGGGACCTATGCCCCTTCTGGTCGTCCCGATACAATTGCTCTCACTCCCCTCCTCTCTGAGGGCATCCAGAAGCTTGTGGTACGGCATAATAATATGGGCATACGGACTGATGAAAAGCTTGTTCTTGTCCAGAAATCCGTTATTTTTCAGAAAATCAATCTCTTCGAGAAGGACTTTGGGGTCGATTACGACACCGTTACCTATATAACATCTCTTGTTTTCGTGAAGTATTCCAGAAGGGATAAGGTGCAGTATGACCTTTCTGCCATTTGCGACTATGGTATGTCCTGCATTATTCCCTCCCTGAAATCTGACAATAATTTCAGAAAATTCGGAGAGCATATCGACGATTTTGCCCTTACCTTCATCCCCCCACTGCATTCCTACTACAACCACATTTGCCATATCTCTAACCCTTCTTTAATTTATTGAATTCAGGTAACAGTTCATCGTATGTCCTGTCGAGATGTTCGGATACAATCTTGGTCTCTGCCAGAAGAGGCATAAAATTTGTATCTCCGTTATAGCGGGGAACAATGTGGATATGCAGATGCTGGTCGACACCCGCACCCGCCACCCTGCCGAGATTCATCCCGACATTTATTCCCTGAGCACTGTATTTGTCCTTCAGAATCCTTATTGAGTAGTCCGTCAGCCTGAAAAGTCTTTTCATCTCTTCGTCTGACAATTCTGCCATGTCGGCAGTATGTTTGAAGGGGACAACCATCAGATGACCTGAATTATACGGGAATTTGTTCATAATAACGAAAACAAGTTCATCTCTGAACAGAATCAGGTTTTCACGGTCTTTCTGTTCGGACGGCTTGTCGCAGAATATACAGCCGGACTCACCTATACTCGACCTGATGTATTCACCTCTCCATGGGGCAAAAATCCTTTCCATTTTTATCTCCGTGACAGAAATGATTTTTCAGAAATAAACAAGTTCATATCCGTTAAAAAAATCACACTATTTTACAAATTATTCAAGCATAAAATATCACAAAAGAACAAAATTATTTTTTATACTGAAAAGATTTTTGTAATGAAAGTCTGTCCTGCTTATCTGATATCCGTTCCGAACGGGGAGAGAAACCAGAATGATAATCCTCTCTTCTGGATACCGAGCCTTTGCTCCACATCTTCGGAGAGTGAGTCCATCAGCTCTTTGAAAAAAGAGGGGGATTGTCTTCTCGGATATGCAGTTTTGGGATCACCGCTCATATCGAGGTCTTTCCAGAGCATTTCCGTAGCATCCTCGATAGAACCGATTTCATCCACAAGACCGTATTCCTTTGCCGCAAGCCCGGTCATAATCCTTCCGTCTGCAATTTCCCTGACTTTTTCTACACCGATTTTTCTTGCCCTTGCCACATCCTCGATGAACTGATTATGGATATCCTTTGTTACACCAAGAAGCATCTCACGTTCTTCCGGTGTCAGTTCCTTGAAGGGAGTCCCCATATCCTTGTATTTCCCGCTCTTGATTGTCTCGACGTCTATCTTCATAAACTTGACGAGTTGTTCGACATTTACTGTCTGCATAATTACGCCGATAGAACCTGTGATGGAGCCCGGATTTGCAAAGATTCTGTCTCCGGCAGATGCTATATAGTATCCTCCCGATGCCGCCACATTCCCGATAGAGACATATACCTTTTTCTTCTTCGATATCTTCCTTATTTCGCTGTATATCTCCTGTGTAGGACCTACGGTCCCTCCGGGTGAATCGACTCTGACGAGAATGCCTTTGATATTTGTATCAGATGAAAATTTCTTCAGATTCTTTAGTATGTTTTTTGAGTCCTCGATAATACCTTTTATTTCAATTATACCGATTGCGGGACCCGAAATTATCTTCTCTTTGTCTATCGAAGGGAAGAAGCAACCCGTAGTTCCGAATACAACGGCAAGCAGTAACAATAGAAAAATTTTTCTGAAACTCATCTTATCTTTTCAGCGGTCCCCGGATTATTTGTCTTTCTTGAACTGGTCCAGAATTCCTTCCTGCTTCAGTATATCACCCAGTTTGCCCTTGCTGTCTTCCTCTTTCTGCTGATACGACTGAAAGTCCTCATCCTCACCGAGTTTTGCAAGTGCCTTCATCGAGAGAGCAACCTTGCGGTCGTTGTGATTTATATCGATAATCATTACCCTGACTATGTCACCCTCTTTTACAACCTGTTTAGGATTGTCAATCCTCTCCTCTTTCATCTCACTGACGTGCAAAAGACCTTCGATACCCGGGATTATCTCGACAAATGCACCAAAGTCGGTAACCTTCACGACCTTTCCCTGAACTTTGGAACCTACGGAATATTCATCTGTGAACTGTGTCCACGGGTCGGGTGTAAGCTGCTTTATACCCAGAGAGAATCTCTCGTTTTCCACATCGACATTCAGGACCACTGCCTCGACATCATCACCCTTCTTATAGATCTCACCCGGATGTTTTACTCTCTGTGACCATGTAAGGTCAGAGATATGTACCAGACCGTCAATCCCCTCATCGACACCTATAAAGACACCAAAATCGGTAATATTCTTGATCTTCCCCTTGACCCTTGTGCCTATCGGGAATTTTTCCTTGAGAAGCAGCCACGGATTGGGCTCTAGCTGTTTCATCCCGAGCGATATTCTCCTGTTTGCCGGGTCAACGTCCAGAACTACTGCCTCTATGATATCCCCGAGATTGAAGTTTTTCAGGGGGTTCTTGCTCTTCTTGGTCCAGCTGATTTCGCTGACGTGTACAAGCCCTTCCACTCCGGGTTCTATCTCGACAAAGATTCCGTAATCAGGCAGGCTGACAATCTTCCCTTTGACCCTTGTGCCAATGGAGTATTTTTCGTGTACCTTGAGCCATGGGTCTTCTGTCATCTGTTTGATACCCAAAGAGACCTTTTCGCTCGATTTGTCATATTTGAGGACTTTGACCTGAACCTCATCTCCTACCTTGAACTGCTCCTCGGGATGATTGATTCTGCCCCATGTAATATCAGAAATATGCAAAAGTCCGTCCACACCGCCCAGATCAATGAATACTCCGTATTCGGTAATATTCTTTACAATGCCTTTTACAATCTCTCCTTCCTTCAGTTTGGAGAGGGTCTCTTTTCTGAGTTCCTCGCGTTCCTCTTCCAGAATCTGTCTGCGGGATAATACGATATTCCCTCTCTTCTTGTTGAATTTGATGATTTTGAATTTGGAGGTAGTACCAATGAGTTTTTCGAAATTCTTTACCGGTCTCAGGTCGATGTGTGAACCGGGCAGGAATGCCCTGACACCTATATCGACCGAAAGGCCTTTATTTACCTTGGCAACAATCGTACCCTCAATAGGAGTATTATTCTCGTATGCATAGTTGATATCGTCCCAGACCTTGATTTTGTCGGCCTTCTCCTTTGAAAGAACAATAAGGCCCTCATTGTCCTCATACTGCTCGAGCAATACCTCTATTGTATCACCCTCTTTGGGAATCTTGGTACCGAACTCGAGAATATTGATCTTGCCTTCGGATTTAAGTCCGACATCCACAAGGACAAAGTCTTTCTGAATCTTTACAACTTTACCCTTAATCAGTTCACCTTCCTGAGGACCAGTCTTCTTCTGGTCTGTCTCTTCAAGCAGTTTGGCAAACGATTCATCTGAATTTCCGATCTTCTTGTCGCTGAAGCTTTCAATCTTACCTACTTCCTTGATCTTCTCTTCCATTAAAAAACCTTCCAAAAATGCCCCGACACCGCCCTGTCAGGGGTTGTTGAATGTTTAATACAGATTCCGGCGCAGGCGGACACCGGAACCTGAAACGGGCTAATCTAAATAATACCAAAAGTTCTTTATGTCAATATAATTAATCAGGGCCTACTGTGGCTCAGAAATCCCTGAGTCTGTTTATAAGGTCCTTACCCTGCCGGTTACTTTTAACCCTGTCAAGCGATTCCTTGAGAACACTGATAATCTCATCCTCATTAAAAGGCTTTGAAAGAAATCTGAATATATCTCCCCTGCTTACAGCATTTCTCAGCTCATCGTAATTTACGTTACCGCTTATGAGAATTCTTACGGTATAAGGATGTTCGGTACTCATATTCGAGAAGAAACTTATGCCGCTCATAGCATCCAGCAGATAATCACATATTATAATATCAATCTCTTCTTTTTTAAGAATCTCGGTTGCCTCTTCGGCAGATGAGGCCTCCCTTATCTCAAAGTCTGCGATTTCCGAGTTGTGTATAATATAGGAAAGGACTTTCCTTATCTGTTCTTCATCATCAACAATCAGCAGTCTGATATTCTGAGTATTCAATATACAAATCCTTTTCTTATGAGTTCATCGATATATCTTGCGAGCCTCCGTTCGTCATCAAATGAGGTCTCTGTAAACTTTACCCTAATTCCCTTACCGATGTCAATTCCAATGACCTCTCCTCTGAGCAGCAGGTCGCCGTCCTCATCTATATCCCTGAGTTTGATATTGACATATTTTCCTTCATCAGGAGGAGTATCTGTTTCAACAAATGCGCCCCCGAGACTAATGTTGCCGAAGTATTCCCACCCCTTCTCTTCTGTCTCTATCCCGTCGAGCCACATCTTGACCGCTACACGCGGAGACTCCCTCCTCTCTCCTCTTCTCCTTTCGATTCTCCTTCTTTCTCTCTCGATGTCCGTCTCTTTTCTTATTCTTCTCTGAATTCTTCTTCTGTCTGCCATAGGCCTAATCCAGTTCTCTATCGAAGTCATTGTTGTGTTTCGGATTGCTCTTGGGTTTTTCGGGAGATATCAGAGATTCAATCTGAGACCTGATTTTGTCGAATTTGTCTGAGTCGATTTTGAGGATTTTCTGTCTGGACGTCTTCCCTACTGTAATTTTGATCTTGGATTTCGGAATCTTAAGAAAATCCGACAGAAGGTCAATCAGCATCTCGTTTGCGGAATCATCCACCGGAGGTGCTGTAACCTGAACCTTGAGCATATCCCTGTAAAATCCGACAATAGCATTTTTGCTCGCTCTCGGATGCAGAATTATTCTCAGTAAAATTCCGTCCTTGGTGTTTGAAATATATTCGTTCATTTATTTCTCCGCATCTTTCTTGACAGTATTATCACTATTCTGCTGTGTGTTGTACCTTGCCTCGAATATTGTTATATTCGACTCTTTTGATACGTTTTCGTCATCTCTCTGAACAGAGAGAAGTTTCTGGTGTCCTTCGAGCAGCATCTGGAGTCTGCTTATGAATTCGACTTTCTGTCTTTTTAATTCGGAAATATCCTTCATAAGTTCAGTGACCCTTCTGTTGGCATTGTCGATTATCCTTTCCGCCTGAAATTCGGCTTTTGAAAGGATGATATCCGCCTCCTTCTTGGCTGCCTCCTTCATCTCGTTTGCAACCTTCTGCGCCGCTATTACTGCCTCCCTGAGAGAAGACTCCCTCGTCTTATATTCCTCAATCTGATTGGTGAGCTGTTTTATTGTTTCCCTGAGTTCATTGTTTTCCATTAAGAGATTTTCGAAATCCCTTGCTACCATAGTAAGAAATGCCTCGACATCCTTTCTGTCATATCCCCTGAAGGCCGTCTTGAATCTGGATTCCCTGATGTCAATAGGGCTAATCTTCATTTCATCCTCCTCTCTTACGTTCTCCGAATATGGCAGTTCCTATACGAACCATCGTAGCACCTTCTTCAATGGCTGTTTCGTAATCAGAACTCATACCCATCGAGAGTTCAGTGAGAACTTCCTTTCCTATATTATTATTAATACAATCTTTGATAAAACGCAAGTTTTTGAAAAATTTTCTTGTTTCTTCTGCATCAAGAAAAGGCGGGATACACATAAGTCCCTTAATTTTAAGATGTTTGTAATCAAGGGATTTTTTTACAAGTTCTTCTACCCTGTCTTTACTCATACCGGATTTACTGCTCTCGTTTCCGATATTGACCTCGACCAGCAATTCAGTAATTCTCTTTTCTTTTTCACTTCGTTTTTCTATCTCATCCAGATGCTCGGTTTTGTAAACCGTATGGATGAGATATGCCCTGCCTGCGAGATATTTTATTTTATTTGTCTGCAGATGCCCTATATAGTGCCATCTGATATCTTCCGGCAATACTTCTGCCTTTTTCAGCATCTCCTGAACATAATTCTCCCCGAAATCCCTGATTCCGCAATCATAGGCCAGTCTGATAAGTTCGGGAGGAACCGTCTTGCTTACAGCAATCAGTCTTACGGTTCCGGGATCTCTTCCGGCCCTCTTGCACGCTTTGATGATATTTTCATTTATTTTATCTATATTATTTCTGATCGTATGCTGTTCGTTGCTCATAACGCCCTCATAACAACTAACCCAATATAACATAAATTTATTTTTAGGCAAAATTACGGCAAATTGCTATAAGGTGATAATACAACGTGCAAATTCACTGCAGGAATTCTTCTTTGAGCACGATTTGATATTGTCGAACCTCAGTTTATCTTCCGCCTTAAGTGAACCCCTGTATCTTTCACACTGCTTCATGCCCTCTTTCTGGGAAATCTTCTTCTTTATTCTGCTCTCAATAAGGATATAATCAAAGTCAGACTGGCCGTTCTTTTCATTCTCGCTTACAAATTTCCTGAATATTTCAAGTATGTCGTTCTCACACTTCTCGGACATCATCTGCAGTCTTTCGCAGACAGCAGAATCATTTTCGTCTTTTTTGAAGCATCCGTTAAAAAAGATATGAAAAAGCAATAACAGAATAGTTGTATTAATTACAAAGATTTTCATTTCAGTAAACTGCAGCCGCAGCCCGCTGAATCATCCTGAATTGAGGCAGAGCTATCCTTGCTAATGTTTATGTCATATCCGTTTGTAATATCTGTCCCGTTGATAATATCCCTGCCGCTTTCTTCGTCTGCTATAAGGATATCATTGTTTATAATATCGTCGGATATTCTGTCGTCGGCTGAGCTGTCTTCTTCCGTTATGTCAGGTATATCCTCATAGAATCCGGTATCAGTCTGCACAGAGGTATCCTGTATATCCATTAAAAAAACATCCGCAGAGGCATCTTTTTCGTCTGTATCCCGGGATATAATATCTGCCGGGATATCAGCTGTAATATCCTCGTATCCGGCATCAGGTGACAGAATACAGTTCCCCTTCGTTTTGGTAATAGTAAATGAATCCATAATCTTGTTCTGCTGGGGATATGCCGAATATGCCTCATAGGTGAGAGTTTCATTTCTGATTTTGACAATTATATAGTGATGGTCACCCGAACACTTTGCCCTACCTTTCATTGTCCCGCAGAGAAGTCCCGGGATTGTAAATGCACCGGCTCCTCCGGAAACCACGTAAACCGTCCCTTTGTCAAAGCTGTTTGCACCGACCGAACAGGGCTGGTCCGAGCCCGGATTTCCGCTTGTTGCGCAGGCAGAAGGTTCAAAACGTTCGTACCAGTGATTGTGGCTTGTAAAGACTATATCAACGTGGTGCTTGTCAAATACAGGAACGAATGCCGCATTCTGTTTTACCTCGTTCGGGACGTGACTGATATCGAAGACAACGTTTTTCGTATATGTCGGATGATGATAATATACAAATTTCCATTTTCTGGGATTGTTTGTAAGTACTTCATCGAGCCACTTTGCCTGTTTTTCGAAAGGTATGGAACCATCCTTGAATGTCTGTGTGGAGAGTGAGACAAATATGGCGTTTCCGTAGGTAAAATAGTAGTAATCTTCCGTATCACTTCCGAAATTTCCCGCAGAACGGGGAAGTGCAAAAATCTGATTATAATTCGCCGAATCCCCCTGCCCGGGGCCGTCATCGTGATTGCCTATAGCAGGCATAAACGGTATTTTTGATGCAACTTTCTCTGTCCACCCGAGGAACTTGACCCACTGGTCGATCTGGTCTCCGTCTATAATAAGGTCTCCGCCGTTTATTGTAAAATCTGGATTATGTGCTGCACACTGGTCGAGTATCTGTGGCCAGTTCTCTCCTCCGCCGAAAGTCGGGTCGGGGCGGTTGTCTCCCAAATACCCGAAACTGAATTCACCGCACTCAT
Source organism: Bdellovibrio sp. (assembly GCA_020725805.1). Classification (GTDB taxonomy): domain Bacteria; phylum Myxococcota; class SpSt-1050; order SpSt-1050; family SpSt-1050; genus SpSt-1050. The sequence continues at coordinate 14,040 of DYEF01000024.1, forward strand.
TATTTTCAACAGGGCCTGTCTTAAAACTATTTTCCTTCGAAAACCCGTCCGAATCCGAGCCCGCAATATAATAGTAGGTTGTATCCGGTTCAAGTCCTGTCAGTATTACCTCGTGAACATAATTTAATGCCCCGTTTGCCTTAAAGGAAGTCCCGTTTGCAGACATAGTATAATTACCGCTCTTTTTTCCGTATTTTACTAAAGAACCGGTATCAGTATCGGTATTCCAGAGAATTGCAACAGATGTAGCGGTATCCCCTGTATAGGATAAACGCAGATATTTTGGTGCAGAATACAGAGAAGAGATGTTGAAAAAAAGAAGAAAGGCGAAGAGAAAACAGGATATTTTCATTTAAACTCCTCTTATAAATCGTTATTTTATGGTTAATACTCAGTTAAGTCAAGCAGAAAGCCATATTTTTGCTTGACAATACAATAATCAAGTGAGAAGAGCCTTTATTACAGACACAAATTAAGGAGGTGTTCTGATGTTTATGTATAAGGATATTGCCCGTGAGTGGGACAGACTCAATGCACTTTCTCAGGAAGAGGCAAGGGCACTTGACGCGACAATAGAAGACGGTGCAAATTCAGCAATAGACCAGTTTAATTATCAGCTGGAAGAGAAACTCTTTAAGGAAGTTCCTGAACTCAATAAACTCCCAAAGGAAGATAGCGATAAGATTACGAAGGCTATCGGTAACGCCCTTTTCTCGGGCTATCTTATATATGTCTCCTACCAGAACCTTATGAAAATCAAGAGAAAGCCCAAAGTCGGTATAGTATACAACCCTACCCTGATGAACGAATACAATGATACAATAGTTCCCCAGTCCCCTAATCCCAAGAGCGATGCATTCAACAGACTTCTCGACGAAGAGCCTGCCGCCGAGATGCTTATCGACAAGGTTGCGGGAATCGAACTCAATATTCTCAGAAAGATGATGCCATCTATCGAGAATCTGACGTTTACTACAGGAGACCTGATAAGGAATACCCTTGCAAGGGCGGTTTTTATCGGTTTTGGTATAGCATTCTCCGAAAATAATCTGAAATAGAGTCTTCTCCCGTCTGATTCAGAATCCGGGATTCTGCCTTAATATCAAAATCAGGTAAAAAAGCAGTTTCTTGTTGTAAAAATCCGATTAAGCAAATATTATAATGACAGCGGAGGTTAGGCTATGAGAAGAACACTATGTTATATATCCGTTATTATGCTTACCTGTACTTTACTGTACTCACAGGAGAGTCCCAAGATCAAACCTGCACAGTCGATGAATACTCCCCGTTCCCATCACGAAGGGCTGTATATCCCGATTGAAGGTGCGTATCTTATTTGTGGCGGAAAGAACGGGAACACGACACTTGACACCTGCGAATTCTTTTCAATTCAGAATCTCTCCTGGTCGAGTGGTCCCAAGATGAAGATTGCAAGGAAGAATCCGCCTCTTGCAAATATATTTGGTCTCTCGAAACAGGGCTCCGAAAAGGGCTCGGTTCTGATAGTCGGCGGTGAAGACAGTTCAACAAATCCATCAGTCAAGGTCGATTTTTATGACATTCAGACCAAGTCTGTTGACGAATTCAGACCTCTTCCGGTTGCACATTCGGGCGGTATTGTCTTCTTCAATCCAACTGAAGAGCCGCTTGTGCTGGCCGTAATGATTGGTCCGGGAACGGCAATAACAAAACTCGTTATAGCAAATCAGGATGTAAACTGGGTTCAGTCTGCAAAAAGTCTGAGTTTTACAAGAGACGGACACAGATTTACCTCTCTTCCGGAATACAGAATACTGGTCGTAGGCGGAGGAAGCAAATCACTTGAAATCTACAATTACAAAGATGATACCGTGACGTTATCAGCAGACCTGCCATCTGATATAAGAGGACATCAGATTATCAATCTCCCAAGCAGCAATATTCTGATAGCAGGCGGAGAAGACGAAAACGGGAATCTTCTCTCCGAGACATATATATACAATCCTATTTCAAATGAACTTTCTGTATCGGGAAAAATGAATACACCACGTAAAGATTTCAGACTTACACTTCTGCACAACGGGAAGGTCCTTGCCTCCGGAGGTATCGATAAGGACGGTAAACCTGTATCACAACTCGAATTATATGACCCGTCTGCCGGGTCGTGGAGTAATACTCTGAATCTGAACATTGCAAGGGCAAATCATACAGCCGAACTTATCGGTCCTGAGGGTGTTTTGATATGCGGCGGAAATACTGGAGAAAACACCGCAGCAGTCAAGACCTGTGAGATATATTCTCCGGAAAAGATCTGTACACCGGGTAGTTTTGCCTGTGACGGAAAATGGATAGTAAAGTGCAACTCTTTCGGTGACGGGACGAATAAGACAAATGAATGCGCAGATGGTTGTGTTGACGGGCAGTGTATCGGAGGATGTAAGGAGGGAGAGAGACGATGCAGGGATATCGGCGTAAAGATTATTGTGGAAGTATGCAATGCCACGGGCGGCTGGGTACTTCTCGAACAGTGCGAGGAATCCTGCAAGAACGGATATTGCGATGGTCAGATTCCTCCGAAAGATACAGGTATAACGGATACAGGTAAGGACTCATCGGTTACTGACAATAATGTATCTGATGAACAGCAGCCAGACGATACAAATTGGGCAGATACAATCACAGAAGCAGATGCCGGAGTAATCAGTGATACAGCCGTAAGGGATACAGAATCACAAAGCAATGAGTCTGACGGTTGCAGTTGCAGCCTTGTCGAATAGCCTTTCCTGTCCTAGTCAGTAAATCTTATGATGGCAGAAATTCGCCAAAATATGACAAAATTTTCTTAAAATATATCTACAGTTGTGGTTCAAATAGTTCTTGAAAAAAGTTTCTGATATACTAAAAAGTATAGCAAAGGAGGCTGATATGAAAATACAGAAGAAAGTAGTTTATATTCCTGTTCTGCTCTCTCTGCTCTTTTTCCTGATAAAGTGTGGTGCTGATGAAAGCGCATTATATGAAAATTCAGCTCTTACGGATTACGGCAGCAGTTATTATGACTCTTCTTCGGGATATTATGATTCGGGGTATTACTACGATACCGGCAATATAATAAAGGATTCGGGATATATCGAACCGGAAAAGCCTAATCCCTACGCAGCAGTTCCGCCTATCACCTCAGAGAAATATCTCTTTATTCTGAATCCGTCAAACAATTCGATTGCCGTAATTGAACCTGAGACATTGAAGGTCTTCTCCGTCAAAGTTGATTTCTCTCCCAAAAACCTCGTTGTAATTCCGGGTACTGACTATGCCCTCGTACTGGCAGACAAGGCATCAAAGATTGCTATGCTCTCGATTAACAAGGAGAGCACGGAGATTCTTTCCTTCCCTCTCGGTCAGCAATACAATGACATCTCCGTTTCACCTGACGGCAAATATATTATTGCATTTTACAACGAAATTCTGAGACAGAACAACGAAATCTATCCGGGTGAAGGCAGAATCAATCTGATTAAGACGGAGGATATATCAGGACTGAAAAACAATCCCAACGAAAAGATATACAAGGAGATTGATGTAGGGAGAAGAATTACAAATATTTTTTATTCTCTCGAAAGAAATACTGCCTACATTGTTTCCAAGGAGAGAATTTATCTGTTGAGATTCGATGACCCGTTCAACGAAAAAGGAAATCAGGAATTCGTCAATATAGACGGCAGTTTTACTGAAAATATCAGAAACCGTCTGTCGGACTCGGTACAGAATTCAGATTATATCGTCCTGAGATATACCGGAGGGAAGTCTCTTCTGATTGTATCTACCCGTGACCTGAAAACCTACACAATCGATTTTGAAGAAATAATTACCGATATGAAATATACAAAAAATATGGACAGGATAATTCTCTCATTCAGGGATACCGGGAAGGTCAAGATAGTGCCGGTTCCTGACGGGATTTCGGATAATTCTCAGATTAAAGAGATTAACCTCGGAGAGTTTCTTGCGGGCTCGGTTGAAATATGTGAAAGTCAGACCTACAAGAAAGCCCTGATATATACAAATGCCTATTACAGGGAAGAAATGATGATTCTGGACCTCAATGATTATTCTTTTGAAAAAATAGACCACAGTTACGAACTTGATAAGGCTATTGATTATATCGTCTGCTCTCCTGATGGCTACAATACTGTAATAATTCACAAGAAAGGCATAGACCCGAACGAAGACGACCCTACGGAAATCGCCATTAATAATCAGGAAGGCTTCTCTGTCTTCGGGATGCTCAAGAAGCAGATAAATACCCAGTTATTGCTGACTTCACAACCAAAGACTGTGACATTTCTTGATGATTCAAGTTATGCAATGATAACCGGAACCAATCCTTCAATCAGTGAATACAGGTCTTATATTATTGACCTTTCGAAGTCGATTATTAATGATGAAAATATTCAGTTTTACTCTGACATCGTCTATGCCGGCTCGATACCGGGGAAAAATATTTTCTATGTACTGCAAAAACACCCTGTTGGCAGAATCTCATTTATATTTATGCCGGGCCAGACAATGAAGACCATTACCGGCTTCGAACTAAACAGTCTGATTGAATAAAGGAGGGTTTATGAAAAGAATAATCTTTACGTTAATGTTACTCACAGCAACCTTTTTGATTTCCTGCGGAGGAATGGATCCGGTCCTTAAGAATACCGGTTTTTCATTAAAAGGTCCGTATATCAGCGAAAACAATATATTTTTCTTCAATACAGCGACAAATTCGGTATTCAGAGTAAACCCTGAAAACGGGAAGGTGAGCAGATTCGCAATTGATGGCAGAATCTATACAATTCTGGAATCCCTTCTGCCTTCGGTTTATGTCGTTACAATTGATGAGGAAAACGGTCAGATGAATCTGGTTCAGTATGATGAAAACGGAAAGGAAAAGAGTTTTGTTAAACTCGGTTCGCCGTTTACTTCATTCGAACTATCCGATGATAAAAATTATCTGATAATGAGACATACAGCCGAGAGCGGTAAAGTCGGCGGCAAAAGACCCGCAGTCTTTTTCAAAAATGAAATAGGGATTCTGGATCTCAGGACAAATACTCTAAAAAAGACTACTCTGAACTTCTCGATAATGGACAGAAAACTTGTCTTTTCCGACCCCTCTGCACATCTGGCCGCAATTCTATGTCAGGAAGGCGTAATTGTTATGGATTACAGATATCCCGAAAAGGCAAAATATGTCTATCTGGACATCAATAAGAAATCACCTGAAATAGACTATGCACTTTTCAGCAGGACAGGGAAATATCTCTTTCTGAAAGCGAAGGAGAAAGATGACATTTATTCACTCTCAATCGGCAATGAAAACGAAGACCTTATGATAAAGGTCAATGTCCCGTCGAGTCCGTATAAGAGTCTTGTATATATCAGACCTGTTACTCTGAACAATGCGGAAGATACATTCGTGGCACAATATACATATCCTGCACACAGGCTGACGATTATGAGTGCTGAATCAAACACAGCATATCAGAATCAGGTTCCGCTCGATTCGGGTTCAAACATCATAGATGTATTTGAAGAGGGTAAAACACTCTTTGCAGTAGTAGCCAATTACTGGCTCAAATACATAAAAATCGTTTCGGTTTATCCGGTTGCAGAAAGTCTTAAAGAGGAGATAAAGATTTTCGCTGATGACTTCATTACCATAGGATATTCATCTCTAAGAGATATTATTCTTCTTCAGTATGAAAAAAGCGGGGTATCAATCAAGCATCTCCGGCCTCAGATAACCGATAAATCCATCAAAATAAAAACCAATGAGTTTTCATTTAGTCCGTATAACAAATTATTCAAGTACTCGGAAAGATTCAACACCTTCTTCTTTATCTCGTCTTTTGGCACTGATTCATCAGGTCGTAGCAATTATCAGTTCAATTATATCAATTTTAACAATCAGAATGCAGACTCAACCGATATTGATTTTCTGCCTGCCGGCATCTTCAATGCGGGAGAATTATCATTTCTTATCACTCAGAATTCGGAGAACGACACATTTTCGCTCATAAATTTTGGTAATGAGGAGAAGGTTATTACATATACCGGATTGAAATACAACGAACTCGCCGGATTCTAATTAAGGAGGATTATATGAAAAGGACAGTTTTTCTTTTACTGATATTTGCACTTGGTAAGAATCTGTATGCATCAACGGAACTTATGGCAGGTTTCAGCTCTGAGATAATTAATGCAAAATCCTTTGATATCTTTTCCGATAACGACTGGCTCTTTGGACCTGCTGCAAGAATAGAACAGAATATCATTTCGGGAAAACCACTATACCTCAATCTTTCAGTAAGGGGTGGTTCCTCCTCAAATAAGATATTTGACGGAATCAAGAGCGAATTCTCCCTGCTCCTGCTGTCTGGCGGCATTTCTTACAGATACAATGCGTTCAGCGATATCGTTTATCTTTACGGCGGTCTCGGTTTCATATACGGTCTTTCGGATATCAAATTTACGGAGGCAATCGATTCCTATACTGATTCTTCCAATTCTTATGGTGGTACATTCTTTGGCGGTCTGAGGCTCGATATCCCCAATTCAGTCTTCAGAAGCGAAGGATGGGAGAAACAGCACTGGCACGAACTGGTTACAATCGGGATTGATATACAGGCAGGATACAGGCTTATGACTCCGCTCTCCTACGATAATCTCAAAAGTTCAAAGAACGAATCCGGCAATGCAAAACAGTACAATGTCAGTCTCGGTGAAACAGGCATCAGCGGACCATATATTTTAACTTCTGTAGTATTTGTCTTTTAGGAAAGAAAGCGGCTTATATTTCTGGCAAATATCTCATAGAGACGGGCTGTAAAAAGACCGGCCTTCCCGTTACCTATCTTCCTGTTATTTATACTTACAACAGGCTGAATCTCCCTCAGGGTTGATGTAAAAAAGACCTCATCTGCGCTCATAAGTTCAGCGGGTTTAATTGATTTTTCGGCATATCTGATACCGTTTTCCTTCATAAGTTTCAGAATAACCTTTCTTGTAATACCGTCGAGAATCCCTGCTTCAAGGGGCGGGGTGTAATATACCCCTTTTTTAACCATAAAGACATTGAAAGTCGTCCCCTCTGCCACATACCCCTGAGGATTGATCATTACTGCCTCTACACCACCCTTTTTCATAGCATCGATATGTGCAAGGACGTTATTTAGGTAATTCCCTGATTTGATAAGTGGGTTGAGAGAGTCCTTAAAATTCCTTCTGACTGATGCGATGGCCGCCTTTATACATCTTTTGTTTATGTCGGCAGGAGGCGGGTCGAAGTTCTTAACAATTACGAAATAATTGGGTTTAATGGCATAGTCCGGATTCATACCTATTTCCCTGCCGATACCCCTTGTAATGACAAGCCTTACGTAGGATTCCCTGTTATTTCCTTTTCTGATGGTATCTCTGATCAGTTTTTCGATATATTTGCGGCCTGCCAGCTTAAGTGAGATAAAAGCTGCTGACTTGTAGAGCCTTTCAAGATGCATATCAAATGCAAATATTTTATCCTTGCCGTATGTCCTTACCACTTCGAATACCGAATCGCCGAACAGAAAACCCCTGTCAAAGACAGAGACAAAAGCATTATTTTTGTGAAATATTCTTCCATTTATATTAACAACCGTACTCATAAAAACCTCTTTTCAGATACAATTCTATTTAAAGACCTTAATCGGATACTCGTTATAGGCTGAAAAAGTGAAAATTTCGAGTGCCATACTGCATTCGACGCCGATTCGCTTCGCAGTTGTTATATTGAGTGCTATACTTACACTCTCAGGGTCAGCAACGGGAATCAGTCCGGGTTTGATATTCTGTTTGATAATATCCTGAGCTATCCTTGCGGTCTGCTGTCCTATTGATGTATATTCGGGATTTATCGACAGAAGGGCACCCTCCTTGACCATCTCCTCACCTATCCCGAACAGGGATATCTTCTTCTCGAATGCAAATTTTATTATATCTTTGACCACATCTACCGAACTTACGACTGTCGGGTCGGGGAAGAGAAAGATAGCATCGACCTTCCCCTGCAATGTCTGAATACCTGATACCACTTCCTCTGTCTCGTCTACAAGGACGGGTACAAGTGTCATCCCGAGTTCTGTTGCCTTCTTGTTGAGGTCGGTAAATACCGATTTGCTGATTTTGGGATTATATATTACACCAACATTTCTGACATTGGGTGTAACAGATTTAAGGATAGTCAGCTGAGTCTTCAGAGGGAGCAATACCGATACGCCTGTGATATTATTCCCTGAGAGACCGTATTTGGGATGGTCGGGAACCATACAGAAGATAACGGGGATGTCCTTGACATACTTTTTTGCAAGCAGGGAGGCCTCAGGTCCGATTGTAATAATAGCAGACGGCCTTTTCGAATTCAGGACTTCAAAGATCTTCTGTCCCCTGTCCTTATCTCCCTTCATATCGAATTCTTCCACCGCAAGCCTGCTTTCAAGAGAAATGCCGGTCAGAACCTTATTGTATGCCTTCAGTGAATCCGACTTTACAACCGCAATTCCGGCTCCAAAGGACGATACAGAGAAGAATAAACAAATAAAAAATACCAATGAAATACTGATATTTCTCAAAGCTGACCTCCTATATAAAAGGAGAAGTTACTCCTTTTGGCAAGAAAATATATATAACAAAACCCTTATAAAGGCAAACCAAATCAAATTTGCCGTAATAAACCTGATTTTTTAATGAAAATCCGGTATTATTTATGATATATTGCAACGGAGCAGACGGAGGAAAAGATTTATGCTGGCAGCCTTACTTGAAAGACAAAAGAGCAGGTTGAAAATAAAAGATATACCGGTTCCCAAAACCGGTCCGAATGATGTACTGATAAAAGTAGAGGCCTGTGGTCTATGCAGAACAGATCTGCACATACTTGATGGTGAACTGAATGAGCCGAAACTTCCTCTGGTTATGGGACATCAGATCGTCGGTATAATTACCGGAAAAGGCAAAAATGTTGAGGGATTCAGGATAGGAGAGAGAGTCGGTGTACCCTGGCTCGGGTACAGTTGCGGCAGCTGCAGGTTCTGCAGAACCAAAAGAGAGAACCTCTGCGATGAGGCAGGATATACCGGTTATAATATCGACGGAGGTTTTGCCGAATATACAAAGGCCGATTACAGATTTATTTTCAGGATACCCAATAAGTTTGACTCGGTATCTGCTGCTCCCCTGCTCTGTGCCGGTCTTATCGGATTCAGGTCATACAATATGGTAAGAGATGCTGAGAGACTGGGTATATACGGATTCGGTTCGGCAGCACATATTCTGATTCAGATCGCTCTTTATGAGAAGAAGAGGGTTTTTACATTCTCAAGAAGAGGAGACAGGGATTCAGTAAAATTTGCAAGAAGACTTGGAGCCTACTGGGCCGGATATTCAGATGAAAAACCTCCCGAAAAACTGGATGCCGCTATTATATTTGCTCCGGCAGGAGAGCTTGTGATATCGGCACTAAAGGCTGTTGACAAAGGCGGCAGTGTCATCTGTGGCGGTATTCATATGTCAGATATACCCTCATTCCCCTATAAAATCCTGTGGGAAGAACGTATGGTAAAATCGGTTGCAAATCTTACGAAGAATGACGGGGTTGAATTTTTCAAAGTGGCATCAAAGGTAAATATCAAGACAGAGATAAACCTCTATAATCCTGAAGAACTGAATCAGGCTCTTGATGATCTGAGAAACGGCAGATTTAATGGTTCTGCTGTACTGAAGATTTAGTAAGTCTTAAGTTCCCCTATTTCACTTTCGACTGCTTCGAGAATCTTCCTGCTTCTGACAAGCTCCATCATCTTGTTATGGTCGTTATAGAGCGGCCTGTCTTCCTCGAGATGCTCGACTACTTCCCTTATAGCCCTTCTCGCCGCATCCGAACCTCTCCCCTTTTTGAAATCCCTGAACTCGAGCGCCTGTGCAGCGGCCATATATTCAATTCCGAGAATACCGTAAGAATTGTCCATTATCTGCCTTGTCTTAAGGGCGGTATTCATTCCCATTGAGACGAAATCCTCCTGATCTGCTGCCGCGGGGATTGACTGAATCGATGCCGGCATCGAGAGTATTCTCTGCTCCACAATCATCATATCTGCGGTGTATTGTGAAAGCATCATCCCTGAAAACATTCCGGCACCCTTTGTCAGAAATGACGGCAGACCTACAGAAAGTGCGGGATTAAGCAGTCTGTTCAGCCTTCTTTCAGAGAGGACACATACCATCGTTATAGCCGCACCGAGCATATCTACGGGAACGGAAATAGGTGAACCCTGAAAGTTTGCACCGGTCAATACTACATAATCATCTGCAAGGAATATCGGGTTATCTGCAACACCGTTCAATTCCGTTTCAATCTGCTCTCTTGTCCATCTCAGATGGTCTCTTGCCGCACCTATAACCTGCGGAGTCGACCTCATCGAATATGCATCCTGAACCTTTACCTTTACTTTCTTGGGGTCGGTCAGGTCAGAGCCTTCGATGACCTTCATAATATTTTCTGCAGAGGTTACGGCACCCCTGAATCCTCTGAGCCTGTGAAGCCTGACATCATACGGCTTCAGGTTTGCCATCAGTGCCTCGAGGGTCATAGCAGCGGCTATCTCGGCCTGTTTAAGAAATCTCTCTGCCTCATAGACTATCAGCGAGGAGATACCTGTAATGAGATTTGAACCGTTTATAGCGGCCAGACCGTCTCTTGCCTTAAGACCCGGTACTGGTATTCCGGCCCTGTCAAGTGCAACCTTTCCGGGCAATCTCTCCCCGTTATAAAATGCCTCTCCCTCTCCCATAAGGAGAAGTGCAATCTGTGACATAGGTGCGAGGTCCCCGCAGGCACCGACCGAACCTTTTGTACAGACGACGGGAGTAACTCCTTTATTGAGCATATCGACATAGGTAAGTGTTATCTCCGGTCTGCAGGCCGAATATCCCTGAGCGTGCACATTTATACGGCTGAGCATTGCAGCCCTTACATGCGGGATGGGAACAGGTTCTCCTATTCCTGCCGCGTGGTTATATATCAGATATCTCTGAAACTGCTGAATCTGTTCATCATTCAGCACAACACTGACCAGCTCTCCGATGCCGGTATTGACACCGTACATAATCTCCTTTTCCTGTATCTTCTTCTCGATGAATGCCCGGCATTTCTTTATCCTTTCAAGTGCGTCCGGGTGCAACTCGACTTTCTCGTTCAGTACTGCAACCCTGTAAACATCTTCAATTGTGAGACCTTTTCCTGTAATGACTACTGACATTCTCATACCTCCTTGATAGGTCAGAATAAATAATTATAAATTTTATTCATATACAAGCAAAAAAAGACAGAAAATGAAATTTAGTTTCTTTTGCCAGACACAGGGCATAACACGGGGATAAATCAGCCGAAACCGTTTTTGACATAACATAAGGCTTGTGTTAAAGAGATTTTAGTATCTTTATGAACATCAGAAGATTGAGAGACAGACTCGAAGTTTTATATAGAAAATACAACAACAGGACATTTATTTCAAATGACCCGGTAGAATTTCCGCACAGATATAAAAACCCGGAAGATATCCTGCTGACAGGATTTATCGCGGCACTCTATTCCTACGGAAAAGTCAATCTTTTCAAGGTTGTTCTGGAGAGGATATTTGCCAATCTCAAAGGTGAACCGGCCTATGTACTCAGGAATTCAACTGACAGTGATATCAGGGAGTTTTCAAAAGGGAATTATTACAGATTCTATAAAGAAAGTGATACAGAGGTTCTGTTAAGAGTTTTAAGAGATATATTGCGCAGGAAAAGATTACAGGAATTTTTTGAAAATATATTTGCAGACAAAGATATTATCACGGCTCTGATAGAAATGAGAAAAACTTTCATATCTAAAATTTCAAAAGAAGCAAAACTGTCGGAAGGCATAAAATTTATGTTCCCGGACCCAACTTCCGGCAGTGCATCCAAAAGACAATTTATGTTTCTCAGGTGGATGGTCAGAAAGGATGAGATTGATTTCGGGATTATCAGAAAGTTAAGCCCCTCGGAACTCATCATACCTCTCGACACGCATACTGCAAATATAGGAAGGCTTCTGAAAATGACTGAAAGAAGGAGCAACGACCTTAAATGTGCAATGGAAATAACCGCTTTTCTCAGGGAGATTGAACCCATAGACCCGGTAAAATATGATTTTGCTCTGGCTCATACAGGAATCTCAGGCGGCTGCAGACATATCTACACTGAAGCAATATGTAAAGATTGCATTTTATCAGAATTTTGCAATAATAGGGGTCTATGAAATCAGTCCTTGTAATCTCACAGATACTGCCGTTTAAGTCTAACAACGGGGGTTCCACGCAAATCAGGAATCTCCTTATCGCATTGAAGAGGAGAAATATTATCACTGATTTTGTCTCGTTCAATCTTCCCGAGGCAGATGAAAAATCCTATAATGAAGTAAAGACCTTTCTGAAAAACCATACGAGAAGATATTTTATTATACCTGTAAGACGTAATTTCAGAAGCCGTTTCTATAAATTTGACCAGATTCTGAACTATTTCTCCGATAAGATGAACAGGCTAATCAGAATGCTTTCGGACTCCGACTACAATGCAGTATTTGCCGAATTTATATCTATGGGTCATTATCTCCCTGTATTCAGCAACATACCAAAGATAATCAATATTCACGAGCTGAATTTCCTGCGCCAGATGAGAGAAAATAATAACAAATATGCTCTTATGGACAGAATTTACCTTCTTCTGGAAACCATCAAATCCGCTTCAGCAGAGATAAAACTTTTAAAAAATTCAGATGTAATCTGCAGTTACTCTGAGATCGAGACCGAACTGATAAAAATACTGATTCCCGAGAAGGATATAATAAAAATTCCTCTCACAGTTGAGATACCGTCATATATTAAACCTCCCCGGAAAAGGGAATTTGACTTCGTCTTTCTGGGTAACTTCGAGCATAAGCCGAACAGGGACTCTGCCGAATTCATTCTTGAACACAATAAATCTATCATAAAGGACAAAAGACTTCTTTTAGGCGGAAGGAATATTCACCTTCTCAGAAACAAAGATAATCTTCCGCACAATATTGTTCTTGAAGAAAATATCGAAAATCCTCAGGATTTTTTACAGAAAGCAAGGATTCTTCTCTTCCCGGCTTTTACAGGAGGAGGGGCAAGAGTAAAGATCACAGAGGCATTTGCCAACGGAAATCTCATTATCACTACTCCGACAGGTGCGGAAGGACTGAATCCCAACGAAAAGGAAGGAGTCTTTATCTTTACGAAAGAGAAATTTCTTGGTTCAGGGGCGTACGAAATTGCAGAGAATTTTCTTCAGTATTCACATCTTATTGATCAGAATTTCAAGTATGCTGAATCCTTTCATAATATCGATGCATCATTAAAATTCAGGGAGTTTTATATAAAATAATGAAATTAAATAAATATTTTGTTGTATTTTTTTCTCTGCTACTGCTAACAGGCTTTACGGATACTTCTCTAATATCAGACAAAGGGGTCTTGCAGATTATTATTCTGATGCTGGCAGGAGGCTTTCTTACTGCCTTTACCCCCTGTGTATATCCGCTCATACCTGTAACAATAGGGATAATCTCAGAAATCAACAAAAAACAGAATAAATCTCCTTTTCTTATGTCGGTTATATATGCGGCAGGGATTGTGATTACCTATACACTGCTTGGGATACTTGCCGGTCTTGGTTCATTTACTTTCGGAAATTATATGGGGAATAAGGTCTTTGTCTGGATTCTTTCTGCTATTTTCTTTCTACTCGGACTATCGATGACAGGGTTTTATGAAATCAGACTCCCCGGCTTTATAACGGATAAAATTGTTAATATCCGTGGTTCGGGAACTTTATCTGTCTTTGCAATGGGGCTTGTCGCCGGTTTTGTAGCGGCCCCCTGCACAGGACCGATACTCGCCTCTGCCCTCATTTATATCAGTACCGGAGGTTCTCCTTTTCTGGGAGGAGTCTATCTCTTCTTTTATGCGCTGGGTCTCTCGGTAATATTTATTATTGCCGGCAGTTTTTCAGGACTTCTCAAAAAACTACCCAGATCAGGGAGGTGGATGATAATAATACGTTCAATATTCGCCATAGCAATTATGGCATATTCGTTCTATCTCCTTGATTCGGTTTATGGGTTTTCGGGGCGACTTAACACCCTTATTTCGCTTCTTTTTATTGTAGCGGGAATACTCGCGGGAGGTCTGACCAGAGAGGCAGATTTTATGCCTCTTGGCATAAAACTATTGAAACTTGCAGGGGTTTTGCTTATTTCGGCCGGTATAATTGGCTTTTTCGGAAATTCACAGGATAAGGAAGACAGAATAAACTGGATTGCCAGTTATGAAGAAGGAATAGAAAGAGCAAAAACAGAGAAGAAACCTGTAATTATAGATTTCTATGCAAACTGGTGTGCTGCCTGCAAGGACATAAAGAAGAAGACATTTCCGGATGACAGAATACAGAAAGAGTCAGAGAGATTCGTTATGATAATCATAGATGCTACTAATCCTGATGAAAAGACAGCAGAAATCGAGAAGAAATACAGGGTTTCGGGACTTCCGGCAATAATTTTTCTTGATTCAGAACAGAATGAGATTGAAAGACTCAGAATAACCGGATTTGTAAATGCCGATGAATTCCTCAGGAGAATGCAGCAGGTAAAATAGTCATTTTGCGTGTCTGAAATTGATGATATCCCCGTCTTTTACAATATAATCCCTCGTTTCGAGTCTCAGCCTGTTCTTCGACTTCAGAACTGACATATAGTCGGAAGGCAGCCTTCCCCCTGACTCCCCGACCATCATTACAAAATCATTGTATGATACTACCTCGGCCCTGATAAAACCTTTTTCGATATCCGAATGGATTCTGCCGGCAGCCTGCTGTGCGTTTGAGCCGTTTTTGACCGTCCAGGCCCTTACCTCATCCTCTCCTACAGTGATAAAGGATATTACACCGAGCAGTTTGTATGAGCTTTCGATTACCTTGTAAAATGCGGGTTTTTCAATATTCATCTCCTTCAGAAAACCAGCCCTCTCATCAGGAGGAAGCTGTGAAATCTCACTTTCGACTCTGGCACTCAGGGTGATAACCTCGATGTTCTTTCTGTCTTTGATAAATTCATTTCTGACCCTTTCGGAAATTTTAAGGTTTCCGGCTGAATCCGTTGTTTCATCGGTATTTACAACAATTAGCTGAGGTTTGATGGAGACAAACTGAAGGTGTCTCATATCAAGGAGTTCCTGCTGAGAAAAATCAAGTTCACGAAGTGCCCTGTTCTCAGAAAGGGCTTTCTGACATTTTATAAGAATATCTTTCTCCTTCTGATTTGCCTTTTTCCCCTTTTTCTCACCCTCCTCTATCCTGGTCAGCCGGTTTTCGACGAGTTCCATATCCATAAGAATCAGTTCGGATTCGAAGACAATAATATCACGCATATAATCAACGGATTCCATAGGGTGTATAACGGTCCCTGATTCGAAGGCCCTTACCACATTGACAATGGCATCTGAATCCTTAATCAGTTCGGCTATCTGCCGGTTTCTCTTCGTCTCACCTTTGGCAAAGCCCATAAAATCAATATATTTGATGGTGGTGTATGTAGTCTTCTGCGGCCTGAAAAGAGTTGAGAGATAATCTATTCTGTCATCAGGCACATTTACAGACTTAAAGACAGGTCTGGTGTCTGTCGTAATAACCGGCGAAACCTCTATACCTGCACCGGTTAAGGCATTAAAAAGAGTTGTCTTGCCGGAATTCGAAAGACCTGTAATGCTTAGTTCCATAATTACTCCTTTAATAAGGCAAAATAACCGGTAATCAATATATTCACTTTAAAATCTTTTCAATCAAAATCTTTTATCAGGAGATTTGTAGAACAGAAAAGAAATTTACTGCTTTTCGCTGAATCTCAGACCGATGTCATTGAGATTACTTGTCTTGTCATCTGAACCGGTTGCAACATTCACAACATTTCGGGTAGAATTCTTGCCGGCATACATTGCGTTGTCCGCCTTTTCGATAAGTCCGAGCATCGATGTGGAATGCTGGGGATAGACGGCCACACCTATACAGACAGTCAGTCTTATATTATAGGACTCCCTGCTCATAAACCTGTGATTCTCCACAGTCTTTCTGATTCTCTCGGCAATTCTGACTGCCTCCTCGAGTCCGGTCTGGGTCAGAAGGACACAGAATTCATCCCCTCCATACCTGACTGTAAAATCGTGCTCACGTACGCAGTTTCTGATGACTCTTCCGACCTCAACAAGCAGTTTGGAACCTACCAGATGCCCGTATGTATCGTTTACTTCCTTGAAGTGGTCGAGGTCCATAAAGAGTATTGAAAAGATATTGTTTGATGTCCCCTTGTTGATTTCTCTCTTGAGAATCTCCTCGAAATAACGGATATTATAAAGGCCCGTCAGTTCATCTATATAGGCCAGACTCTTTATCTCGGAAAACTGCTGGATATTTACGAATGACGACACAATATTCTTCATAAGGAATTCCGCATCTTTTATTTCACGTGATGAGAATGAGATTCTGTTGTAAAATCTGAACAACAGTATGTATCCGAAATTACTAGCATTATGTTTCAGGGGGATGATCATCATAAAACTGATTTTTCTGTAGATCTCCTCAAGTTCTTCCCTGTTATAAAGTGAAATCTTATCCACTGCGGGAGTATCATAGTTCTTATTGAGGTAATCCTGAATGAATTTCAGGATATTCTGAAGATTATTGGTGTCGATATTTTTATTCGCCTTGATAATATACTCTGTATCTTCTTCCTTCTTCTGGATAAAGACCCCGCAATCCGACTTGATTATTTCCATAAGAGTCTCAACTGATATCGAATATATCTTGTCAGGGTCGATCGTTGAAACAATTCTCTGAGATGCGCTGTAAAGGTCAACGTAGGATTTGAGTTCGATATTTTCCTTGAGGAGATGACGCACCTCAAGGCATTTTTTTACGGAGAGTTTCAGGGTTTCGGGGTTGACGGGTTTTAAAAGATAATCAAAGGCACCAAGTCTTAATGCCTTTACAGCCGGTTCGACCGCATTTACGCCGCTGATGACTATAATTGATACAGACTGAAAATTCTTCCTTATTTCCTCAATAAAATCAAGCCCGGACAATCTTCTGGTAAACATATCAGTAATGACAATATCGTAATCATTCCGCTGCAGAAGTTCGAAGGCTTCAATCGGGTCAGCCGTAGTATCTACAATATTATTGTCAATCTGAAGATATTCGGAATAAAGGTCCCTTGCAAACCAGTCTTCATCAACGATTAATATTCGTCCCCTTTCCATAGAAAAATATTTATTTCATTTTTGACTATTTGTCAAAGAAATGACATATATAATTTTATGAAATTGACCCTCTTAAGTCTGTTCGGAGCATTATTTTTTACAATAATACTTTTATTCCTGCCACTGACAGGTATTCCGTCATATGAATCATCGATGGCAGTCAATATCTTTATCCTGCTCTTCTTTATATACCTTTTCCCGAAGCTCAAAAGAATTCATATCATTGAGGATTATGCAGAAACAATCTCAGGTGTTTGTTTAACATTGTTTTCTATCCCATTGATAATATTGATTATTTCAGGGTTTTTTAAGGGGTTCTGTCCGGGGCATGACGGATTCGTCTTTTATTTTGTAATTAATGCCCCCCTGCTCTTTTTGCTTTCATCTATAGGTCTGGTTTATTATAAAATCAGAATCAAACCCTATATGACTTCCCTTTTCTTTCTCCTGATGATACTTCTTTCTCTCAGCGTAAATTTTTACGAACTGATATTTACCCCTAAAGTTAAGTTTTACAGCATCCTACTCGGCTTCTTCCCGGGACCAATCTATGATGAAGATGTATGGCCTGACAGAATTCTCTTTTTGCATAAATCGGCAAGCATCATTATTTCATCTTTTATCTGGCTTTTATTGTACAAAAGGAATATTTTCAGAACCCTTTTCGCAGTATTGCTGATAATACCTTCCATAATTATTGCCAACTCATTAGGTCCTTATTACCTGTCAGAAAAAAGATTCACTGATTCATTAGGTGCCGTCTATAATACGAAACATTTTGAGATTCTCTACCCCCCTGACCAGCAATGGTCGGGTTACATAGATATAATTGCCGGACTTCACGAATATTACTATGAAGAACTGCAGAGAGAACTCAGGACTGAGACAGATATCAGAATACGTTCATATATATTCAGAGACGAAGATGAAAAGAAAGAACTTACAGGTGCAGGACGAACACAGATTGCCAAACCCTGGCTAAGGGAGATATATCTTACTCCGGTTTCAGTTACAGACTCCAAACTCAAACACGAAATCTCACACATTATCATCGGAAGTCTGATTGATTCCCCGCTTGGTCTTTACGGCAAATTGAACGGGCTGATACCGAATATGGCTGTTGTGGAAGGAATCTCGGTATCCCTTGAACCCGAAACCAATATTATGACTCTTTATGACAAGGCTGCTGTTCTTTTGAAAAAGGATAAACTTACATCCTTTGAAAATCTGTTCAATGCAGGCAGGTTCTATTCCAAAAGCGGTTCGGTTTCCTATTCGGCGTCGGGTGCATTTATAAAGTACCTCATACAGAAATACGGGATTGACCACCTCAAAAGAATTCTTAAAAATGAAGATTTTGCAGATGTCTACGGCAAAAAAATATCCGAAGTAGAAAAAGAATACCGCAATTTTCTTCAGAATATTGAGATTACACCTCAGAAGGAATATTATTCTTCTGTATTATACAATGCAAAAGGTCTTATTGAAAAAAGGTGTCCTCACGAAATTGCAAATATAAAGAAAAGGATAATTTCACACAACAGAAAATCCAATTCAACAGCTGCCTATGAAACAACGAGAATATTATCCGGTTTATGTCTGAGCGACAGCGAAATTATTGCCGAAACTGCAAAGGCCCTCATAGGTATCAGAAAATTTGATGAGGCGGAGAGGTTTTTGTCAGAGAATATATCAAAAGCAGAAAACTCGTATTACCTGAATCTGTTTTATGATATGCTGTCGGATATTTACATATACAAAAGTGAGATTGAAAAGAGCAGAAAAATTACCGAAGACCAGCTTCTTATGATACCTGATTCGGATATCAGGAGAAATTTCGAGATAAAGAATTATCTGCATAAAAACAATAAGACAGATTTTATTAAGAAGTTCTTTACAATTGAGAAGGTACCTGCAACTAAAGCGGGAATTCTTACAGAATCCTTATTGACCTTAAGCGAACCATCAGCAAAATATCTCTTTGGCAGACTGCTCTTTAATGCAATGGATCATGAAAATTGTGCAAAATATTTAATGGAATTTATAATTGATTCTGTAAGGGATAATAATATACCCCGAAGTCTGATTATGGAAGCGGCAAATATGCTGCTCATCACCTCGATTTTCAGTAAGAATTACGATATAGCCGAAAAGACTATCGGTATTATTGATTCATTACCGGAGAATTACCTGAAAGATTATGATTACCACATGCGCAGATACAACCACATAAAAAAATTCTATCTTTACATAAAAAAAGAGGGATAGACCAAAAAATCCTATCCCTCTGAATTAAATCTGATATGTAATTAATTACTGTTTTGTTACATCGATAGGAATCTCACCGAGCTCATCAACTCCCGAGAAAGTCATATTCCCGGTAAGTTTCTTGCCGTCATCAGACCTGTCAAGATTGAAGACAATCTTTATAGGAACATCGGTCTCATTTACCTTTACTGTATATTCGTTTGTGGTCAGCACGACCTTGCTTATTACGATTTCACCGGTAAAGTTGCTGTCTTTGGTGGGAATATATTTCGCAAGTGTATCTCCCTCCGGAACTTTTGCCTGATTGATCTCAAACTTGACTGTCCCTTCGAGTTTGTCCTTGTCCTGCTTGGAGATATCTATTGTAATATTCAGATATTCCTTGGTCGTCCCCTTGAATACCCCTTTTACATCCTTAAAGACTGCATCCTCCAGCTCATCGCAGGCAAAAAGACAAAAGACAAATGACAGGAATACTAATACCAATACCTTTTTCATAACTCCTCCTTGAGTAATATAAGGTAAAATTATTTTACCATAAAAATGTCTTTTCGCAACATTTTATTTGATTTTTTAATCCATAATGGTAATAAATAAATCTCATTCAGGAGGTCAAGATGAATCATTCAGAAATCGCAAAGCTTTTTCTTAAAAACAAGTATTCAGATAAACTTAACGGAAAAACTACTGAGCCGGGCCGAATTTCAGATATGTTTCTTGAGGATTTAATCGAGATTTTGAGGGCTCTTCTCAATACAGAAGCTGCTTCACTCTTCGCAGTCAATTATAAGACAGAAGAGATTTATGCCGTAAAGTCTGCAGGAGCCGGGACAGAAGACCTCAATAAAATCACAATCAAATTCGGTATAGGGATTGTCGGTCATACGGTTAAGGAAAAGACCTGTATAATCAGTAACAATCCCGAAAATGATATAAGATTCAACCGCGGTTTTGACAGAAAGACCGGTTTCAAGACGAAAAATATTCTGGCCTATCCCGTAATTTACAATCAGGAGGTCTCTGCAATTCTAGAACTCATAAACAAAAATACCGATTTTTCGGAAAACGACAGACAGACACTGGATGATATCTTTGCAGGCATCGGAGAACTTTTCAGGATAGCAATAGCAAACAACACTTTTCTAAGGAAATAAGGAGTTTATATGAATCTGAAAGAATGGCTCAGAGTAAGGGAAATCGGTTCAGAAAGGTATTATCACAATCTCAGTGTTTCTCATCTCATTGAGGCAAGCATTAAAAAAGGTGAAGGTATTCTCGGGGCAAACGGGACTCTGATTGTGAGGACCGGAGAGAGGACGGGCAGGTCCCCGAATGACAGATTTATTGTCAGGGAAGAGACCAGCGAAAAAAATATTGAATGGAATAAGATAAATATTGAGACGACCATAGATGTATATGAGCATGTATATAAACGAATAAGGAATCATCTCAGAGGAAAAGAGATATTCGTCTTTGACGGATATGTAGGTGCCGATCCGGAATACAGGTTAAAAATAAGAGTCGTTGCAGAACAGGCCTGGCATGCCCTCTTTGCCACAACACTGTTTATCAGGCCAAAACCTGAGGAAATTGTTGACTTTGAACCGGATTTTACGGTTTATGCCTGCGGGAACCTAAAACTGGAGTCAGAAAAGGACAAAGTAAAATCAAATACCGCCATTATTCTGAATTTTAAGGAAAGGACCATACTTATATGCGGCTCGAATTACGGCGGTGAGATTAAGAAGAGCATATTTACCGTGATGAACTACTTTATGCCGGATAAAAACGTATTCCCTATGCACTGCTCGGCAAATATTGGTGAACGGGGAGATACGGCAATATTCTTCGGACTCTCAGGCACCGGTAAGACTACCCTTTCGGCAGACCCTGCAAGGAGACTTATAGGAGACGATGAACACGGATGGAGTGACAAAGGCGTCTTTAATTTTGAAGGCGGCTGCTATGCAAAGGTAATAAGACTCAGCAAGGTTTCGGAACCTCTTATTTACAACTCCATCAGATTTGGTTCCATTCTAGAAAATGTGATATATGATGAGAATACACGTATTGTCAATTACGATGATGCATCTATAACCGAAAATACAAGAGCCACATATCCTGTTGATTTTATCCCGGGAGTTGTTCTTGAAGGTAAAGGTGACCACCCCGAGAATATCTTCTTCCTGACGGCCGATGCCTTCGGAATACTTCCGCCGGTATCGAAGCTTGAACCCGAAATGGCTATGTATCACTTTCTTTCAGGGTATACTGCCAAAGTAGCCGGGACCGAGGCCGGGATAACAGAACCTCAGGCGACATTCTCAACCTGTTTCGGAGCACCGTTTATGCCGAGAAGCCCATGGGTATATGCGAAGATGCTCTCCGAAAAGATGAAGAGACATAAGGCCAGCTGCTGGCTTATAAATACAGGATGGAGCGGCGGACCTTACGGCGTAGGCAAAAGAATGAGCATTGAACTTACAAGGTCTATTATAAGCGCAGCTCTAGGAGGAAAATTGCAGAATTCGAAATTTATCCGCCTTAATAACCTGAATCTCTTTGTACCTGAAAAGATTGAGGGCATCGACAGCAGGCTGCTGATCGCTGAAAACACTTGGTCAGACAAGAATCTTTACAAAGAGAAGATGAAGTCACTGATTGCGATGTTCAATAAAAACTTCGAGAAATTCAGATCAGGTGCAGACTCTAAGGTAATCGAGGCCGGACCTCATCTCTGATATTTTCTTGCGAATAAATACTCTTCAGATCGCTCTCGGCACTACTGATACCCGAGATGCCAAATCTGTCTGATAGAATCTTTAGTACATTTTCACTTAGAAATGCCGGCAACGAAGGACCAAGTCTGATATTTTTTATACCAAGATACAAAAGAGCCAGTAATACAATAACTGCCTTCTGTTCATACCAGGCAATATTATAGACGATAGGCAATTTATTGATATCATCAAGTCCCAGTATCTCTTTCAGTTTTATAGCCGTTATGGCAAGTGAATATGAATCATTGCACTGCCCCGCATCTATGACTCTCGGAATTCCGCCTGCATCTCCGATACCGAGCATATTATATCTATATTTTGCACAACCGGCTGTCAGAATTACTGTATCTTCAGGCAGTTTTTTGGCAAAATCAGTATAATACATTCTTTCCTTCTGCCGGCCATCGCATCCTGCCATAACTACAAACTTCTTAATCTGTCCGCTTCTTACGGAAGAGAGTATTTTGTCTGCAAGGTTAAATAGTGTATTATGACCAAAACCGGTCTTTATATACTTACCTTCTTTTTCGTTTGGTCCGGGCAGCGACAATGCCTTATCGATTAAAACTGAGAAGTCCTTTTGGCTTGTACCCTTTCTATCCGGGATATGAACACATCCGGGATATCCAGCCGTTCCGGTTGTAAACATATTTTCTCTGTATGATTCGTCAGGTTTGACGAGACAGTTTGTTGTAAAGAGAATTGCCCCCCTGAATTCAGCAAATTCACTTCTCTGGTTGTGCCATGCAGTTCCGAAATTTCCGATAAGATGCTCAAATTTCTTCAGCTCCGGATAGGAATGAGCCGGAAGCATCTCGCCGTGGGTATAAATATTGATTCCCCTTCCATCAGTCTGTTTCAGTAATTCATACAAATCGAGCAAGTCGTGGCCGCTTACGAGTATCGCCGGACCCCGCTTTGTGCCTGTATATACATCGACAGGGACGGGATGACCAAAATGCCGAGTATTTGCCTCATCCAGTAACTGCATTACCTTCACACCGTATTCACCTGTTTTCATAACGAGAAGAATAAGATTATCCGGATTTTTTTCGGTAATAAGATTGCTCATTGCACTATGCAAAAAAAATGATATTTCGGGATTATATCTGCCAAGTACAATTGCGTGATGTGCATATGCAGCCATCCCCTTTAAGCCAAAAAGTATTATATCTTTCAGTGATCTTACATCCTTATCATCCGGTATATTTTTCATTTTCAGGTACTCCGATATCATAAGGTCTTTGTCTTCACTAAATGTCATTTCGCATTGATACGGGAGTTTCCCATTTGTATCCACATTTAGCCTCTTTTTGATATCATCCCTTATCCCGATACCTTCTTTTATAAGGTCGTATATCCGTTTTTCGTCGAAATTTACATTTGTGATAGTAGAAAAGAGAGATTCCATGAGAAAAATATCAGCATCTTTTCTGATTATATTTTCATTACCCCCCTTTTCTACCAGAAATGAAATCCCCTTGCATACGTCAATCAGAATATCCATAAGATTGCTAAGTCCGGGAGATTTCCCGCACACACCTGTCCTTTCACAGCCATAGTTATTAAGTGCTTCCTGACACTGATTGCAGAACATACTCATAAAACCTCCTTTAATTAATGGTTTTTAATCTCGCCGTTTATTGAAATAGTAATGTCTTTAAGTTCAATATCTTTACCTGACCTCTTAAGAGACTCTTTTGCAATATGAACAATTCCGAAGCAACAGGGGACTTCCATATGTAACACCGTTATCGATTTTATATTGTTGGATTTTATCACTTCTGAAAACTTTTCTATATAATCCTCTATAGAATCATCCAGCTTCGGACAAAGAATAATTACCACTTTATCTTTCAAAAAATCAGAATGGAAGTTGGCGTAGGCAAACGGCACACAATCTGCAGCAAGGAGAATATCCGCATTTTCAAAGTAAGGTGCATAAGGACTGACCAGTTTCATCTGGACAGGCCAGTTCGAGAGATAAGAATCAGATCTGCTGTTATTTACCGAATCCCTAATCTCATTCCGTTTTATTGAAACTGTCTTTGCAGAAGGACATCCGCTATGATGCAGTGGATGTTCTTCTTTCAGCGGATTCTCTACTCCCTTTTCCCTGAGATAATCAATTGCTTCATTAAATAATTTGATCTCACCATGTTGCTTTAAGTGTTTCAGATGAGCGATAATTACATTCTTCCCCTGCTTCACAATATTCTCCATTACCTTTTTCTCATCGTATGGACTGGCTTCTCTTTCAATTACTTCGATAGCGCCGAGAGGACACTCACCGACACAGGCTCCGAGTCCGTCACAGAAAAGGTCTGAAATCAGTCGCGCCTTTCCGTCAATTATCTGTAATGCACCTTCTGGACAATTTGGGATACAGTTCCCACAACCATTGCAAAGTTTTTCATTAATCTGAATGATCTTCCTTTTCATTTTTATCCTCCTAAAAAAAATATCTGAATAATAGGTCAAACCTTCCGTGCATTATCAGATGTTTACCGGAAAATCTCATCATTTTTTTCATAAATATTCTATGTTCATCCGAATAACATATTAAAGGGCATTTTTTACAGGATGGCTTGGGGTCATAAGGACATAAAACCAGTTTGGTAACAGAATAGATAAACTCTTTTTTACATTCAGCACACAAAAATATGCCGCTTAAATCGTAACCTTTAAGTAATCCCAGCCCTGTAACTTTATCCCTTTTTCTGTCAGAATGAATATTACTGCAATAGACCCTGAAAAAGAGCTTTAATATCTCTATTTCTCTTCTCGATTTGTTTCCGTCCGGGTTCTTCATTGTACACCTTATTAGTAAGGACTCCTTACTAATACACCTATTCAGACCGGATGTCAAGATATATCTTTAAATTCGTATCAAATCAGCCTATTGTCATTTTAGGGTTAAAATCGTTTATTTTTATCTGCTTTCTCTGAAGGATGTCACATATTTATGGGCAAGTCTTGTTGGTTCCGGTATCCTGTAGACCGAACAGTCAAGAGTGTATCTGATTGCAGATTCAAGGTCAATGTAATTTCCTGCCGAAACGAATACAGGATTTGTATTATCTTTTGTTATAAGTACTGCACCAACTACCTTGTTTTTATAAATGAGTTCCGAAAAGTTTCCCTTCTTTTTGGCAACAGGCCTGTATTCTCCGACCAGTCTGCTCTTTGCACAACCTATTGATGGAATCCTGAGTACGGTTCCTATATGTGACGCAAGTCCGAAACCACGCGGATGTGCAATACCCTGTCCGTCACAGAATATTAGAAATATGTCTTCTTTCACTCTATTAAATGTCCTGAGAACCACGGGCATTTCCCTGAAAGAAAGAAATCCCGGTATATACGGATATTCAACTTCCCCCTTTTTATTGTAAATATTAACTACCTCTAATTTTGGAAATGATAAAACCACTATAGAACAATAGATATAAGTATCTTTGTATGATACATCTATTCCTGCAATCAGGCCGCTTTTTATTTTCAGGGGAAGATGCCTTATCTTTAGAGATAATCTTATCTGTTCATCTCTCCATTTCTCAATTATTTTCTTTGAAATATCTGCACACATTTTTAATTTCGCATTCTGAACAAAGAGGTTTTCTTGCATTACAAATTTCCCTGCCAAAGAGAATCATTGCGTTTGAAAAACTTATCCAGAATTCTTTCGGAACAATCTTCATAAGGTCTTCCTCTACCCTGTTTGGGTCATCACTATCCGTAAGTCCGAGCCTCTTCGAAATCCTCAGAACGTGCGTATCTACCACAATCCCGCTAATAATTCCAAAACCGTTTCCAAGGACGACATTTGCAGTCTTTCTTCCTATACCGGGTAATTTTACAAGTTCTTCTATGTCCAAAGGTAACTCTCCGTTATATTCCTCAACAAGCATTTTGCAGCACTCGATAATGTTCTTGGCCTTGTTGTGATAGAATCCCGTGCTCTTTATGTACTCTTCCAGTTCTTTTATATCTGCTCTTGCAAAATCAGACGGCGACTTGTATCTTTTAAACAGAGCCGGAGTTACCTTGTTGACCCTTTCATCGGTGCACTGGGCAGACAGAATGGTAGCAATCAGAAGCTGAAAAGGATTTTCTGACCTGAGTGCAGTAGTGGAACCGGGATATCTTTTTTTAAGAAATTTTATTATTGCCGAAATATTATCTTTGCTTTTCATCCTTCTTCTCCGACTCAAGAGCTGTAAGCATTTTATTGACCTCATTTAAGAGGCATATATTGATATTCTCCCTGAGTTCATCTTCGTTCTGGGAAAAGTGAAGTATATTTCTCCTGTAAATCTTTATTCTGAAATTCTTTTGAGAATTTTCTTCGTAAACTACGAGTCTTGAAAGAGTCAATGGCAATACACCGGATTTAATCTCTTCGTCGGAAGGTATATCATCCGAAACGATACTGATATATTTTTTAAATTCTTTCAGCTTTTCGGAAAGATTCTGAAATACAAAATTAACAAGGGCCTCAAAATGTTCGTTCGACAGATAAATAGGACGCGGATAGTTCTCCGGGTCTGTAAGATTTGCCTTTCTGAGATACTGGTCGGCAAGACTGAAATCGTGTTTTCTGTCCAGAAGAAGTGCTTTAAGATACAAAGAATCTGCATCTTCCGGATTATTGTTTAGTGCTATATCCGTATGCCTTTCTGCCTTCGTAAAATCGCAGAGAAGAAAATACATCTTTGCTGCCGCACTATGCGCTTCCGGATTTTTATCGTCAGCATCTATTGCCTTTTTATAGGCATCAAGTGCGCCTTCAATATCGGACGTCTCGAAAAGCAGGTCACCCAGCCAGATATATGGCTCGGGATTATATGGAAATTTCCTGATCGTCTCACGTGTTATACTGATTGCTTCATCGAATCTATTCTCTTCATAAAGTCTGCTGATCTTCTCATAAAAATTATCAAGTCCTATTTCTTCAACTTCCCTTCTTTTTTTACTTCTCATAAAAGGCTCCTATTTGAATTCACGCATAATCCTGCTGAAGAATATTAATTTTTCCCTTACTTTTCCGAATAAAGAGTCCTTTGTGTAATCATTACCCTCCTTTGTTCCGGCGTCTATATTCATAAGTACAGGTATACCTTCTTCTACACGTTCTATTGCATATATATGAAATTCTCCCTTTTTTATGGATTCAATTATTTCATCGCTCAGAACCAGATGCCTTATATTCTTTTTTGGTATTATTACCCCCTGTCTGCCTGTAAAACCCCTGTTTTTGACAAGCTCATAGAATCCTTCTATCTTTTCATTAATCCCTCCTACCGGCTGCACCTCACCCTTCTGTGTCATCGACCCGGTCACTGCAATACCCTGAAATACGGGGACTTCGGCGAGTGCCGAGAGCAATGCATATACCTCGGCGATCGATGCGGAATCACCTTCTATCCCTCCGTAGGACTGTTCAAAACAAATACTCGCATTAACCGACAAAGGTATATCATAACCAAACATCTCCTGAAGATAACCGCTGAGAATCAGAACAGATTTATTGAATATAGGTCCGGAAAGAAACGACTGACGCTCAATGTTGATAATACCCTCCTTTCCTACGGCGACATTTACGGTTATCCTTGATGGTTTACCGAAAGAGACATCCGCAAGCTCATATACCGTTAGTCCGTTGATAACTCCTGTTCTGTATCCGTCTGTCTCTATTATAACGACATCTTCCTCTATTGCCTTTTCAATATTATCCTTAACAAGGGAATGTCGGCTCTCTCTCTTTTTTACAGTCTCAATAATATCCGATGCCCTGATTTCGTTATTATGGTTCAGTTCACTTATGAAAGAGGCTTCCCTGAGAAGGTCTGCAATATCCGAAAAAAGGGTTGTCAGTTTATAGGTATCGGATACTCTGGATACGGAATAACGGATTACTTCAATTATGGCATCATTTTCTATCTTCTTAAGATTTTCTTCCTTTATCGTTCTGAGAATGAAGTTTTTGTATTTTGACACGTTCTCCGCATTGAGTTCCATCTCAAGGTCAAACTCGGCCTTGATTTTGAAAATTTTTCTGAAATCCGGGTCGTATTCACAGAGAATCTGATAGAGGTCTTCATCGCCGATAATAATAGTCTTTACATCCACACTGATCGGTTCCGGTTTCAGTGATGTAGGATTTACATTGATCGGGCCCTCGATATTCTGAATTTCGAGTTTGCGGTTTTTCAGAGTTCTCTTAAGCATTCTCCATATAAGTGGTTCCTGTATGATATCGTGTGCATTCAGAATAAGAAAACCTCCGTCTGCCCTCAGCAGAGAGCCACCCTTTATAGACATATGATTGACAGGGGTTCTCTGATTCACGTCCTGAAGAACATCGATAGTACCAAACAATCTTCCGAAAGTAGGCATAGTCTCGTGCACAACCGGACACTCCTCACTCCCTGAATTGTCAAGAATGAGGTTTACTCTGTATTTGGAAAGGAGCTCATTAATTTTCTGATTCCTCTCCTCTGCCTCCTCCTCGGGATTCCCTGTAACAACT
This sequence comes from Bdellovibrio sp., assembly GCA_020725805.1. GTDB lineage: Bacteria > Myxococcota > SpSt-1050 > SpSt-1050 > SpSt-1050 > SpSt-1050. The sequence goes on from DYEF01000024.1 coordinate 43,037, forward strand.
TCGTCCTTGAATACAGAGATATTATCCAGAAGGTCCGACTTGATTCCCTTCAGAAAATCATTGATTTTCTCATTTTTGTATCTCGAAGAAAGTTCTTCGATGTAATTTTCTATATCCTTCTCAACAACCGACCTGTCGAGATTTCTCGACTGTTCCTCAAGGTCCTTGCTTATCCTGCGCATCTCCTTAACGACCTCATCCAGTTCCTGCTCTTTCTGTCTTATCTTGTCAGCAAGCATTCTGAATTCTTCTTCCTTGAGTTTGCCGGAATCTACATATTTTGCGAGAGTATTCAGGTCAACAGGTTTTTTCCCCTGAAGGAATGCTATCTGCGGAATATTACCGGTTGGAGTCTCTACTTCTGTGAGGATAAATCCTTCCTTTCTAAGTTTTTTTGAGAATTCATCGACACGGCTTGCCTGTTTCTTTTCGGCCTTTCTCCTGAGTTTATTACGTTCTCTCGAATATTCGGTCCTGTAGAAGAGCTTAGGAATCTTATCCTTCAGGGAATTGACAAACGAATCGATCTCTTTTTTGAATTTATTCCCCATACCGACGGGCAGTTCAATCAATGCCGGTATATCTGTATTCTTAAAATTATGGACATAACACCGGTCGAGAAGCTTTTTACGAGGTTTTTTTACAGATTTGAGCAAATCCTTTACTGTAGAGGTTCTTCCGCTGCCGGAGATACCGCATACAAATATATTGTACCCGGGAGAATCTATGAATATTCCGAGTTTCAGAGACTCAATCGCCCTCTCCTGTCCTATTATCCCGGGCGAAATAGTTGTGAATTTTTCGGATTCCTCAATCAGTCTTTTTATCTTTGTTTTTACAATTATCTCTTCCGGTTTAAGCTCACAGGATTCATACTTGTTGTTAATATCTGACATAAAAACTCCTTATTTCAGTCATCAAACGGGAATACACAGTTTAAGAGTTTACACTCCCTCGAACAGCCCCTTATCTCTTCCCTGATAATATCCGCCTCTTCGGAATAGAAGATTTCATCAATCCTTTTCTCTAAAAGATTTCCGGCTGGTCTCAGGTTGAAACAGAGGAGCAGATTACCTACATTGTCAACACCCACATCGGTTTTACCGGCGTTGCATTCCATCGCATAACTTTTACCGGGGTCCCTGAAATATTCAATCATCGTCAGAAGCTGTTCTCTGGAATTCCCTATCTGTCTGTATATATCCTTATATGCGATTACCTCTTTTAATGCATTTTCTACCTTCCCGACATTCTTAGGAAAGAGGGCAAAATCCCTGTACCAATTAGCCCTGTATTCTGTCCCGAATGTATTGAATACTGCCTGAAAGGTTATCCAGAAATTTTCCTGTATAACATATCTTACGAGTTCAGTTATCTCTTCGGAATTGATTTCCATTATTGTCGGGGAGAGATTAATCGAAGTGTTTCTTGTATGTTTCTTAAAATACATCAGATTCTTTATTACCTTATCGAATTCATCTCTTCCTCTTATCAGTCTGTATTTATCCTTATTAAGGGTATCAAGTGAAATATTGATCTCATTCAATCCGATATCGCAGAGAAATTCTATATCCTTCTCGGCAAATACCGTTCCGTTAGATGTGATACCCAGATAAAATCCCTTATCCTTGATATATTTCATCAGTTCCTTAAAAAACGGTTTGACAGCCGGTTCTCCGCCGGCAATTTTAATGCGGACTTCACCACTTCCAAGCCAGTTGTATATATCGTCTGTTATCTTTTTCCACTCTTCAAGACCGATCTCTTTCTGAGGTTTTGCCTTCCAGAATTCGCAGTGAATACATCTGAGATTGCAGAGTGAAGTGATAGAGAAATGAATAGTCTTTGGTCTTTCCGCTCTCATAAAATAAAATCCTCGCCTGTCAAATCCGTAAATTCCGGCAGCATCGAATTATAACATCTTCCTGTGCAACCGTTTTCGAAGATATCCTTTACTATATTCTTTGCCTTAGCCGAACCGAGTATTTCAATAAGGCTTTTGTCTTTGATATTCCCGGCAGATAACTCTCTGGCACTCCATACACAACAGGGCATTACCTCTCCGTCATAGTAAATGTTGACCGTGCTGAAAAATGCCGGGCACCTGAATCTTTTTATTCTTCCCTGATGATAGTCTATCCCCTTCAGCAGGAATCTGCACATGTTTTCACTAAGATTTTCTGACCTGCATATATATCTGACCGCCTCTTCATATTCAGTCCTGTCTTTTTCCGAAAGGTATAAGGATTCTGCATCATTTACAGGCCAGAAGAAGAAAGTCGCATTATTCTGTTTTGCAAATTCATATACCTTTATAATCTCACTGACATTTATATTAGTAACAACCATATTGACAAACAGAAGTACCGATGAGGATTTACCGAGTATTTTCATACCCTTCCCGATATTTTCGAAAGAGTGCGGGACTCCCCTGAGCTTATTGTGGGTTTCACCGATTCCGTCAACAGAAAAACTGATTGAATCAAGACCAGCATCTATTAATCTTTTCCAGTTATTATTTACAAGCGAGCCGTTGGTCGTGATATGAGGAGACATTCCAAGGGTCTTTATAAGGGTTATCAGGTCATAAATCCCTTCATAAAGCAGCGGTTCTCCCCCTGTAAAGGCAACAGTCCTTATACCGGCATTCTGAGCCTCGTTGATAATCCTTACGGCGAGTCCAAATGGCATCTCTGCGGTCTTTTTATGAAAATCACAGAAACTGCACCTGTAGTTGCATCTCTCAGTAATCATCAGATTGAGAATTTTGGGCCTGAATACTGCAGTATTTTCAAGTAATTCTGATGACTTCATCTGATCTCCCTGAGGTGGTCAATATTACAGCAAATATGAAAGATTATAAACAAAAAAATAAAAAGCTGAGGTAATCTATTTGCTGTTTAGTTTTCTGATATTTTCAAGCATTATTCCGATCTGTCTGATACCGATGCTTCTGGTTTCCTCATAATGCTCTCCGGGAGCAGATTCAAGATACGGATTACTCTCTGATATCTTATAGTCATATTCGGGTACGAGATAGCTTATCGAGTCATTGCACAAAACTGAAATAAGTTTTATCTTTCCATTCATCAGATCTCGTATATAAGGTCCCTTAGGTGCGTTATTAAGTTCGGGCGGGTACTGATTATCCTGCTGAATTACCGGTCTCCCGAATGAATACTCGAAAGGCTCTATATATCCGCCCACAGCCAGTTCGGGGAATAATTCGCCCGGCACACTCTGAATCTCAATATCACCTATTCTGACAAGCGTTACTTCCGTCATAATCTCCACATTGTCAATCCAGCTCTCCTTATTAGGGTCTATCTTCCATTTGGGTCTGTCCCTGAGCCACCCGAGGTCAAACATCATCCAGAAATATTTATTTTCCAGCGGGATTTTATATTCGATTTTGCCATACTCAATTGCGAGGTTCTGTATATAAGGAGCCTCTTTGGATAATTCGTATGCCTTTCTTGCCAGATTATAACCAACCTGCCTAATTGCTTTATAAGAATGCATCTGTTCGATAAGCTTGCCGTTATCATCGTACAGATTCATATCGAGAGGCGTTATCATACCTCCCTGAGCCCCCTGTATGAACATTGCCATACCGCCGGACGGTGGAATACTGCTGCCTTCAGAGATACCGTTCTCGATACCATCCCTTAAGTAATGAACCCAGTCAGAACTCAGATAATTGGTAATGCCTCCGAGCATTTCAGGGTGTGAACCCCAGTTTACAACGGTTGCTATTCTTTCTCTATTTAGCGACTCAAAGACGAGAACCGACATATTATCATCAATTATAAACGGGTCCCTGACATCATTTGCAAGCTGTTCAATCCCCACTCTCTTTGTTATTGCCTTTACCCTCCCCTTTTGCATGGATATTCCGGCCTGAATAACGGCATCCGCAACCTTGCCAATAACCTCCCTGAGATATTTCTCGCTGTATCCCGGCTCATACATAAGACCACCAAACGGGTCCTCAGGCCCCCAGAGTCCCATTGTATCTATACTGGCGTGTGAATGGGAACTCATTACATTTATACCGTCAATACGAAGGCCCGGTGCCTTTTGTTTAATTTGGCCTCTTATTCTATCAACGTCGCTCTTGAAAAATCCTACAAAATCGAGGGATACCAGTGCTACGGTTTTACCATTATGCCTGACAACAAGTGCACGTGCCCAAATATCATCGTGGACTCCTATCAATGGGGTACTGTTGTTGTAGCCTGCAAGCCAGAATCCCTGAAAAACACCGTCACCTTCCGAACCATCTGCATCAGGTCCCTTATAATCCGGCTCATCAGGACATATCCTGTCAGTCCCGCAGTCATAAAAAAATTGTGATTTCCATTTGCTGGATAATTCCTTCCATTTCTTCTGATTGATTACACCGCAGTTACCCGGCCCGTCAATCCCGGGGCAATACGCATGTTCATCCAGAAGCTCGTTTTTAACTATTTCGTATTTATCCGGTGTCAGTTTAACTGCTGCCGTACCGACACATAATATACCCTCCTCGTCTGAATCACATTCTGAATGTGGTCCTGTATTCGTATCCTGCAAAATTGCGTCATTATCTGTTATATCTTTCTGACCCGTATCCGTATCAGAGTAAATAATTTCATTCTCCGTGCAGCAATAGAATACCGCCGCACATAATAAGAAAAGACCTGCATTCTTCACCATAACGACCTCCCGGAATACGATATTAGCACAAAATGACACTAAGTAGCAAATTAAATATTGATCAGGCGATAAAATATACTTCTAAAACCAGTTACTTAGTTCTGCTCTTTTGAAATACACAGGAAATCACAATACCTATTATAACATAAAAAACAATTTGACATTTTCGATAAAAGTATTATATTTATTCGCTCTTATTATAGGAGGCTATTTGAATGCCAGGTGTAAAAGTAAGAGAAGGTGAAAGTTTTGAAAGCGCAATGAGAAGATTTAAGAAACAGATAGAGAAGGCAGGAATTCTCTCCGAACTTCGTAAAAGAGAACATTACGAAAAGCCAAGCGTAAAGAGAAAGAAAAAGGCAATCGCTGCAAGAAAAAGGTCTGCCAAGAGGGGCAGATAATTTCAGACATAACTAAAATCTGTTCCATCCTTTTTTAGGGAGATGGATTTGGGAAATCGTATCCCCGAAAATATAATAAATGAGCTGAGGGATAAGTGTGATATCGTGGAGTATATTTCACGTTATGTAACACTTAAGAAAAAAGGCTCGAATTATATGGGACTCTGCCCCTTTCATAAGGAAAAGACCCCGTCATTCGTTGTAAGCCGCGACAAGAAGATATTTCACTGCTTCGGCTGCGGAGAGGGAGGAAGCCTCTTCAACTTTTTATCGAAAATCGAGGCAAAATCCTTTTATCAGGTCGTAAAGGAACTCGCGAGGGAAAAGGGAATTACCATTGACACAGATTCAGAACCGGAAGAAGTGACAGACAGAAGAAACCGCCTCTTCTCGGTATGCTTTGAGGCTATGAAATATTACAACGAAGCGCTCTATTCCGCGGAAGGGGAAAAATGTCTCACTTATCTCAGGGACAGAGGGATTACCGAAAATCTGATTATTGAACACAATCTCGGATATTCACCGCAAAACTCGGAACTGCTTTACAACAAATTATTAAAGCTGGGATTTACACAGGAAGATATACTGGATTCGGGGATATTTTCTAAATCTCAGGGGAAGATACAGGACAGATTTTCAAAGAGACTGATAATCCCTCTGATTGATCAGGATAAAAGGACCGTCGGATTTGCAGGCAGAAATCTGGATAACCGGAAGGATACAGCCAAATATATCAACAGCCCGGAATCCCAGATTTATCACAAAAGTTCGTATCTATATGGTCTCAATATCGCGTCGCGCCATTCACAGAAAAGCAGATACATTATTGTCGTAGAGGGATATTTCGACCTTATTTCGCTCAACAACATTAACTTTTTCAATGTCATTGCTACCTGCGGGACTGCCCTCACCCAGTCCCATATAAGACTATTAAGACGTTTTACAAAAGATATCTGCCTGTGTTTTGACTCGGATAGTGCCGGCAGAGCCGCAGTCTACAAGGCCGCCAGAACCCTTCTTACTTCCGGACTCGGTATTTATGTCATTTCACTTCCTTCGGGAGATGACCCTGACTCATTTGCCCGAAAAAACGGTAATAAAGCCTTTTCTGACCTTGTAAAAAACCGTGTACCGTTTATCAATTATCTTGCCGATGACGTCAGAAAGGCTATAGGGAAAAGACCTCATATGAGGGCTGCCCTTATCAAGAAAATGCTTTCATATATTCAGCTTATGCCTGATATTCTCGAACAGCGGGAGGCAATCAGGACAGTATCTGCACAGACCGGAATCGAGGAAGATGTTATTTACAGTTATCTGAGGAATTCGGCCAGAACGTCCGGTCTTTCAACCCCGGCACCTCAGAGAATTAAACACAAGAGTTATGAGGTATGGCTGGTCGCAATTCTTACCCAGTTTCCCCATCTCACAGAGAATCTTCCGGAAGACTTGCCCGATATTATAGAATCACCTGATATATCGGCAGTCTACAGGGAGATTCTGTCGGTCTATAAAAAGGATAAGACATCACCTCCGGTAATAAATGACAATACAGTATATTCCGAGATAACCGAAGTAATAATGAACAAGACCTTTCCGGACAATGAATCTGATGCGTTTTCAATACTGCTCGATTGTCTGCACAGACTACAGATAGACAGGCTTAAAAAGGAAATCAGAGAGATTGACATGAACATCAGTTCAGCCAAGAAATCCGGAGATGAGAAACTGATTGACAGTCTCATCAAGAAGAAACTTGAATTATCAAAATCAATTCAGTTAAGGGAGATAAAGTATGGATAAGAAAAAAAACAAGAAGACAGCCAAGGTTTCGGTTCAGAAGGTCAGAAAACCTGAAAGCAGGACAACCAAAAAGTCATCAGGCTCCGGTAAAACCGCTCAGAAGAACGTTCAGCACGGGCAGGTAACACACAAAAAGACAGTCCAGGTTCCCAAGACTTCTCAAAAAACAGAGACTAAAAAGGAATTAAAACCTGCTGCCGCCAGAAAATCAACAGGTGCCGAAATCAAATCCGAAAAGGCTGCAAAACCGCAACATAATATTGACAATCTCTCCAAAGAGCTTCAGGACCTTATATCACTCGGCAAATCGAAGGGATTTCTGACATACGATGAGGTAAATAATTACCTCCCACCCGATGTGGCATCAGTTGAACAACTCGATGATGTAATGAGCGTATTCGGTGAACAGGATATCGAAATTGTCGATTCCAGTTCAAACATAAAACTCAAACAGTCATCCAAGGAAGATGAAGAGGAGGAAGAGGAGGCAGACCTCGAAGAGGGTTTTACAAGAGCCAATGACCCTGTAAGATTATACCTCAGAAAGATGGGATCAGTCGCACTTCTTTCCCGCGAAGGCGAAATAGAGATATCCAAGAAGATTGAAAACGGTGAGAAGAAGATTTTCTCAACTATAGCCTCTTTGCCGTTTACGATGAAAGAGGTCTTTATTATCTGTGACGGTATCCTCAAAAAAAGTCTGAGACTGAAAGACGCAGTTAAGGATTACGATGATGAAGATGTGGAATTCGACGAGGAAGCGGCAATTCAGCAGATAGCCCAATCGACAAAAAAGCTCAGCAGTCTGAACAAGGACCTGACAAAAGAATTCAAAAACCTCTTCTCGGGGACAGATTCTGTAGACGAAAAAAGAATAAAGAAGTTTGAAGACATTAGAAACAATATGGCAGAAATGATAGCAGATATCAGACTTACCAAAAAACAGGTTGACAGAATTGTCTCGATGCTCCTTGAAAACTACAAAAAGATCACGGAAATCGAAAACAGGTACAAAATAATTTCTGATGAAACTGGTGTATGTACCGACGACATCAGAAAACTGGCCTCAAAACCGAATCTTTTGCTCAAGAAAATAAGAAATAATATCAAGAAATATCCCAAGGAAAATGAGATTAATTCACTCAAAGACCTGATAAAACAGGAATTGGATCTTCTCTCCGTAATATTCGATACACAGATAAATGAGGCGAATATCAACAGATATATAGCTTTCCTCAATGACCAGTGCAAACTCATTAAAGAAGGACAGCAGGAGGCCGACGCTGCCAAGACGCAGCTTATAGAATCCAATCTCAGGCTTGTAGTCTCTATCGCAAAGAAATATACCAACAGGGGACTTCAGTTTCTGGACCTGATTCAGGAAGGTAATATCGGCCTTATGAAGGCAGTGGAAAAATTCGAATACAAACGCGGCTATAAATTTTCAACCTATGCAACGTGGTGGATAAGACAGGCAATTACAAGGGCAATAGCCGACCAGGCGAGAACGATAAGAATCCCCGTGCATATGATTGAGACCATCAACAAGATTATCCGTACGAGCAGATACCTCGTACAGGAACTGGGAAGAGAGCCCACGCCGGAGGAGATTGCTGCCAAGATGGAACTGCCGATTGACAAGGTCAGAAAGGTACTGAAAATAGCCAAAGAACCATTATCCCTCGAAACACCTATCGGTGAAGAAGAGGATTCGCATCTGGGAGATTTCATAGAGGATAAGCAGGTCCTGAATCCGCAGGATTCAATCATCAACGTCAATCTGGTTGAACAGGTAAGAAAGGCGCTCGGAACGCTCACGCCAAGGGAAGAAAAAGTCCTCAGGATGCGCTTTGGTATAGGTGAAAAGGGAGACCATACCCTAGAGGAGGTCGGAAGAGATTTCGATGTTACAAGGGAACGTATAAGACAGATTGAGGCAAAATCGCTGAGAAAACTCAGACATCCCAGCAGGGCAAGACTTCTCAAACCCTTCATCGAACAGTAATAAGCCATTGTTGACTTTTGACAAAACAGGTATTAGAAATAAGAGTCAGGGAAGTGGTGTATGAATATATTCAGATTCATAAAAGAGGTCCGCGAGGACATCGATTCGGTATTCTCGAGAGACCCTGCAGCAAGAAATCCTGTTGAAGTACTACTCTGTTATCCGGGCCTGCACGCTATATGGGCACACAGAATCACACATTATCTCTGGAATAGAAATTTCAGGACTACTGCAAGATTAGTCTCACAGTTCGTAAGATTCATTACCGGTATAGAGATTCACCCGGGGGCCAAAATTGGCAGACGGGTATTTATCGACCACGGGATGGGCGTCGTAATCGGTGAGACAGCAGAGATAGGAGATGACTGCACACTATATCATCAGGTTACACTTGGCGGAACTTCCTGGCGCAAGGAGAAGAGGCACCCTACCCTCGAGGAGAACGTTGTGGTTGGTGCCGGTGCAGCAATACTCGGGCCCTTCAGGATAGGCAAAAATTCAAAGATAGGAGCCGGTTCGGTAGTTATAAGGGAGGTTCCTCCCGAATCCTCTGTTATCGGTGTGCCGGGAAGAACAGTCCACAAAAAGATTACTGATTCAAGATATGATATCGAACACACTGAAATTCCCGACCCCGAGGCAAATGCTATCAGGTGTCTTGCAGAGCAACTGCGCAAACTTGAAAAGAAGGTTTATAATCTGGAAAAAGCAAAAAAGAACAGGAGAAACCGCAAAAAGGCAAAACTGTTGGTTTTCAGGGGAGAGGATGAAACCAAATCCGATTCCTGAAATCATAATAATGTGAGGTGAGCATATGTATTCAGAAAAGGTTATGGACCATTTCAGAAATCCCAGAAATGTAGGGGAATTACCTGACGCAGATGGCATCGGAGAGGTGGGAAATCCGGCCTGCGGCGACATTATGAAGATATATATCAAGGTCAGAGACAATAAGATAGAGGATATAAAGTTCAAGACCTTCGGTTGCGGAGCTGCAATAGCGACAAGTTCAATGGTAACAGAGATGGTAAAGGGAAAGACAATCGAAGAGGCACTCTCTGTATCGAACCGGCAGGTGGCCGAGGCACTCGACGGGTTACCACCTATTAAAATGCACTGTTCAAATCTCGCCGCTGATGCCCTTCATGCAGCTATCGAGGATTACAGGAGAAAACATATTAAATAATCTAATCAAAAACCGCAAGGATAGTCTTGGCAGAGAGAAAGAAGACAGTTATTGTAGGAATGAGCGGGGGGGTTGATTCAAGTGTAGCTGCACTGCTCTTAAAGAAAGATTACAATGTTATCGGTGTTTCACTGCAGGTCTTTGACTATTCAGAATATCAGGATTGTGAACTGAAAGGTGTATGCTGTTCACCTGAGGATGTATACGATGCAAGAAAAGTTGCAACGAAGTTGTCAATACCGTTTTATGTCCTTAATTACCGCGAAAAATTCAACAGACTTGTCATAGACAATTTTATATCTGAATATCTTAATGGCAAAACACCAAATCCCTGTATAATCTGCAATGAGTTTATAAAATTCGGAGAGATGCTGAATTTTGCCTCTTCTGTCGGTGCTGATTTTGTTGCCACGGGCCATTATGCAAAAATTGAACATAAAGGCTCACTCAGGATTCTGAAAATGGGAAGAGACAGACGGAAAGACCAGAGCTACTTTCTATACAGGCTCAGACAGAATCAGCTGGCAAAGATACTCTTCCCTCTTGGTGATATGACAAAGGACGAGGTAAAGAGAATTGCAAAAGATAATAATCTTGATGTCTATAAGAAGAGAGAATCTCATGAGATATGTTTTGTCCCCGACAGAAATTATTCAGGGTTTATAAGTAAGAATATAAATGAAGACCTCAGCGGAAGAATAATAAGGTCAGACGGGAAGATACTCGGAAGGCACAAGGGCTTTTACAGATATACAATCGGGCAGAGGCGCGGGCTCGGTATTTCTTCGGGCAGACCATTATATGTTACCGGAATAAATGCCGCAAAAAGAGAAGTCATTATCGGATATGAGAATGAACTCTACTCCGCTTCTTTCAGCACACGGAATAACAACTTTATTTATAAAATTGACGATATTGACAAGGCAGATGGTATAAAAGTCAAAATAAGATATCTGTCAGAGCCGAAAGATTGCAAGATCAGTTTTACGGATGATGACCTTGTTTCCGTAAATACTTCAGAGCCGTTAAGGGCAGTAACTCCCGGGCAGTCGGCAGTATTTTACATCGGCGATATCGTACTGGGAGGCGGCATTATCAGTGAGGTAATTCGTTGAAGGTATATATTGAGACACTGGGATGTAAGGTCAATTTTGCCGACAGCGCATCTATTTCATCATACCTTGCTGCAAATGGTTATACTGTTATTACCGAACCGTCAGAGGCAGACCTGTACATTATCAATTCCTGTTCGGTGACACACAGGGCGGAGAGGGAATGCAGACAACTCGCCAGAAGATTTCACTCGTATAATCCCAGTGCCGGAGTAATTATTACAGGCTGCTCCGTACTATCCGGGACATTCAGAAAAAGAATCGGCGAGATACACTTTGTAAACCTTGTGAATATAAAGGATATTCCCCAAATACTTGGTCTGCATTTATCCTCGGACATCAGGCCTTATTACAACAGAAGCAGACCATTTATAAAGATTCAGGAAGGATGTGACAGATTCTGTTCATACTGTATTGTACCCTATCTCAGGGGAAAGCCGCGCAGTGTAGATATAAACAGTATATTAGCATCAGTAAAAACTGCGGCAGAAAACGGCTTTATGGAAATCGTACTTGTAGGAACACATATAATGCTCTATAAAGACCCTGTAACCGGCAAAGACATTTACGGACTTTTAGGTGATATAGAAAATATCGAAGGGAAATTCAGAGTAAGGCTCAGTTCGGTTGAACCTTATGGCTTAAATGAAGAAAATATCAGGAGATTATCTGAGTACAAAAGGCTGTGTGCACACTTCCATATACCTTTACAGAGCGGTTCTGATAAGGTTCTCAATGAAATGGGAAGAGATTACTATGTTTCGGATTTCAGAAACGTTACCGAATCCATAAAAGAGAGGTTTCCTGAGGCCGCAATAGGTACAGATATTATTACTGGTTTTCCTTCAGAAACAGAAGCAGATTTCGAAAAGACAGTAGACTTTATCAGTTCTGTTCCTGTAGATTATCTTCACGTATTCAGATTTTCCCCCCGTGAAGGCACAATTGCCGCCTCGATGAAACAGCTGGCATCACAATCGGAAATCAAGAGACGTTCCGAAATTCTTCTGAAAATTTCATTTGACAAGAGAAGAGATATGCTTAAAAAATATATCGGAAGAGAAATGGATATATTAATTACAGAAAATTCTGAAAAGGTATCCGGACTTACACATAATTATATAAGGGTCATTTTGAATAAGGGAAATTACGCCAAGGGACAACTCTGCCGTGTAAATCTCAAATCTATAAATGAAAACAATACAATTACCGGAGAACCGATATGAAAGATGAATCCTTTGATGAACTCTTAAAGGCAGCATCAAAGAATATAGGCTACAGATTCAAGAACAAACAGCTGCTTTTAGAGGCGCTTACTCACAAATCGTATGCCAACGAAAACAAACTCAAATATAACAACGAGAGACTGGAGTATCTGGGAGATTCAATAATAGATTTTGCTATTGCATATATTCTCTTCAATCAGTTTTCCGGTAGTAATGAGGGTCTTTTATCCCGTTTCAGGGCTGCCCTTGTAAATGAGAAGGAACTCAGCAAGATAGCAAGAAGAATTCACCTTAATGAATATATCATTCTGGGGAAAGGAGAAAGACTTACGTCCGGGAGTGATAAGGATTCAATATTAAGTGATGCCTATGAGGCGGTAATTGCCGCCATCTTTCTCGACAGCAATATGAACAATGTGCTCAAAATTGTCAGAAAACATTTCAAGGACGAACTCGATAATATTACTTCACAGGATATGATGCAGGATTATAAGACTGCAATACTCATATTCTGTCAGGAAAAATACAGGCTTGCTCCTTCATACGAACTTATCGGGCAGAGCGGTCCGGACCACAATTGTACATTTGAAGTAAGAATTATGATAAACGGTTCCGAGTTCGGAAGGGGAAAAGGAAAAACCAAGAAAGAGGCCGAACAGCATGCCGCCAGAGAGGCAATATTCAATATTGCCGGAAGCGAATATGAAAAGGAATAAGAGGAATTTTATAATACCTGTCTTTCTCCCGTTTACAGGTTGCACCAACAGGTGTATGTACTGCAATCAGAGAGCATTGCATCCGGAGGCAGAAAATCCCAATCCTGAAATGATAAAAGAGAAAATATGCAGATATCTGTCAACAATCGGCAGGAAAAAAGAAGATAGCGATATAGAGGTTGCCTTCTATGGAGGGACTTTCACGAATATAAGTAACGAAAGACAGAGAGAACTCCTGAATGCCCTTTCGGAATTTATTGAATGCAAGAAGATTGACGGGATAAGATTTTCCACAAGACCTGACAATCTGGATTCTGCGATGCTCGAATATTATAAAAAATCGGGAGTTACAACAATCGAAATCGGGGCACAGTCTTTCAGAGACGAAGTCCTCAGATTTGTAAGGAGAAATCACTCCTCGGAGGATATACGGGATTCTGTGATTCTTTTGCAAACCTACGGATTCAGGACATCTCTTCATCTTATGTTCGGACTACCCCTCTCAGGTTATGAAGATGACATTTACAGCATAGAGGAGACAATCAGACTCAAACCCGATTTTGTAAGACTACACCCTACTCTCGTACTCAGAGATACCGAACTCGAAACCCTCTATAAAAGCGGCAGATATGAACCGCTGTCACTGAAAGATACACTCAGGATTCTCAGATACGCCCTCAGACGATTTCGGGAATCGGGAATAAACGTAATCCGTGTCGGACTTCATAATGATGATAATCTAGTAAATCCCGGCACACTGATAGCCGGCCCCTTTCATCCCTCGCTAAGACAGATCGCAGAGAATTCTTCAGATTAATTCTGCAAGGTTTCTCACCTCTGTACTGATTCCGTTTTTTCTGACTATATCGAAAAGCTGCATATAACACCCCGAACAGAGTGTATAGAGTACTTTTTTATCTTTCAGGTCACCCAAAAGTCTCTCACCTATCTTTACGGATTTATCATATTCATAAAGGTTAAACACCCCGCCGTATCCGCAGCAACTATCAATAATTCTGACATTTCTGAATTTTTTTAGCCTTTTATAAAGAGATTTATCATCTGAATTCCTTATATGACAGGGTATATGTAAAGCGATGTTATTCTCACTTAGTGCAGTCTGAATCCGCTCCAGAATAAAATCCTCAAATGTAAAAATTTTGGCGGACAATTCTTTCCCGTCCTTAACCAGTTCTGCATACTGATGGAACATATAAGCACAGCTTGCACAGGGTGTAATAATCTTTTCAATCTTTTCTGATGAGAATAATTTAATATTTTCTGACGAAAGTCCCAATGCCTTTTTTCCGTCTCCCGCGGAATAATTCATCAGTCCGCAGCAGACCTGATTCTCCGGAATATACACATTATACCCTTTGTTCATATAAAAGGCAGAAATACCATTGATTACTTCCGGATAAAAAAGAGGAGCGATACAACCAGTAAATACTGCAACATTTTTATCTGCAAGAATATTATTGTACAACACCCTATCTGCACTGATTTTTGGGATATGTCTTTTAAGATTGAGAAACCGTATTAATCCTCCGCTATTTCTCTCTGTATTCATCAGAGAAGAAATAATCTTCATTTTGGAAAAATCTGTACCCTGCATTGCCCTGAGAATAAGATATATATTTCTGGCAAGCCCCTCACTCAGTCTCACACTTCTTATCACATTATGTATATCCACATCATTGGGACAGACATCCCGGCAACTTCCGCACAGAAGACAATTGTTGAGAAACTTTTTGAATATATCCCTGTTTTTTATTTTATCTATTGTATGAATTCTACCCCTCGGGGAAGAGGATTCCTCCCTGTCAACAGAATATACAGGACAGACACCAAGACATAGACCGCACCTTACACACTTTTTAAGATTATCATCAATTGTTTTTTGATATCCGGAATCTTTCAAGACAGCTTATTCAGCCTTCCTGTATCTTCTCTCTCTTTTCCTGTTCTTCCTTGCATTTAATACAGAGAGTAGCCACAGGTCTGGCCAGAAGTCTCTTTACATCGATATCATCACCGCAGGATTCACAGATGCCATAGGTCCCTTCGTCAATCATCTTCAGAGCCTTGATTATCTTATTGAGCAGATACTGTTCCCTGTCCCTTAGTCTGAGGGTGAGAGACTGATTATATTCAAACGATGCGTGGTCAATCTCGTCAGGAAGGTCATCTTTATCGAATTCGCTTTCGTCCCTCATAGTATCCTGTGTCTTTTTGATGAGTTCATCTTTCTGCAAAAGAAGCATTTTTCTGATCTTTTCGATCTCACTCTTACGAATCTTTTCGGTATCCTTTTCCTTGCCTTTTACTGTTACTTTCTTGTTTATCACAGGAGTACTCCTTTTAAATAGTTAACTACGTAATTATGATACCACAATAGATAAAAAATATCATTATTTTTTTTCTTCACTTTCCTCATTGCCCGTTTTTTCAGGACCTGACGAGGCATCTGTCTGAATACTTCCGACATTTACGCCTGCATCCGGAGCCGGCTGGGCAGATTGCATCTCTTTCTTCTCAATGGCCGTCTTTTTTGTACTGTATTTGGCAAGTGCAGACTCACTCTTTGAACTGAAATATGAGAGGCTTATTGATGTTATAACAAATAATGCAGCTGCTATTGCCGTAAGTTTTGCAAGAAAAGACGTTGCACCTGATGCACCGAATACCGTCTGTGAAGAACCACCAAAGGCCGCTCCCAGTCCGGCACCCTTTCCGCCCTGCAAAAGCACCATAAGTATCAGGAATATCCCGACGATAACGTGAATGATTGTGATAAGAGTAATCATAAAACTGACTCCTTTTAAATTCTGTAATCGATAATTCTTGTAAACTGCTCCGCCTTAAGACTGGCTCCTCCGACGAGTGCACCGTCGATATTTTCCATCTTCATAAGGCTGTCAATATTATCCGGTTTGACCGAACCTCCGTAAAGAATCCGTATATTTTCGGATATATTTTTGTCCCTGATGCCCGAAATGAGATTTCTGATGAAGAGATGCATCTCCTCTGCCTGTTCGGGCGATGCATTTACACCGGTGCCGATTGCCCAGACAGGTTCATAGGCGATTACGAGATTATCGGATCTGAAATTAATCTCTCTCAGCGCCTCTTCAACCTGTCTCTTGACCACATCAAAATGCCTGTTGTTGTTTCTGTCTTCGATCTTCTCACCGACACAGTACACAGGAATCAGGCCGTTACTGATGGCCGCCGTTATCTTCTTTCTGAGAAGCTCCTCAGTCTCGAAGAAGTACTTTCTACGCTCCGAATGGCCTATTATCGAGTATGTTGCACCGCAATCCTTTACCATAAGGGGTGAAACCTCGCCGGTAAATGCACCCTCTTTTTCAAAGTACAGATTCTGTGAACCAACGGATACAAAAGAGGGATTTACACTATCTACTGCCGCCATAAGATAGGGAAACGGCGGTGCAATCATAACATCCCTGTCTTCATACTTCTTCTGCGATACAAAATCCGATATAGCCCTGGCAAGTCTTTTCACTTCTTCGGACGAGAGATACATTTTGAAATTGCCGGCAATAAGGGCCTTTCTTTTCTTTGCCATCAGTATTATTCCTCCAGAATCTTGATGCCCGGTAATTCTTTACCTTCCATAAATTCGAGAGATGCTCCGCCACCGGTAGATATATGTGTAAACTTTCCTTCGAGCTTCAGTGATTCTATGGCTGTTACCGTATCACCGCCGCCTGCAACAGAAACAACCCCTTTAAGTTCAGCAACTGCCTTTACTATCTCAAATGTACCGTTGGCAAACTTCGGATTTTCGAACAACCCTGACGGACCGTTAAAGAATATCGTCTTTGCCTTTTTCAGGGCATCAGAGAACTTCCTGATGGTCTTCGGACCGATATCATAGCCTATCATATCATCTTCTATATTGACAGATGAAGTAGCGACAGGTTCACTGTTTTCATCCTTTGCAACGATGTGGTCTTCGGGAAGGAGTATCTCGGCACCGCTCTTTCTGGCATTATCGAGAATCTCTTTTGCCACATCAAGCCTGTCATCCTCGACGAGAGATTTTCCCATTTTATAGCCCTGCGCCTTCAGAAATGTATAGGCCATTGCACCGCCGATTATGAAAGTATCGACCTTCTTCATAAGATTCGTAATAACACTGATCTTGTCCGAGACCTTTGCACCACCCAGAATGGTAATAAACGGTTTCTCAGGGCTCAGAAGAACCCTGTCCAGATGCTCAACCTCCTTGAGCATAAGAAAACCTGCGGCTTTTTCCTTTACAAAATGAGCCATACCTTCGGTAGAGGCGTGCGCCCGGTGTGCCGTCCCGAATGCGTCATTTATATAGACATCGCACAAAGAGGCAAGTTCTTTGGCAAAATTCTCATCATTCGCCTCTTCTTCCTTATGAAATCTCAGATTTTCAAGAAGCAGAACCTCTCCTTCCTTCATATCAGCGACCAGTTTTTTTACCCCGTCACCTATACAGTCATCCGCCACCTTGATATCTTTTTTGAGCAGTTCCTTGAGCCTCTCACCGACAGGCATCATTGAATATTTCTGCTCAAAACCGCCCTTTGGTCTTCCCAGATGGCTGGCAAGAATTACCTTGGCATTCTTTGAAAGCGCATAATTGATTGTGTCAAGTGCCGAGCGTATTCTCTTGTCGTTTTTTACCACACCATCCTTTACCGGCACATTGAAATCTACCCTGATAAATACTCTCTTACCTCTCAGATCCAGTGTTTCAATTGACCTGATCTTCATACTTCACCTCGTTTTTATACAACTTATAACTGTGAGCCGACAAACTCCATCATCTTAACAAGCTGATTCGAATAACCCCATTCGTTGTCATACCACGCAAGGACTTTTGCAAAATTTCCACCGATGACTTTGGTGCTTTTTGCATCCACGATTGAAGAAAGATCTGAGTGGTTGAAGTCAATTGAAACGAGGGGCTCGTCGGTGTAGCCAAGGATACCTTTTAATTTTCCGTCGGAAGCCGCTTTAAGTTAGGCGTTAATTTCTTCTGCGGTGGCATCTTTGGCTAAAAGACAGGTTAAATCTACGACGGAAACATTAGGTGTCGGGACTCTTATTGCGAAACCGTCAAGTTTTCCTTTTAATTCAGGGATTACAAGTCCTATTGCTTTGGCGGCACCTGTCGTCGTAGGTATCATAGAAAGAGCGGCGGCTCGCGCACGCCTTAGATCGGAGTGCGCCATATCCTGAACTTTCTGGTCGTTCGTGTAGGCGTGAATTGTTGTCATCAAACCTTTTACTATACCCCATTTATCATTCAGGACTTTTGCGACGGGGGCAAGGCAATTCGTTGTGCAGGAGGCGTTTGATAAGACGGTGTGATTTTTGGGGTCATATTTGTCTTCGTTAACACCCATAACAATTGTGATGTCTTCGCCTTCGGCGGGGGCGGAGATGATGACTTTTTTGGCGCCGCCTTTGGTGATGTGATTTTCGGCACCTTTTACTTCCTTGCCTTTTTTATTTACGCCGTCTTTTTTGACTGTAAAAAGCCCTGTGGATTCTACGACTACTTCTACGCCAACATCTTTCCACGGAATTTCGGCGGGATCTTTTTTCTTAAAAACTTTGATCTTCTTTCCGCATACCTCAATTTCATCGTCGGAGACCGCTTTAACATCATAGCAGAGACGGCCGTGGACTGAGTCATACTTAAAGAGATGAGCATTCGTTTTTGCGTCGGTAAGGTCGTTTATGGCTACGAGTTCCAGATCCTTATTTTCCTTCTCAATTATAGCACGCGCTACAAGACGACCGATTCTTCCAAAACCATTGATTCCGATTTTTACTGACATAGATGTAACTCCTTTCAAAGTTTTTTATTCTATATGGATTTTGATTTAGCAAAGAAAACTTAAACGGGGTAGTTATGTTATCAAATTGTCAAAAAGTTGTCAAACTTTTAAGAACAATTTAGACGGGGGGATTATTGAAGTTGGTTATTTTATGTGGGGTTAATTTATGCTATCTATGTTATGTATAGTAATTATGTGTCCAAATGGACACATCTTCCGACGAAGGTTTGCTTATTTATGTGTCACAATGGTCAAAAAATGTGTTATTGTGAGATTGTGAATATATAGCAAAAGAGAACAAATGTTCTCTTTGTTCCGTCGGAGCAAGATCTCTAAAAGAGAACAAATGTTCTCTTCCCCGACGGAAATTTGTTGGTTGGACTTTATTACTGCTTCTGGCATGAATACCTTCAGTCCGATGTCGCTACGCTTGATAGGACTTCTGGCGCTGTATGTGTTGTGATGGCATTAAAAAGCATTGTAAGTGTCCTCTCATTCCTGCGTAGGCAGGAATCTATTGCA
>DYEF01000025.1 GCA_020725805.1 Bdellovibrio sp.
ACTAAAAAAACATTACATCGCAAAATGCTCTTGATAAGGTTTATTATCTATGATTAAATCCCGGCCTTGTATATAATGCGCGGATTAAAGAGTATATAGATCTGTGCAACAAACCAGATGCTTTCATCGAGGCTCCCTGATTCCATTACCGGAGAGTTATCTTTTATCTTCTGCGGGATATAAAAGTATGCATCTGCCCCGAACGAGAGGAAAAATCTGTTGGAAATACGGGCAATATTGTCAAACTGAAGATTCAGACCCGGCCTCAGAAAATGCATACTCCCCTTTCCGTCAAATATTCTGTCGGAATGTATATATGTATAGGTCAGATTTAGTCCGAGGTTCAATCTGTTTCTGAACCCTTTTGTCTTTACCAGCGGAAGACCAAGAGAGAGAGGTCTGAAATTTATCCCGTACATCCCCGTATTCTGATACTTCGGTGAGATAATCAGCGATTCGGGTATGAAAATATATGAAATCCTGAGTTCGTCCTTTCCCTCAACGAAACCGCGGTATTTTTTTGGGATTCTGGACTTGTGGGATTCGATAAATTCACGGTCGAGGGCAGCATATATATCCAGCTTGAGGGAATAATGCAGAAGCTGGTCATCGGATATTATCTTCGGGATATAATTTGCTGCGGGACCAAAACCGAGATTGAGCGGAATCTCCTCACCGGAAAGATATCCGCCGCTCATCAGATACAAAAGACTGGTCAGGAAAACAAATGAAATTCTGCTCATCTTACCTGAGGAAAATGAAGGCATCGGTAACGATATATCCGAGCCCCTCCCTGTACAGGAAGAAGGATTTTACATCTATCTTCCCGATAGCCTCAAAATCTGCCTTAAGGGAAGAGAGTATCAGTATAAAAAAGCCCAGAGCCTTGATATCATAATCCTCCGTTTCGGTTGCATTATAGAGGAATGTCTTCAATGTCTCCTTCTGGGCTATAAGATTCTCCACGCTCAAAACAGACGGTAATATTATCTGAACACCGTTTGAAACATCTTCCAGTCTGATTTCTGACTCATCGCATACAGCCCTCAGTTTCAGGTCTAAAGGCGCTGTCTCCTGTATCAGAAAACACATGCCATCGATAGAGTCCTTATCCCTGAGTGCCACGTCCAGAACCTCGAGCGGACTCTGAATATTCTTATGTATTTCTATACCGCTGTCCGGGAGCTTGTCGTATTCTATCTTCTTCAATACTACAGGAGGTTCAACCTGTGAGGAGAAGACCATAATCTCCTGTGAATTAAGGGCGAGAAAGGAATTAACCACCGATGCACCGGCGGTTTTCAGTATTCTGAGTGCGTCAAAATAAAGGATACTGCTCCCCCGCTCCCTTGCAGAGGAAATAATCTTCTCTATCTCCGTTTTATCCTTTGAACTTATATGGATAACGCTCATTTCTTCCGGTCACCGCTCTCCCATTGGCCGGGCTGATGCCCCTCCTTCTCCTTCTTTCTCTCCTTCCTCTTGAAAACAGTCTCCTTTTCAATGACAATCTGCTCCCTTAATGCCGGCTTTGTGGCAAGCGGGATACACCTGTCGTAAATCGATAAAGCCTTATCGAAGAAATCCTTTCCGGCGAGGAAGGATGCCGCCTTGACGCATATATCCAGATCCTGATTGTTTTCGTTTACAAAAGTCTCTGTGTACTGCCCGACCTTATCATCAGGTATCGTGGCAAGGATGTCAAATATCTTCCCGATTGCGATCTTCTTTACAGGCTCGATAACGACCGCCTTTTTCAATACAACGAGTGCATCGTCCATTCTTCCCTTTTCGATATATTTCCGTGCAATCGTATAATATGTCTCGATGAGTTCAATCCTGTATTTGCTGCCTTCTGCCTCAAGGTGCTGCGCAAGAATCTCCCAGTCCTTTACATCTTCATGCCCGCCGGAGGATGCCTCAATGAAGAACTTTCTGGCATAACTGATTCTGGCAGAAGAGAGCGAATCTATTATCTTTTTGTTGTCGGGCTTTTTACTCAGTGCAGCCATATAATACCTTATGGCCATTGCATAATCCTGTCTTTCAAAGGCTTCATCCCCCATCTTTTCGGGGGACTTTTCACAGGATACAAGAAAAAAAATTACCGGAATAAAGGCAAAGAGAAATCTCATTTTACCACCTTAACATTGAATACGATATCTATCGGGAGCTTTTCAAGTCTCTTCAGATTCTCCTTCTCTGTCTCTCTGAGAGATGCCATCTTTTCGATGAGTTTCGAGGCCTCGTTGTAATCGCCTGTTGCCTCTATCGTGAGCAAAAGTGTGCTAAGTGACTTAACAGCCTCCCTGAATTTTTCCATATTCACACTGTATTTCTTCGTCTTTTCGTTGTATGAAATGCCCCCTTTCTCCATTAAATAGTACAGCTGGATAACACACCCCTTTGCATGGTCCTCTGTGGCTCCGAATCTGATAGTACGGAAGATACTTGCAAGGTGTGTTACATAGGCGTTCATCTCTTCTTCGGGCTTTATCAGCTTCTTACCGATAAAGAACTGCAGATTGTATAATCCGAGTATATCGGCCTTTGCCTCCTCAATGGTTGAATATCTGTCCTTAAGTGCATTTCTGACCGTCTCCGAGGTCGCGGTATTGTTTCTGACAACATAATTGGCCCCCAGAGGATGTGCAAGTTCGTGCAGAAGTGCGTGCTGGAAGAAGGAATCCCTGTTGATAAATTTCGTCTGAGTCTCGTCCACAAGAAGATTCCCTATGGGTTTCAGAATCTTTTCAAACTTTGCATCGATTACATTTCTGAACATTATAGTCTTGGCTCCCTTCTGTTCCCTTACCTTCTCATCGTTCGGGAGCGAAGCGGCTATGGATTTGATACCGGCATTGGCCTGACCGCTGTACTGAAGGACATAATAGACACCGATAGGACTGTGGGTACCCACATTCTTCTTTTTGTAGACGTCCGGAACAGGCAGGGCATTCTCAAGTTCTGCCGCATACGAGTCGAATGTCTTGATATCTGCTGTCGCCTTTATATCAGTCATCATTATCACACCCTCATAACCCGCCTTATAACCGTAAAGCATATCGTCATATGTCTCATACGGAGCCACTACTGCATCCACAAGATGATTACTGAGTTCAAGCCATGCAATATCCGAATCGAAATATTTATCATTCAGAAGCGCCCCGGCGCGGAGTCTGAGATATTTTTTCAGAGACTCATTAGTTGTCAATTCGGATGCCTCTGTCATAATTTTCGAAATTGCCCTGACCTCCTGCTCGTATTCCTTGTAGAAGGGTACGGCATACAGCCAGTTTTTGCTGTCACGCTTTACGACAGTAAATGTGGATATGAGTTCTTCTTTCTTCTCGGGATGCATCTTGATGAATGTCTCGAACTCCTCCTTAGAGATATCATCGGGATAGAAGCCACCGCCTGAGGGTCTTACATAACTCCCGAAAAATGCCTTATGCTCTTCAGTACGGTCGAAAGGTCCGTAATGGATATTGAAAAGGGTCAGCAGATCCCTGTTCTTTGCGTTCTTTATTTCCGATAAGACTTCCATATTCTTCGAAAAATTCTGCTTCAGAAATATCTTGTCTATATACGGACCGGTCTCGAGAAGCTTGAGAATACACTTTTTTTCCGAATCGGGAAGCTGTTTGATACTTACCTCTGATGTGTAGAATTCAAATTTTTTCAGAAGACTCTTCATATCTTCAGAAAACAACAGGGACGGAACCAGAAGAAGACATAAAAGAAAGGCATATTTTTTCATAACAGACCTCCATAACAGAGCAGTTTATACATCAATAGTTTATACAGTGCAATAATAAACATATATTTTTCAGTATTGTTTTCTGCCGGAAAGAATGAGTCCTATGTTATCTGGCTGGAGCCGGGCATTATCACGCCTTCAAGAGACTTCGGCATCTTCCAGAGGACCTCATATATAGGAACTGCCTCGGATTTACCCTTGAGGACCTTCTCGCCCAAAAATCTGAACATAAACCTGCCCTGAACCTTTCTGAATGTCTCCTGACCTATCAGTATCTGTCCCGGCTCACAGGCCGCCTGAATCCTTGCAGCAACATTTACCGTATCTCCGAGAACCGTATACTCCATCCGTTCCATAGAGCCGAAATTACCCGCAATGACATTGCCGCTGTTAATCCCTATCCGTATAGTAATCTTTCTCTCTTCCGGTGCGGTAGAGTTGTAAAGTTCGAGCGACCTGTAGATTCTCAGAGCGGCCTTTATGGCCCTTATGGCATCATCCTCGCGGGTATAAGGCGCCCCGAAGAGAGCCATAACGGCATCTCCTATAAATTTATCGAGGGTCCCGCTCTCCTGAAAGATGGCCTCTGATGTAAGTCTGAAATAGGTATTCAGAAAATCGGCGAGTTCGATTGGTTCCATCTTCTCGGCAAGGGGCGTAAAATTTACGATATCCGCAAAAAGTATGGTGACGTATTTTACCGAAGGGCTCAGGGGATTATCCAGAACGGACTCTTCTTCCAGCAGCATCTTCGAGACATCGGGAGAGAAGTGTCTCAGAAGTCTGAGCCTCTTCTTCTCTTCCTCCTGAATGCGGAGTCTTAAGCGGTATTCCTCTATCGCAAGTGCAATCTGATATCCGATAACCGTTACCAGATCGAGGTCTGATTTCTTAAAAGGCCTGACGAGTATATTCGATTCCATATATATGACACCCAGAACCCTGTCTTCGAGCCAGAGCGGGACACACATTGCAGATGTGATTGAGTGGGCGATGATCGACCTGCTCTCCCTGAACCTCAGGTCCTCCTGCGCGTTAATTGTCAGAATCGAAAGTCTGTCATTTAATGCGGTATTTATTATTGTCCTTGAATATTCGTGTCTCTCACATTCCCTGCCGTCAAGATACTTTGCCACCTTAAGCTCAAGGTCCCCTGTATCTCCGATCGTAAACAACAGACACTTGTCTGCCTTGATAGTCCTGACCACAATCTCGGCTATCTTGGCAATGACATCCTCAAATTCGTACCCCTGAATCAGATACTTGCCTATCTCCGCGAGTATTCCCAGTCCCTCACCAAGCGCCTGCGGGGCCTCTTTCTGAAAATCCCTGATATTCCTGAGCGTTGTATCCTTGCTCGAAAGCAGATTCTGTGCACTCGCCTCATCCGTCTCCGCAAGTTCACTCACAAGAAACAATGCCGGTGTCTTTCCGAAATAGATATTGTCCTTGTGCTTCAGTTCTCCCCTTGATATTCTCTGACCGTTCAGATAAGTGCCGTTTACTGATGCCAGATCCTCCAGAAAGTATTTTCCGTCCTCGACAAGAATCTCCGCATGATTTCTGGAAATCCAGGGGTCCTTGAGCCTTATATGGGAATCTGGAGACCTCCCTATGACATTCTTACCTTCATTCAATCTGAATGAAGTGCCTTTGTCATATCCGCCTGTAAGGACAATAGATGCCATTATCTTTCACCGCCTAAATTCAGGATATCCCTGACAATATACTTAATCTGAATATTCCTCGATGTCATCTGCAGAAGACTGAGTTTCTCAAAAATATTTTTCTTATCAAGTATTTCCCTGACGTTTTTCTTCGTTTTGAGGGCAGTAAGTGCCATCAGGGTCAGTTCATCTCTTTCAAAATCGATTGCCCTGTTGAATATCTCCGGGTCTATTTCTTCATAATTCTGGTCAATATACCACCTGAAGGCAGCCATAAATTTATCTGCATCGCCGGAAGTTGCCAGAATTCTGAGGTTCTCCCTTCTGAGCTGTTTTTCTGGTGTGTCTCCCTCGAGTTTATCGACGGCCTCGGCTACCTTACCCGTCCTGAATGCCTCCTTCAGCTTGTGTTTGTAATTTGCAATGACAGATTTGCTCTTTTTGCTCTGATACTGCGGCTTATCTTCACGGACGAATCTGGACCTGTCCTTCTTCTTGTCGATTTCGCGCCAGGACGGCCGCTCTCTCTCGTCATCGTCGTACATCAGGGGTTCTCCTTCTTCCTTTTCATAAGTATTATTCCGCTCACAATCGCTCCCGCACCAACGATAAACAGGGCTATGATAAGTATTATCATAATTGTCGAATTCTGACTGCCTTTCTGCGCATCATCCTTTACCTTGGCATTCTTGATTATTGAATCCATCATCTTTGAGGTTGCATTGAGTTCATCGAGCGTGCGGCTGTAACCTATCGTCTGTCCCTGAGGGGAGTCCTTGAACCTCGAGAGTATCTGCGACATCTTGTCAACAACGAACTGCCTGCGCTTCAGCGCCTCAACATTGACCCCGCTCTCGAAATACTCAGGATACTTCTGCTTCATAAGCTCCATTACCTTCTTCTCATCTCTGACAATCTCATTAATATTCTCAAAAACAGAGGCAATCTCCTTTCCCTGCATCTCCGCAGTAGGCTTCATACTCTCTATATTTGCAAGCGCAAAGAGGTCGTTGAATATCTGCTCGTTGAACTGTGAAAGTTCATCGAACTTTGTCTTCAGTTTAGTATATTCGTCCTTTATCTGATTCAGCTCCTCGTCCCTGAGTTTGAGCTGTTTTTTAAGTCCGGCA
Organism: Bdellovibrio sp.; assembly: GCA_020725805.1. Lineage (GTDB taxonomy): Bacteria > Myxococcota > SpSt-1050 > SpSt-1050 > SpSt-1050 > SpSt-1050. The sequence goes on from DYEF01000025.1 coordinate 6,558, forward strand.
ATCCTCGATGCCATATCAGAGACGAGCCCTTTATAGCCCGAAACTATGATGTCTTTGGTCTGTTCATACATAGACTTTAGTTCATTCGAGTCGTCAGCAAGGCTCTTATAGACCTCGTCACAGTCCATAAACTCCTCCCGCATCTGAAATATCTTCAGCCTCGACTCTTCCACTGCCCTGAAAAAATCGACCAGTGAATCTACCTTTTTGGCAAACTCTCCCTTCTTTATACCGGTGTACTTGGTAATTTCATTCTTTAACTTTTTTACTTCTTCCCTTGCGGCATTCATCTCGCTTTTGAGTTCACTCGTGACCTCACAGGGGTCAGCATTCTCGTTAATGTTCTCCTCTCCGGGGACCGTATTGAGAAATGCCCTCACTTTCTTCCAGAAGGCACACTTTTCGTTCTTCCCCACCAGCATCCTGCGGAGAATCTGTATCATTCTCTTGCGCTGACCTTCCTCCGAGAGGCTCTTTGCACGTTCGAACAAGACCTTCTGTCTCTCGGAAGGATTGCAGGCCTTGTAACAGGATTCCAGTTTGTATAACTTGGTCGTTATTACCGAACGGAGCTCCTTAATCTTGTTCCTGTATTTTTCGGCATCCAGAAGCTCCACCTCGCCCAGTGCCGAATTATAGAGGTTGTATGCAGTCTCACAATCCTCCGCCTTCTCTGCCTCGGCGGCCCTCTTCATAAAATCATCCAGATTATTCACCCCCTCTGACTCCTGAGCACAGATATCAGCCGAAGCAATGAAAATTAAAGCAAATGAAAAAAGAAAAGCAATAAGTCTGTTAATCATCATCGCACTTCTTCTCCTCTACATCTCCGTCTTTGTCAACGAATATAGTCCTTGCACCGCTTTCCGCCGAAAACCTGAATATTACACACCTTGTCTGAGAAGAGACTTCAAATGCAGTATTCGAAAAAGTCTCGTTCTCCTTAAGAAAACTGACCCGTTTTACCTTTGCCTTATCACCCGAGACCGGAAATACCGCCCAGAGGTTGCGGAAACCGTCTGCCGCGACCAGATACGTCCCGTGAATCTTTACAATAGCGACATCCTTTGGAGTCATCTTCTCAGTCTCGAGAATAAGTGAGCCGTCAAAATTCTCCCCGTTCGGAAGGGCAATATACCCGTCCTTCGTGACCGGTACCTTCTCGGGCGAGGAGAACGACTGATTGAAGTATACCTTCGGCAGACAGCCGGCAAGCATCAAAAGAACTAAGACCATTAAAATTCTTTCTTTCATAAAAATCCCCGTCCTTTCCAGATGCTCATATTTATCACATTTTTTAAACATTGCAATCATACAAAAGCGGCAATGTGTATTTCTTACGGACATCCTGACAACTTATATTTTGACAAAATATAATTAAATGGTGATAATAAATTTAATACGGAGGACATATGACCGGTTTACCTATTAATAAGCGCGTATTGAAGGGCGTTGTGCCGGCTATACTCATAATAATATTCCTTTCTCTCATAATCCTGAAGGGGTGTCCTGCAGGCAGCAAGGTCTATTTCACACTTGTAAGATATAATCCCGACGGGAGTATAGACAGTTCGTTCGGAAAAAGCGGGATAGTCGTGACAGAGATAAAGGATTTCAGCCAGATTTACACACTCTCACTCCAGAATGACGGCAAAATCGTAGCAGCAGGTACCTCGGACGGGAAATATGCCGTAGTAAGATATCATCCGGACGGAAATATCGACAGGGGTTTTGGCAAAAACGGAAAATTCGTAAGCGGTTTTGATGCGGATTTCGGCCTAATCAAGAAAATCATAATCACAGATGACGGCAAAATACTTGCGGCCGGATATCACAGCATCAGAGACGGAAAAACCGAAAAATATTCGGATATGTCTGTAATCAGACTAAATAGCGACGGGACTCCGGATTACTCCTTCGGAAGAGGAGGAATTACCTTGATTAATGTAACCGGAGGGATTCACAGAGCATATAGTTTAGCAGCGCAATCGGACGGTAAAATAATTGTTGCAGGTATATGTGACCTTTATTACATCATCGCCAGACTGAATCAGGACGGAAGTATCGATCAGGATTTTGGTGAATTTTATGACGGATTTTCCCTAAAAGAGACAGGATCCGGTGACACAATGTCACTGGAAATAATAGTATCGGATGATGACAAAAGCGTCCTAGTGGGCATTTCGGGAAATATAGTTACAAGATTAACCTATAATAAATACGGAATATACGTGGACGACACATCCATCGATACCTCGAGCAGAAAATACCTGACACAATACGGTCCTTACTTTGAAGCAAATGCAATCAAAATTTTAAACGACATAGATATCATTACAGCAGGCACAACGGCTGAAAACCGGGAATTTTTGTCATTTGCACTGCTAAAACTGAGCTTTGATAATTCAGAAATCACTCAAAAGCCAAGAACCATTACAACAAATATTTCCCAGAGAGGACCTGATGTGGCAAATGCCATAGCCGTTCAGAATGACGGAAAGATAATTCTCGGAGGGAGTGCGGCTTACGACTTTGCTCTTGTCAGATACAACACTGACGGAAGCACCGATAGCTCTTTCGGAGCACACGGGGTAATCACTACCCAGATCGGTTCGGAGGATGTAATTCAGGCTCTCGTAATCCAGAGCGACGGAAAGATAATCGCAGGCGGATATTCGGATACCACTTCAGGTAAATTCTGAAACACTGAATCTCCAAACCAGACATATTATGTACAGAACATTACCTCATCAGGAAGCACAACCATATGGTTTGAAAAAGAATTTCCGTTTTGCGATATTATTGCCAGATTATTGTTGTTTATACGGCTTTTTTGGATATAATATGCCTGCCTTTTGATGTATTATAAGGAGGTTACTAAATGAAGAATTTAATTACTTTGCTTGTTATTATTATGTTCGTTGCCTGTCAGTGCGAGGACGAGACTGTCACTGCAATTACGAGAGGAATAAAGATCGAGGCTGTCAATCAGAATCTCCCGACAAAATTCGAGACCTCATCCAAGGATATATTCAATCTGGATTTCGGAATGAGGACAATCAACAAGACATACGAAGAACAGATCAGAATAACCAATCAGTCAGCAAATGAAATAGTAATCAAATCGATCAGTGTAACAGACAACGCAAACGGTGTTTATTCGATAAAGGAAGAGATTCCGGCAAAAATCGAGGGGAACAAAAGCATCACATTTACTGTTCTCTACAGCCCCAAAAAGGACAAGTCGAATGACCTCGGCAAACTCAAAATACTGACAGAGAACACAACAATACCTGACGCCACAGTCAATCTGATAGGCAACGGGACCACCTCCGAGGCAACGATTCAGATTATCTCCCCCGACGGAAAGGACCTTACCTGCGACAACAAGGGGATTCAGATGACATATTATTTCGGACCCCAGAGAGTTAATACCTCCAAGACCCTGACTGCCGTTGTAAAGAACAAAGGCCCCTCCACTCTCAATGTAACTATGTCTCCCGTGCTTGGTTCGGCATTCCAGATAGTCAAGCCCACAACAAACAGTTTTTCACTCAAACCAAATTCCGAGACACAGGAAATAACTGTAAAATTCACTCCGACCACAACCGATACATACAATGGCAAGATAATCCTGACTACAAATGATTCAAACTGCACAACTGCAAATGAACTCTATCTGACCGGCCGTGGAACCTCCGGCGGGATAGAGGTATGCGGTGAATCCGATGACTGTCCGAGCGAACTTCCGATGTGTCAGTGCACTCTCGAAAATACAACTACTATTACTATGGACTTCGGCGATGTAAAAAAGGGTGAAAAGAAGGATATGCAGATCAGAATCAAAAATCTCGGAGATTCAAATCTGAACATCAATGAGGTAAAATTTGACACGCAGAGCGACGAATTCTCCTACACACCCGCCATCCCTCCGAAAGTAACACTCAAACCGACAGGGGACCCGAACGGAGAGGACGTCAAGGTTCTGACAGTGACCTACGCCCCCTCCTCAAACAACAAATCTTCAAACACACTTACAATCAAAAGCGACGATTCCTCCAAGCCTTCGATAAAGGTAAAACTCAACGGCGAATCGAATCCCAAACTCTCCGTATCCCCCGATGGTATGCTTGTCTTCAAGACAGCCGCTTCAAAGACAGAATCCCAGCCGTTTACAATCACCAATGCCGGTTATGCCCCGCTTGTGGTCTCGAAAATCGAAATTGACCCCAACACCGGAGTACCAAAATCCTTCAACATACTGAATTTCAGTGCGGAAAAGACCCTTCAGCCCGGAGAATTTTTCAATGTCAACGTGGAATTTACAAACAATCCGAACATTCCGAACGAGAGTGCCCAGATATTCATCTACAGCAACGACCCGTACTGGTCGAGTTCCGAAAACCCGTACTATATACTGATGCTCTACTCCGATGACAATACGTCGGATATGCCCCCGGTAGCAGTGGCAAAGGCACCGGGCGGAGACCTCCAGAAGGTCAGAAGCAACGAAAGGCCCTTAAAGGTTCTTCTCGACGGCTCACAGTCGCACGATGACAATTCCATTGCACAATATAAATGGACGCTCCTGTTCAAACCGAAGAATTCACAGGCACAGATAGATGACCCGACTGCCCAGAATACCTTCTTCAATGCAGACGAATACGGCAAATATACGATTCAGCTGATTGTAGTAGACAATGTCGGTCAGGAAAGCACTCCTTCCACAATCTCCGTAACAGTAGTGGAAGATATATAAGACGGGTAATTTATGAAAGAGTTTGCAACATTATTTCTGAGTCAGTTGGTATCACAGGAACAGGGCTCTTCCGAGATAAATATGCTCGAACTGATTACACATTCAGGCCCTGTCGTCACGGGTGTTCTGATAATACTCGTCCTCTTTTCAATAGGCTCGTGGGCTGTTATAATATATAAACTTCTGCAGTTCAGAAAGGCTTTTATCAAGACCAGCAGTTTCATAAATATGTTCTGGGAATCGAGACGGCTGGATGAGATTTATGAAAACTCGGTAAAATATACAGAAAGCCCTGTGGCACGGGTATTCAGAGCCGGCTATAACGAAATGATAAAAGTGAAGAAGAAACTCGAGAAGAAGGAGGGCGAAACCGGTTCAATGGGAGATGAACTCAGCGGTATGGACAATATAACGCGCGCAATGAAAAGGTCTCATACTGCCGAGATCACCCATCTTGAGTCGCTTGTCCCGTTCCTTGCCACTACCGGGTCCACGACTCCGTTCATAGGTCTGTTCGGAACTGTCTGGGGAATTATGGTAGCCTTTCAGGATATAGGCAGAATGGGTTCTGCCAATCTTGCCACGGTAGCCCCCGGCATATCCGAAGCACTTATAGCGACTGCGACAGGGCTTGCAGCCGCAATCCCCGCGGTTATTGCATACAACTTCTTCAACAGCAAGATCAAGGTCCTTGATGCGGAGATGGAGAGTTTTACGAGCGACTTCCTTAACATTGTCAAAAGACACTTTATGTAACTATGGGAATGGGAACAAACAAAGACCGCAATGCAATATCGGATATTAATGTTACACCGCTTGTCGATGTAATGCTAGTTTTGCTCGTTATTTTTATGGTAACTGCTCCTATGATGCAGCAGGGGATCAAACTCGATTTACCTAAAGCAAGGGCGCAGAATCTTCCGGGAGCGGAGAACAAGGTCCTGATTTCCATTGACGCCTCAAAGAAGATATATCTCGGCAAGACCGAAATTCCGATAGAGAGACTCGAAGAAGTCATAAAGAACAACGAAAGAATCAAGACCGACAAGGAAGTCTATCTCTACGCAGACCGCACACTGCCTTACGGATTTGTAATCAAAATAATGGGACTCCTCAAAGATGCAGGGGCAGAAAACGTAGGACTCGTTACATATCCCGAAGATGAAAAATAGAAGTGAAAAAGGCATTATTTTTGCAATACTCGTATCTGTCATAGCACATCTGTTTTTATTCTTTACCATCATTTTCCTCCCGGGCAGTCTAAGTTCGAAGACAGACTCCAAAGAGCGGGTCATCGTAACCCGTCTCGTGGCTCTCGGTGTCCCGAGAAGCGAGAAGATTATGCCACGTCTCACAGGAGAGACGGCAGAACCCAGAAAAGAGATTGTAATCAGCACCGAAAATCCCGAGCCGGCAGAAAAGACGGTTAAAAAGGAGGAAAAGAAAAAGGAGGACGAATTCAGTAAAAAGCTCCTCTCTTCCATCAGCAAGGTCAAAAAGATGATGGATGCAAAAGACAATTCACCGCCGGCAGGAGACCCTAACGGCTCACCTTTTGGTGACAGTACGGACGGACAGCAGGGAGACCTATATCTCACCGAGATTTATAACAGGATAAAAAGTAATTACGTAATACCCGACATAATTACGGACAGACAGAGAAAGGACCTGCACGCAATTATAATAATCTACATTGATTCGAACGGCAAACTTCTGAAATACGAATTTGAAAAGAAGAGCGGAAATTCACATTTCGACAATGCACTCATAAATGCCATCAACCGTTCGTCACCGTTCAAGGCGCCTCCCAAGGAGAGGGCAAAGATTTACAGAACGGACGGAATCGGAATTAATTTTTCAATAGAATAGGTATCTGGGTTTTGCTCTTCATTTACTGCTTGCAACAAGGATAAAAATATAATATATAACCTCTTAACCTTGTATGCGGTTTTTATGCTGTATTTTGATTAGTTATTTTTCAGAGAGGTATTTACTATGGAAGAGAGAAAACCTTTTAGAAGAAAGCAGTTTCTCATCAACCGTGCGTTTCAGATTAAATACACAGTGATAATAGCTGTAATCGGTATTATCATTGCAGTCCTCTGGGGAACCCTCTTCTACAAAGCCAGCAAGGAGAATTCCCAGCAGATGCTTATGCTTGTTCAGATGGACCCCAATCTCTCCTCAATGACAGATATCATAAAGGAGAAACTCGCGGCAGAAGACAGCAAGATTATGCTCTATCTCATTGCATTTGTCGTAGCAATCTTTCTCTCTCTTGTCATCTGGGGAATTCTGATTACCCACCGTATTGCCGGTCCTATTTTCATTATCTCAAGATATGTCGACTCCATTGCTGACGGGAAAATTCCCGAGACAAGACCACTCAGGAAGAAAGACGAACTCAAGGAATTTTTCGACAAATTCAGCAGAATGATCGAGGCGCTCAAGGAGAGAGAAAATGTTGATATAGTCGTAATAAACGACGTACTAAAGACCCTTGAGGTAATAAAGGATACACTCCCCGCCGAAAGAAAGGCCGAGATTGAGAGAGAGATCGGCGAACTTGGCAAGATTATCGAAAGGAAAAGGGAGTTCACAAAATAACCGCACCACTTTATCCCTTACGGAGAAAAATTATGAAAAAAATCACTGAGGCAGATAGAATCAGAAATCTACCCCGTTATCTTTTTGCAGAGATCGACAGAAAGAAGAAAGAACTGATATCAAGAGGTGTCGATATAATCAGCCTCGGTATAGGCGACCCCGATATGCCGACACCCAAATTTATTATAAAAAGAATCCAGAAAGCTCTCAACAATCCTGCAAACCACAGATACCCGGATTATGAAGGCTCACCGTTTCTGAGAAAGGCGGTCTCAAAATACTACGAGAGTAGATTTGGTCACAAAATTAATCCTGATACGGAGGTATTGATAACCATAGGCTCAAAGGAAGCAATATTCCATCTGCCATACGCATTTCTGAATCCGAATGATTATGCCATCGTTCCTGACCCGGGTTATCCGGTATACGGTATCTCAACAAAAATGATAGGTGCAAATGTATACAGGGCCCCGCTTCTGAAAGAGAACAACTTCCTGATAGACATAGACAAAATCCCCGTCAATATACTCAGAAAGACAAAAATAATCTTCATCAATTATCCCAACAATCCCACAGGGGCAATAGCAGATGACAGATTTTACAGAGCCCTCGTCCGCACTGCCAGAAAATACGGTATACTTATTGCCTCAGACTTTGCATATTCCGAGGTCACCTTCGACGGATACAGAACACCCTCGATGTTTGATTTCGACAGGGATAAAATGGTCTCACTCGAATTTCATTCTCTCTCAAAGCCGTTCAATATGACAGGTTACAGGATAGGATTTGTTGTCTCTAATTCGTTCGTAATCGATGCACTGAAGAGACTCAAGACGAATATGGATTCCGGTGCATTTACTGCCATTCAGGAAGGAGCAGAAGAGGCACTCCTTAAGGGAGACAAGGCAATAAAGACCATCAATGATATTTACCGCCGAAGAAGAGATCTGGTTGCCGGTGCACTGGAAAAATGCCATATAAATTTCCACTATCCCAGAGGGACGTTCTATATATGGTCAGAGGTCCCAAACGGTTTTACGAGTATATCCTTTGTACAGAAACTGATGGAAGAGACGGGTGTAATCGTAACCCCGGGAAACGGTTTCGGCGAGTACGGAGAGGGATATTTCAGAATCTCGACAACCATAAGTGATAAAAGGCTGAAAGAGGCTATGCAGAGGATAAGAAACTTTCTTTCATAATTACGTCTTTACCGGATAGCTGATTAGGGGAAAAATGGAGCGGAGGGGATTCGAACCCCCGGCCTCCACGTTGCGAACGTGATGCTCTCCCAGCTGAGCTACCGCCCCGTAGGAAGAGCACTTATAAATTGTTTTCATTAAATAGTCAAATAAGAACTTCATCTGATTTTGACCTGCCTGCCTTCCGGCTTGTCCCGGAAAGTATCAAAGACTTAACCACAAAAAAGTAGGTGAAGAAGAGGCAAAAAATCTGAAATCACATTTCATAAAATCTGCTGACTGTCCATCATCAGGCCTTTACATCCGTAAAATTTTTGTATATAAAAAAGACCGAGGTTAAAAGATTATGCCCAAAGTACTATTTGTGGATGATGATTACGAGTTTACGAATATGCTCTCGACCTTCATTTCAATGGAAGGATATGATGCAGAGTCATCAAACTCACCCAGAAAGGCACTGAATCTGATAAAGGAGAACGACTTCGATTTTATCATTACCGATATAAGAATGCCCGATATGGACGGGCTCAGATTCTTAGAGGAGGCTCTCAGAATAAAACCGGGACTGACCGTCATCGTAATGTCTGCATACGGGACATACGAGACGGCAATCGAAGCCGTCAAGCGCGGGGCATATGATTATATCGCCAAACCATTCAACCCGGAAGAACTTATGCTCCTTTTGAAAAAGGCGGAGGAGAGGGAAAATCTCAAACGGGAGAACAGCCTTCTGAAAATGCAGCTGAAAAAGGAGTCCGGGCTCGAGTGTATAATCGGCAACTCCCCTCAGATTCAGGAACTCAAGGAGAAGATAAAGAAGGCAGCGGTTGTGGATGTTACAGTGGTCATTCAGGGAGAGTCCGGCACCGGAAAGGAACTTGTAGCAAGGGCCATTCACAGCCTGAGCAGAAGGTCAGAGAAGCCTATGATAACAATAAACTGCGCAGCCATACCCGAAAATCTCATTGAAAGCGAATTGTTCGGACACGCGAGAGGTTCATTTACCGATGCACATACCGACAAGGCCGGACTCTTCGAAGAGGCAAACGGCTCTACTCTCTTTCTGGACGAAATCGGGGAGCTCCCGCTCACACTCCAGACAAAACTTTTAAGGGCTATAGAGACGAAGGAGATCAGGAGGATAGGAGAGAACAGGGACAGAAAAGTCGATGTGAGAATAATTGCCGCCACTTCCAGAAACCTGCCACAGGACGTAAAAAACGGGAGATTCAGGGAAGACCTGTTTTACCGTCTGAACGTCTTTAATATATTTATCCCGCCGCTTCGGGAGCGCAGAGATGATATCCCTTTACTCGTCAGATATTTCGCCGAAAAATTCTCTGCCAAGCATAACAGGAAAATCCCTAATATAAGCAGGGAACTGGTCAGTTATCTTTCGTCACTGAACTGGGAAGGAAATATCAGACAACTCGAAAACGCCGTCGAGAGTGCAGTTATAATGTGTGATTCCGATGACCTTGATATATCTCATTTTCCGCAGATGTCAGGCCATAGTCTGCCTGACAGCGAACTGAGTCTTGCCGGTGAAGACAAATCCCTTGCCAGTGCAGTAGCCCGCTTTGAAAAACAATTCATAATCAGGGTACTTGAATCAGTCGGCGGCAACAGGACAAAGGCCGCAAAGATTATGAATATAAGTCACAGAACATTACTGTATAAATTAAAGGAGTACGGAATCAAATAAACCATTTAAAAGGAGTATTAATATGAAGAAGGTAGTAATTGTGAGTGCTGTCAGGACAGCTATCGGTTCTTTCGGAGGAATGTTTAAGGATATCCCAGCAATGGAACTCGGAGTCATTGCAGCAGAAGAGGCAATAAAAAGGGCAAAAATAGAGAAAAAGGATATTCAGGATGTAATTGTCGGACACTGCTTTATGCGAACCGATGAAATAAATATAGCCAGATGCATATCACTTAAGAGCGGAATACCGTTTACCACACCTGCCGTTACGATACAGAGGCAGTGTTCATCGAGTATGCAGGCCTTAGTGTTCGGTGCACAACAGATTATGACTGAAGAGAACGATACTGTGCTGATTGGCGGTGTCGAGAATATGAGCCGTATTCCATATATCCTGAAGACGGCCAGATGGGGAACAAGGCTGAAACATTCAGAACTGACCGATATGCTCTGGGAAGGTCTCACCGACCCCTTAACAGGCCAGATTATGGGGATTACGGCAGAAAATCTGGCAGAAAAATACAATATCTCGAGACAGGAGCAGGACGAGGTTGCACTCCTTAGTCACAAGAGAGCAGTAGCGGCAATCGATGCCGGAAAGTTCAAAGACGAGATAGTTCCGGTTGTAATCAAAAGTAAAAAAGGAGATAAAATACTGGATACAGACGAACATCCGAGGAGAGATATATCCCCGGAATCACTCTCAAAACTGCCTCCTGCCTTCAAGGAAAACGGGACGGTTACCGCCGGTAATGCCTCCGGTATAAATGACGGCGCTGCATTTGCAGTAATTATGTCAGAGGAAAAGGCAAAATCGCTCGGCCTCAAACCGCTCGCAGAGATAGTATCCCACGGTGTGGCCGGAGTAGAACCCGAACTTATGGGTTACGGACCTGTTCCGGCAACCCAGAAGGCACTGAAAAGGGCTGGACTCACCTTAAAAGATATAGGACTTATAGAATTAAACGAGGCATTTGCCGCCCAGTATCTCGCCTGTGAAAAACTTCTTGGACTGAACCGTGACATCACAAATGTAAACGGCTCAGGAATTGCCCTCGGACATCCCGTCGGATGTACAGGCCTGAGAATCGTTGTGAGTCTCATCTATGAAATGAAGCGGAGAGACACAGAACTGGGTCTTGCCACACTCTGCGTGGGAGGCGGAATGGGTAAGGCTGTAATCATCAGAAATATCAGATAGGTATCTCTTTTCCGATACTCATATGAATTTTAATATCAGTATTTTTCTGCCACAGCTATACTCTCTGAAAAATTCGCTCTTCTCCTCTTTCAGAAAACAGGACCGGCTGAAAAACATATTCTTCATTCTTCTCGGAATTGTCTTTGTGACAGCATTGTTCTATCTCTCTGAATTCATTGTACTCAGAATTCTCTCGATTGACATAATAGGAGAGGTTGTTGCCAAGAGAATTCTCTCGATGCTTCTTATGACGGTCTTCTTTCTCGTACTCTTCTCTTCTGTCATCACCTCGCTGACATCCTTTTACACTGCGGACGACCTGAATATCATTTTGTCACTACCGGCCGGATTCGAATCCGTCTTCTTTTCGAGGATATTAAAATCCTTTATCAACTCCTCCTGGATGCCCCTCGGCTTCATCCTCCCCGTCATTTACGGATTTGCATCAGCCCTTAGGGCAGATATTCAGGCATATATACTGACCATAGTCTTTCTGATATTCTTCTTCCTGATACCGGTCTCGGCCGGGACAATGCTTATCACACTTATCGTAAGGATATTCCCTGCCACAAGAATTAAGGAGATACTCATAATCACAGGCATAGTGGCTTTTTCGTTATTATATATATGGTTCAGGATGTTCCAGCCCGAAAGGTTTCTGAATCCTGACGGGCTCTCCACAATGATAGAATTTATAGCGAGGTTCGATGTCCCGGGTTCAGTACTCATTCCCTCGACATGGACCACAGAACTGATTTTTGCCTCGCTCAAGGCTTCGGTGATAAATACGACAAGTCTTATGGCACTGATATCAACTGCCGTCGCAATGATTTTTCTCTCCGCTCTCTTTGTAGACAGATTATATCCCGAGGCATTCTCGAGGACACAGGAGGGGAAGAAGAGAGGAAATGCAAGGAGCCTCTTTGCCCGCCGCTTCACGGAGTTACTGCCGGTATCCAGACTCCCGAGAGTAATTATGTATAAGGACATTCTCGAATTCATAAGACAACCTTCCCAGTGGTCACAACTGATTCTTCTTACGGCACTGCTGATTGTCTATATCTACAATTTCAGGTATTTCAGAAATATCCAGCTTACCGGACTGATCTCCCAGTGGGGTCTTTATTTCCTGAATATGGGGCTGTGCGGATTTGTCATTGCTGCCCTCGGAGCAAGATTTATCTATCCTGCAATCTCTCTGGAAAGAAATTCTTTCTATCTGTACAAAATTGCACCCGTCTCAATGAAGAAATTCATATATTCCAAATTCTTCATATATGCGGTTCCGCTTACATTTGCGAGTGTTGCAGTTACCGCCGTAAGTAATCTGATACTAAAATCCAGTACAGAATACTTCATTATTTCACTTTTAATGTCATTCGTCATTGCGGTAGCAGTATCAGGCATAGGGACAGCTGTTGGTGCAATTTATCCGAACTTCAGGGCGGTAGACCCGGCATCAATTCCGGCATCTGCCGGGGGTGTCATATATATGATATCTTCGATGAGTACCGTTATTCTCCTGATTGTCCTCACAATCTGGCCTACCGCATTCATAAGATTTCCGGGATACGCTGCAAAAGCAGGTTTTAAGGTATATCTTATTTCCGGCATCAGCATCCTTCTCATAATCCTGATTCTGTTCTTCTCTACTGTATTTATGCTCGGTTATGCCGCAAAGAGACTCGAGGAATATGAGCAGTAAAATTCTTATCATAGGGGGCGATGGCCTTATCGGAAATTATCTGGCAGAGAGATTCAGGGCAGAAAAAAATTTCGTAGGTATAGCAGACAGAAATATCAGAAGAAGAAATTTCGACGAACACATCGAGGCCGATACCACCCGGGAAGGAATCTGGACAGAAAGGCTAAGAGACTATGAAATACTAATCAATCTGGCCGGTGCAAATATTGGCAGAAGATGGAGCAAAAAATATAAGGAAGAGATAATCAGCAGCAGGGTTCTGACGACAAAAATGATTTCCGAAGCAGTTTCAAAAAACCAGATTCTGTTCAATGCCTCGGCTGTCGGCTATTACGGAAACTGCGGTGATAAGATTCTTACAGAAGATGAGTTAGGGCAAAATGATTTCTTATCAACTGTATGTCAGAAGTGGGAAGAGACTGCGCTGAAATCAGTGGTCAACGGAGCAAAAGTATATATTATGCGATTCGGAGTAGTTGCATCAAAAAGCGGAGGGGCTTTTTCAAAACTTATCAGAAATCACAGATTGATGCTCGGTTCTGTGCTCGGAAACGGGAACCAGTATTTCTCGCCGGTTCATATTGAAGATATATTTTCGGCAATAAAATTCCTAATCAGCAGAACTCCGGAAGAAAGTATCTACAACTTTACAATACCAAACCCAATAACGAACAGAGAACTTACATATAAAATTGCACAGGCAGTAAGAAGACCCGTAATAATTCCCTTTATTCCGTCCTTTATACTCAGAATACTGCTCGGGGAATTTGCAGACACGCTGCTATTCAGTCAGAGGGCAATACCCGAAAGACTCACCAGACTGGGCTTCGAATTCAGATTCAATACCATTAGCGGGATTCTTGATAATCTAATCTCTTTTGATTGACATCCGGCAAATATTTAACTATCATATAAAGGTAACTACTTCAAAGGAGTAAAAATGAAGTTTAAGGTTTTAGTGTTAGTATTTGCTTTTTTCTTAATTTCATCGTTTGCGGTTATCATCTCGTCCTGTGGCATTCTGGATGATGAGGAAGGCACAAAAGTGGACTGTGACAAGTTATGCAATAAAGAGAAAGAGTGCGACAAGGAGATGACGGAGCAGGATGTAAAAGATTGCCTGGACGGATGCAAAAAGGCTGTGGAGAGCGGTTATTATCAGGATACTTTCCAAAAATCAGTAAATGACTGTTATGAAAAATCCTGCACGGAAATTGATAGTTGTATTGACAAATCCACCAGTTCCTGCAAGGCCCCGGACTATATGCCCTACGTAAATGCCGCCTGTGATAAGATGATCGAATGCGGAGCAGAAGGGACAAAGGAAGAATGCGTTGCCGGAGGAAAAGAAGCACTTGATAAAGAAGTAAAGGAAGGCGGAATGCTCAGGTGTATGACAGATAAGATATTTACAGATATGGCAGCCTGTATTAAAAAGGCAAACTGCAGCTCTATCGACGCTGATATGGATAAGTGCATGGAAGAGATATTAGGAATGAAATAAATCTATCAAATATTTCACAACAATTGTTAAGCCCGCTTTATGCGGGCTTTTTTATTTCCTGATATCCCCAAAATCTTGCATTTTGGTTCTGCAAATGTTATTCACAGACCTGAGGTGAATCCTGAGTTTCCCAATTAGTGCGGTATTTTGTTAAGCTCGATATTAAGAGTATTCCCCGATATTTCGTCTTCTAATGTTATTGTCCATCTGTCTCTTAAATTTTCCAGCACTTTTCTTGCAGATTTTCCTTCTTTCTGCTC
>DYEF01000002.1 GCA_020725805.1 Bdellovibrio sp.
CCTGTCTCTTCTATATAATATTGTCCCGGGAAGCGGAAGTTGTTTGTTGTTCTTTCAACCAATATATTCACCTTCCCAAATGGCTCATAATCTCCATACCACGCAATCTGTCCATTCTCATCAGTTAATACCTGCAGTGTCCCGAGATGGTCGTTGTGATAAAATCTTATTCCTTCCATTTTCAGTCTAATATTACCATCAAACTTGTCTCCTGTAAAGAATATTGAAATACATGTCACCAGCGATGGCTCAGGATTTTCCACAAATTCATAAAGTTCTCCCATCAAAACTTCATCCCTCTCGCCTTCAGCTCTACATCGCTTCGGTACACTCAATTACTCAGCGACCTTTCAAGCACAAGGGCGTTGAGTAGTGAGCAAAGCGAGCATATCGAAACGCCTGATATTACCGTGGCTTCGATACGCTAAAGCTACTCAGCCACCTTAATAGTCCTATCACCTTCAGCTCTTCAGCTCTTAAAACCTGTGGACTATGGACTATGGACTGTCGACTGTGGACCATCTGTCTCTCTATCAGCCAGATTTACCGGAATTTATTTACCGGAGAATCTGTCCCGCATTAAAATAATTTTTTCTGTCATCTTCTTCCCCTCCCTCCACCACCCCTTTGCCCTTCCGTCCCTCTCGAGCTTATCGAGGAGCCTTAATGTCTTTATATCAAGTTTTGAAGGATTCGAATAATACATTTCGGTTCCTGCAAGAGGCAGAAAATAATGGACGTGAAGTCTTGAAGGATATTTCCTGTTCAGTTCCCTGAATCTGTTCAGTGTATAAATCCTCTCATCTGCAGTCTCGTCAGGAAATCCGATGATAATATCCACAATAGAATAGAATCCGAATCTGAATGCGGCATCCATTGTGGATTCAATATCAGCTGAAGTGTGCGCACGTCGGATCTTTCTGAGCCGTTCGTCGAGAAAGCTCTGCGCCCCTATAACGATCTTCCGGTTCTTGGTATATTTTGCAAGGACCTGAAAATAACTCCCGGTATCCCCTCTCGGTCTTATCTCGGAGGGGAACTGCCCGTATTCGATCAGTTTAATCTTCCTCTTTTGCAGGTAATCGAAAAGTGATGAGATATTCTCCGGACTCCTTTTGTCGGTCTCGAACCTTATATCAAACGCATCCGGCGAGACAAAAGAGAACCTCTTGAATCCCTTCGAGTGAAAATCATCTATATACTCATCGACTGCCTCTTTAGACTTGTACAGGGGACTGCCGAGTCTTACACAGCTCTGACAGTAGTTACACCTGTATCTGCACCCCCGCTGAATCTCGAGAGGCGGAAAATAGTCGTCTGCAAACTTTGCAAAACTTCTCTTCTGCCATACAGATGACGTTTCCGAATATATTACGGCTGACCTTTGTGATACACCGGATTCAGATAATCTGTTCAGAAAGAGGGGAAAACTCTCCTCGCTGTAACCGGAGAATACCAGATCAA
Source organism: Bdellovibrio sp. (assembly GCA_020725805.1). GTDB lineage: Bacteria > Myxococcota > SpSt-1050 > SpSt-1050 > SpSt-1050 > SpSt-1050. The sequence goes on from DYEF01000002.1 coordinate 1,465, forward strand.
AACCTGCCGCAAGAAGGGATGCAGGATCTCCGTCTGCGTGAGGTCCGCCGGCAACATACAGGACATTTTCCGATTTCCCCGTTTTATTCTTAACAGACCCGAAGATATTGTAAATATCGTGAAAATTGACCGTGGTAACAGAGAAGGCAATAATATTAAAAGAGTCCGGCGAAATACTGTTCATCAGCTCTCTCTCCGAGCGCGCATATACAATATCCATATCTCTTCTTTTACAGAAATAATCTATTCCCGCAACGAGTGCCGCAACCGAATTCCTGCTCTCGTCCTGAAAGAAAAATACAAGATTCGTTCTCATAGATTGCAGAAAACCCTGTGTGTCCCGGTAACCTTTCTCTCCTCTACAGACTCCCTGCCACACTCATTAAATCTCGGGCACCTCACAAAAGGGCAGAGAGATGTACCGGTCTTTTCATCAGATAGACTCTTCTGGTTAAAAATGCCGTTATCATCTGTTTTGAGCATTGCCGCATCTATAAGTTCCCTTGTATATGGGTGCAGGGGTTCCCCGAATATCTCGGATGTCTTCCCGCATTCCACAATAATCCCGTTATATAGAATATAAACATAGTCGCATAGAAATCTCACGACGGAGAGGTCGTGCGAAATCATCAGATAATTTACATTCAGACTGAATCTGAGGTCATAGAGCAGATTCAGTATCTGGCTCTGAACAGATATATCGAGGGCACTTACCGGTTCATCACAGATTATGAATGACGGATTCAGTATCAGAGCCCTCGCAATCGATATCCTCTGTCTCTGGCCGCCCGATATCTGATGAATATATCTCGTGCTGATATCCTGCGGAAGGGAGACAAGTTCGAGGGTCTGTTTTATTCTATCTTCAACCCCCGTATCAATTCCATTTATCAGGAGCGGCTCCCTGAGTATCTCATATATATTCATTCTGGGATTGAACTGGGAAGACGGGTCCTGAAATATAATCTGACACTTCTGCCTGTAGTCCCGCATCTCCTCTTTGCCGAGACTACCGAGTGATTTTCCGAAATACTCAATACTCCCCTCGTCCGGTCTGATGATATTCATCAGAAGTCTTGCGATCGTACTCTTGCCGCTCCCGCTCTCACCGATAAGTCCCACCGAGAGATTCTCCGGGATATCCATACTTTTTATATTCAGGACCAGATGCCTGTCCTTCTTCGAAAAGTATCCGCCCCTCTCAAAATACTTTTTCAGATTTTTTATGCTGAATCTGTTCACTTCTTGCTGCTTAGGATTACAGCCTTTCTCTTCGGCTTCCTTGTAATAATCTGCTCAATCAGGTCTCTTGAGTACTGTGTGAGTTTTGTAAAGACTATCCCCATACCGCTCTTCTGCTTACCTCCGGGTTTTACAACCCTTACGACCTCACCCTCACCCTCGATCGTCTCGATCTTATCCAGCATAACCGTAAAACGGAGTTTGACCTTTGTACCTTTCGGCAGCGGATTCTCCGAGACGATGAATGCACCGCTCTTGGAAATATTTGCCACATATTCATTTATAAAGTCCTCGAGGCTCGAAAATTCCCTGTTGATGGTAATCCTCTTTTCCTTCCGCTGACCGCCGAAAAAAAGCTCTTCCTTGTTCATACAACTCCTCCGTCAGTTATCTTTCAGCCCTCCACCTCAAACTGGTCCGTGAGGTATTCAACCGAAGGCTCTATAACTATACCCTTTTTATATTTTTTTTCAATATCTTCAATGAAGCCCTTATTCTCCTGATACAGAAGGTCCACCACCTCGGGATGTGCCTTAACGGTAATCACATCCGAATCCGAACCCAGAGCCTTCTGCTCTATACTGCGCAGAATCTCGTAGGTTACAGTCATTCTGCTCTTTACAAAACCCCTGCCGTCACAGTGCTGACAGGGCTCTGTTATAAGACGTGTAATGCTGTCTGTAGTCCTCTTGCGGGTCATCTCGATGAGTCCGAGTTCGGATATCTTTGATATCGTGGTCTTTACCCTGTCTTTTCTGAGTTCGGATTCGAGTTTTTTATATACCTTCTCCCTGTTTGAGGGCTTGTTCATATCAATAAAATCTATGATTATGATTCCGCCTATATTTCTGAGCCTCACCTGATAGGCAATCTCCTCTGCTGCCTCGAGATTCGTCCGCGTAATCGTCTCCTCCAGATTCCTCTTCCCCACATACTTGCCGGTATTGACATCTATCACTGTAAGTGCCTCTGTCTGGTCGATGATTATATACCCTCCCGAGCGGAGCCAGACCTTTCTGGCAAGCAGTCTCGATATAGTATTTTCTATCCCGAACGCCTCGAAGAGCGGCTCAGTCCCGTCGTAGTACCTGATTCTTCGCGACATAAACGGCATATAAAGCCCGATAAATTCCTTTATCTCACTGTAAAGCTCTTTGTCGTCGATAATAATGTTGTTGACAGACTCGTTGCAGTAATCACGAATTATCTTGAGTGGAAGGCTGAACTCCTGATGAATACACTCCCTTGCCACCGACTTTTCGTATTTCTTCAGAATATTGTTCCAGAGTCCGATCAGCAGTTCCATATCGGCGATTATCTTTTCGTCCTTCTCCTCCTCGGCATTGGTCCTCGCAATAAATCCGGTACTCACCGGCCGGTGCTTTTCGAGTATGACTCTCAGCCTCTCTCTCTCCTTCTGACTGGTAATCTTGTGCGAAACCCCTATGTGGTCGATCGTCGGCATAAAGACCACATATCTTCCCGGCAGGGTAATATGTGTCGTAAGCCTCGCGCCCTTGGTGGATATAGGGTCCTTTACAATCTGGACCAGAATCTTGTCCTTCTCCTTTACCAGTTTCTCTATACTTGCCTTTCTGCTGAAGAAATGCTCCTCGCACTCATCACTGTTCTCGAAGCCCTCCTCCTCGCACCATCTCTCCTCCATCTTCTGAAGAAGTCTGTCCGGCACGATATCGCTTACATACAAAAATGCCGCCTTTTCAAGACCGATGTCCACAAATGCTGCCTGCATACCGGGCAAAACCCTGATTACCTCTCCCTTGTAGATGTTTCCTACCAGCCTCTTCTCCGAATCCCTCTCTATATGCAACTCTACCGGCTGGTCGTTTTCAATAATTGCAATTCTGGATTCATAATCCCTGTTGTTTATCAGAATAATGTTCTTCATATATCATTCACCGAAAAATATATCTTGTCCTTTCTTATTATCAAATTGCTCCTGTTTAAAATTCCAAAAAGTCTCAAAACCTCAAATATATTCGCCGTTCCATCCTCCTTGTAGAGCAGAAACAGACTGAGACCCTTTTCACTCTTTCTAATATCGTGTATAAATCTTCTTATGTCAACCTCTTTTGAGACATCGCCCTTTTTGCGCATAACCGGTATTTTCTGTAAACCAAGTATCCCTGCTATCTCCTCATCAGACGGAAGCACCGGCATAATGACATCGAACCGCGCCGCTGCAACCGATTGCGAGACGGACTTAAACCTCGAACCGGAACTTATGATGTCTATTATCCTGATTCCGGAAGGGAGAAACCGTGCGAGTATCTTTGCTGCATAATCATTCGGGATGCTCTTTTTGAGTGTAAAATCCAGAAATTCGGTTGTGGAAAAAACCCCTATAGGTAGGGCCGGCCCCAGAGACATTTCAATCCGCGGATTGAATTCGCCCCTGAAATGGGGAGAGAGACCGCTCATAAGGAGCATCTTCGTAAAGATATTGACCATATCGAGCTGCGAGGCGTAAATAATATCCCCTTCCTTGGCATACTGCATACGGTAATATGTAATCTTCTCCTCGAATACAGGAGTTTTGCATATATCGGTTTTCAGATCTGATTCATCAATCTCTTTTGCCCTGACAATTCCGGCCATATCCCCGCAAACACCGCACCGGCTGCATTCACCGGTAAAGCAGTCCTCAGTCGTAATACCGCTGTGATACTTCATCGCCTCGGATTCGAGATAACTCTTTGACACGCCGGTTGAGATGATATCCCACGGAAGCGGACGCCCCTTCTCTCTTGCGCCGAGATAATCGGAAATCCTCAGTCCGTATTTTTCGAAAAAATCATTCTCATTACCGAGATAACAGGAGATATCGAAATGGTCGGTCCAGGCATCCAGATACGAACCCTTTTCCACCGCACCGGTTATCAGGTCCAGCACCCTTCTGTCTCCCCTCGAAAGCAGAGCCTCTATCCTGACGAGGGGGAGATTTACCTTCTTGATCCTGAATGCGGGGTGTGTCAGATTCTTTCTGATTATACCGAGCTTTTTGTGCAGATTCTCCTCACTCTCCAGACTCTCCCACTGAAGCGGTGTATGCGGTTTGGGGACAAAAGGACTGATTGTAATATTGATATCGGGTCTCTTTCTGTATTTTTTTGCAGCATCGAGGACCTTATAGGAGAGAGAGCAGATTTCACGGATATCCTCATCGGTCTCATCCGGCAGACCTATCATAAAGTAGAGTTTTATCAGCTCCCATCCGGCAGAGAATGCGGTCTCAACCGACCTTATGATATCTTCATCGGTAATGTTCTTGTTTATCCTCTGCCGCATCTTTTCCGAGCCGGCCTCGGGGGCAATGGTAATACCGGTCTTCTTGACCTTCGATATCTGGGCAAGCAACTCCGGCGATGCCGTATCCACCCTCAGCGAGGGGAGCGAGAGACTTATCCTGTCGGGGTAGAAAGCCTGATTGAGACCATTCATAATACTGCCGAGTCCGCTGTAATCGCCTGCACTGAGAGATAAAAACGAGACCTCCTGAAATCCGCTCTTTCTGATTCCGTCTGTGACTATGTCAAAAATATCCTTCCCCTCCCTCTGCCTCACGGGTCTGTATATAAAACCGGCATAGCAGAATCTGCATCCGTGAGTACACCCCCTCTGAATCTCTACTACGAATCTGTCCTGAACGGCCTCCGTAAGAGGGACAATCTGGGCAACAGGATAATCAGAGCCGGTCAGGACAGGTGTAACGGCCTTTATGACCTTTAATGCCGGTTCGCTCGTTGGATATAGTCCGTCATATCTCACATCCCAGAGTGAAGGAACATAGACACCCCCGATTGAGGACAGCCTTTCCAAAATCTTCTTTCTTGGGAGACCGGATGCCTTCAGGCGTTTATATTCCCTCAGAAGAGTAACGAGGTTCTGCTCTGCATCTCCGAGATAAAAAAGGTCGAATATTCTTGCAACAGGTTCCGGATTGAAAACGGAGGGACCGCCTGCAATCAGGAGCGGAGAGGACTCATCCCTCTTATCCCAGAGCGGTTCGATTCCTCCCAGATGAAGCATCCCGACGATTGTAGAAAAACTCATCTCGTAGTGAACCGAAAAGCCGATTACATCGAAGTCAACAATAGGGATTCTGTTTTCGAGCGAAAAGAGTTTGATGCCCATACTTCTCATCTTCTCACGTGCATCCGTCCAGGGTGCAAAGACCCTCTCGCACATAATATCTTCCTGACCGTTGAGCAGATTATATATTATCCTGCCTCCCGTATGACTCATCCCGATCTCATAGATATCGGGAAAACACAGGGCAAATTTTATACTGACCTTCTGCGGGTCTTTCCTGACCTGATTGACCTCTCCGCCCGTATATCTCACGGGCCGCGAGACTGACATAAAGAATTCGCTGAGATTATCCAACCAGTATTACCTCCGGATAAAACGTATCGCCGTCTCTAACATAAACCCCCGTAACCTTACCCGACAGAAAACCGAAGTATCTCCTGAAATCACCCCTCTCGATATTCCTGATATCCTCAGAGGATACAGATGAACCGTTTATGACCCTGCCGGATAATGCCTCATTGATCTCGAACCTTCCGAAGTCGAAGAAGACATCTGTTACGGGCAGAATATCTGTCCTGCTCAGCTCTTCCTTCTTCTTTGTGTTCTTATCACTGAAAATCCCGTATGAAGTCCTTACGAGCGAGTACATCGTGCCGGCAACACCGAGTCTTTTACAGATATCCTCGACAAGTTGTCTGATATACGTCCCGCCCGAACATTCAGTATCGATCTCTGCAAAAGGAAAATCAAAGCGGACGAGCGATATACCAGAGATTCTTATCAGTCTCTCAGGTTTCGGAACCTCGATTCCCTTACGGGCATATCTGTAGAGCCTCTCCCCTTTATATTTACGTGCAGAAAAATCCGGTGTCTTCTGCCAAATCTCGCCCTTAAAATCCGCAAGCAGGGACTGAAGTTCCTGTTCTGTTACAACACGGTCGGAACGTGCCATTACATTTCCGGTTATATCCTGTGTATCGGTGCTGATTCCGAACCGGACTGTAAATCTGTAGCTTTTATTGTATTCAAGAAAGAATCTCATTGTACGTGTGGCCCTGTTTACAAGGACAGGAAGGACACCTTCCGCAAGTGGGTCAAGGGTTCCGCAATGGCCGGCCTTATAAAGGCCGAGTCTCTTCTTCAGATACTGAATCTCCTGACTGCTCGAACTCCCCCTCTGCTTGTAGAGGGGAAGGAATCCGTATATTTCATCTGCCTTCACTTTATATATTCTTTTAATGCGGAAATAATTTTGTTTACTGATTCATCGATATTTTCCTGAAGCACAATACCTGCCGCATTCCTGTGCCCCCCTCCGCCGAATCTGAGCGCAAATGAGGCTACATCAATATCATCCTTCGAACGGATAGAGACCTTTACCTTCCCGCCGCTGACCTCCCTGAAGAGAAGCCCCACCTCAACTCCCTTTATCGAACGGGCATAATTTACAAACTGGTCAGTCATATCATCGGTCGCCCCTGTATTACGAATGACATCCAGAGTGAGTTTCATATAGGCGATTTTATCTTCCTTTTCAAAAGAGAGTGTGGAGAGCGCCTTCGAGAGGAGGAGAATCCTTGCCTTCGGCTCAGACTCGTATATTTCACGGGAAATCTCCCAGGAAGAAATCCCGCAATTCAGAAGCTCCGACGCTATGGCAAAAGTCTCCGAAGTAGTATTCGAATATCTGAACCCTCCCGTATCCGTAATAATCGCAGTGTAAACCGCCTCTGCAATCTCTCTGTCTATCTCAATGGCATTTGTCTTGAGTATTCTGTAGACTATCTCGGCAGTTGCAGCGGCATCCGGCTCCTGAATAATCAGGTCACCCACACCTGAACCTGTTATATGATGGTCGATATTGATTACAAAACCGAAGATATCCCTCTTTGGCAGTTCTATACCCCTCATAATCCTTTTGGGTTCGGAGAGGTCGAGAACTATCGTAAGGTCAAATCTCTCACCCTCGCCTACGGCACTTCTCACTACCTTGCCGCGGTCGAGGAATGCACAGTTGAAAGGTAGTGGTTCGGGCGAAAGAATGACAGGTCTCTTTTTGAGTTTTTTTAAGGCATAGTAGAAAGCAAATGCAGAACCCGTGCAGTCTCCGTCCGGGCTCCTGTGAAAGATTATCGCAATATTCTCTGCCTTTTTTATATGGTCAAAGACGTCCCTGTAAATCTTTTCATTCTTCATCTTTTTTGCCAATCCCGGAAAGAATCTTACTGATACGGTCTGCATTGTCGAAGGAACTGTCGAAAACGAAGAAGAGTTCCGGAACCCTCTTTATACTGAGCCGCTTGATGAGTTCTCTTTTGATGAAACCCTGCGCAGACTCGAAGCCGGTCTTTGCATCCTCCTTCTTCCTGTCATCTCCGTAAAGACAGTAGTAAATTCTGGCCGTCTTTAGGTCCTCGGAGACATCCACCTCAGTTATACTCACCATCTCGAGCCTCGGGTCCTTAATACCCCTGTGAAGCATATCGGATATCTCTTCGAGTATCAGACTTCCGAGTCTTGCCTTTCTGTTTGGAATCATTTTTTACCTCAGAATGTAATAATTTCGTACTTTCTGTCAATAATGTGTCCCGGAATGATATCCTCAATCAGTCCGGTCGTCTTTCCTACCACCGAATCCACAAATGAACTGTCATTGCTTACGACCGCAAAACCGAGTTCGGCCTTCTGCCAGAGGTCCTGGTCCCCGACCTCCGATACCACAATATTCATCTTGTTCTTTACCCTGTCCCTGATTATGTTCAGGATCCGCCTCTTCTCCTTGAGCGAGTGCCCTTCCGGCAGAAAAACAGACATTTTCACAAGTCCTACAAACATCTTACACAATCACATAAGTTCATAGAATTCCAGAACATCATTCTCCTGAATATCCTCAAAACCATCAATGGCAATACCGCAATCCATTCCGGACTGGACCTCCTTGACATCATCCTTGAATCTCTTGAGAGAGGAGAGCTTACCTTCGAATACGACCTGATTATCCCTGAGAACCTTGACTTTCGCCGACCTCAGAACCCTTCCGTCAACCACCATACATCCCGCAATCTTCCCGATCTTCGAGATATTGAATATCTGTCTGACCTCGGCCCTGCCGGCATAGGTCTCGGTCTTCTCTTCCCTGAGTTCGCCGCTGACAATCTTTTTGATATAGTCGAGCAGGTCATAAATGATTTCGAATGACTTGATAATGACACGTTCTCTCTCGGCAATCGATTTCACGTTCGAATCGGGTCTGGTGTTGAAACCTATCACAAGGGCACCGCTTGCGGAGGCCAGTGTCACATCGCTCTCGGTGATTGCCCCTACACCGGAATGCAGAATCTCTATCTTGAAGTTATCTGTCGATTCCGCCTTGAGGGCCTCACCTATCGATTCGGCACTTCCGAAGACATCGGTCTTGAGGATAATCCTGAGGGTCTTCTGCTCCGTTCCGATAGAATTCAGCATCTCTTCCAGACTCGGTTTCTGCGCCGCCGAAAACTTCTGGTTTCTCTGCTGTTCGAGTCTCTTCTCGATAATTCTGTCGGCAAGTTTCTCATCCTCGACCACATAAAGGGCCTCACCTGCCTGAGGAGTACCGGAGAGCCCGAGAATCTCGACCGGTTTGGAGGGTCCCGCCGAGACACACTGGTTACCGTTCGAGTCAAATATCATTCTCACCCTTCCCGAGCAGACTCCCGAAATAATCAGGTCGCCCTTTTTGAGCAATCCTTTCTGGATAATCGCTGTTACAACCGGACCTCTTCCCTTCTCGATCTTGCTCTCTATAACTGTGCCCATCGCCGGACCCTTGTTGCTGGCCTTAAGTTCGAGCATCTCCGACTGCAAAAGAATCATATCCAGAAGTTCATTCACACCCTGACCGGTCTTTGCGGAAATATAACGGACTATCGTATCACCGCCCCACTCCTCGGAGACAAGCCCGTGACTCATAAGGTCCTGCTTTATCCTGTCTGGATTTATACCGGGTTTATCGATCTTGTTGACTGCTACCACGATGGGAACGCCGGCTGATTTTGCGTGGTTGATGGCCTCAATCGTCTGCGGCTGAATCCCGTCATCGGCAGCAACAACAAGTATTACTATATCCGTAATCTGGGCGCCTCTTGCACGCATCTTCGTAAAGGCCGCGTGTCCCGGGGTATCAATGAAAGTAATACTGCCGCGCGGAAGCTTTACCTCGTACGCCCCGATATGCTGGGTAATACCCCCGGCCTCTTTTGCAGCCACATTCGTCTTCTTGATATAATCGAGCAGGGTTGTCTTCCCGTGGTCCACGTGCCCCATAACCGTCACTATAGGTGGTCTGGGGACCATATCCTCGGGCCTCTCTTCCCTTATCAGTTTTGCCTCGAGGTCCTCCTCGGCCTTAACGACCTCCCAGTTGAAATCCTTTGCCACCACCGAGGCCGTGTCAAAATCAATATTCTGATTTATCGTTGCCTCTATACCGTATGACATAAGTTTCGATATGACCTCCGCGGCCTTTACGCCGAGTTCCTTGGCAAAATTCTGAACCGATATACTGTCCTGCATCTTCAGAATTCTCTTTATGGCCTTGGGGGTGGTAATCTCCGTCTTCAGTTCGGCCCTCTTCTTGTTCTTCTTCTTCGCCTTTGCGGCTATGAAGGCCATTCGTTCGTCATCTTCATCGTATATGTCGCTCGAATCAAATTCACGCATCCTCTTGTGATGACCGTCTTTCTTCTTCTTGTCGAATCCCTTGGCATCCTTATCGGTCCTGAGTATCTCCTGAAGATTAAGCGATTTCGAGTCGGGTTGTACCTTCTGTTTCTGACCCTGATAGATCTCGGTCTTCGGTTTTATATCCGGCACTGTGCCCACAACTTCAATCATAAATTTGTGCTGGGTCTCTCTGGCCGGTTTCTCGGGTTCGGTCCTGACATCCTCCGGCTTCTCCGGTTTCTCTGCCTTCTCCCCGGTGACAGCATCCTTCTTCTCTGCCTCCTCCGCTATCTGCTGAGGCTGAACGACCTCTTCGGCCTTCTGCTCTGACGGAGCCGTAGCACCTGATCTCTGAACCTCCCCGGTACGTTCTGCCGGGACCTCCTCTTTGACCTCCTGTGGTTTTGCTTCCTGAACAGTCTCTGCTGTCTTCTCCTGCTCCTGAACCGGTTTGGGTGCCTCACGGCGTCTTCTCACGACTACCTGACCCTCACGGGCGATTCTGGTCTCGTGGGTGGATTTTTCCTTCTCCTTCTCAATGGCAAGTTTCAGTTTTGCGATATCTGTATCACTGATACTCGAGCTGTGACTCGCCAGTTCAAGGCCGATAAGTTCCTTGGCTCTGGCAATCAGCTCCTTGCTCTCCATTCCAAGTTCTTTTGCTACCTCGTGTACTCTCTTGTTGCCCATAAAACACCTTACATAACTAACATGTTAATATCTGATTCCACTTCTCAATTATCCTTGAATTACAATGCTCCGGTTACTGCTTCTTCTCGGAAGTCTCTTTGGACAGGGCTTCCTGCTCCGACAGCTCTTTTGCGCTCGCGATTATCTGCTTTGCGGCCTTCTGGGTAATGAGTCCCGATGAGAGTTCGGAGAGTTCCTTGGGAGTAAACTCCGCAATATCAGCATACTTTCTGCAGCCCTCGGTAAAGAGCAGTTCCGCTATCACGTCATTTATGCCTTCTATCTTGGAGAATGCCTGAACTATCTCTTTCCGGTATTCACTGAATTTCTCTTCACTCATTACATCCAGCTTCCAGCCTGTCAGCTGAACAGCAAGCCTGACGTTCTGACCCTTTCTGCCGATTGCAAGAGAGAGCTGGTCATCCGGTACAACTATATCCATACGCTTCTCATCCTCACTCACAAAGACCTTGAGGACCTGTGCCGGTGCGATCGCATTACAGACAAATTTTGCAGACTCGGGGTGATAGGGTATTATATCTATCTTTTCACCTCTCAGTTCCTGCACGATATTCTGAACACGTGCGCCCTTCATACCTACACAGGCACCTATCGGGTCCACATCGGTATCCGTGGAGGAAACGGCTATCTTGGCCCTGACCCCGGGTTCTCTGGCAACTGCATTTATATGCACAATACCTTCGGCAATCTCCGGAACCTCTATTTCAAAGAGCTTCTTGAGAAAACCCGGATGAATCCTTGAGAGTATAATCTGAGGACCTCTGGAGATTCTGAGAACGTCCACTATATACGCCCTTATCTTGTCGCCCGGCCTGAATACCTCTTTCGGAATCTGCTCTTTTTTCGGAAGAATAGCCTCTGTCTTTCCTATATCCACAATCAGGTCCCCGTGCTCGAGTCTGCGGACCTCGCCGGTTATGAGTTCGTCCTTACGGTTCTTATAATCATTGTAAATCTTCTCTCTCTCGGCGTCCCGGACTCTCTGGGAGAGAAGCTGTTTTACGGCCTGTGCACCTATCCTGCCAAGGTCTCTGGTCGGTATCTTGAATCCCAGTTCATCACCTTCAAGCGCCTCGGGGTCGAGCTTTCTTGCCTCCTCGATATCTATCTCGGTATCGGGATTTTCTACCTTCTCCACCACCTTCTTGTATTCGAAAAGCTCCACCTCTCCGAGTTCATCATTGAACTTCGCCACCATATCCTTGCCGATATATTTCTTCCGGGCCGACGTCAGAATGGCCTCTTCTATAAATGCGATAATATTGCTCTTCTCTATACCCTTCTCCCTTGCAATATCGTCAATCACCTTCAAGAGTTCACTTACCATATCTCTTCTTTCCTCCGTTTGAATCCCCCCAGTCATAAATCAGATTTGCGTGGTCTATATCTTCTATATCAACGAGTATCCTCGACTCCCCTTTTCTGACTGCCACACTTCCACCCTCCATTCCGAGCAGGATACCGGATATCTGATTCGAGCCCTGAATCTTTTTGCGGGTCTTTATCCTTATTTCCTTACCTGCATAGCGGTCGAAGTCCACAGGATACCGTATCCTCCTGTTGAGTCCGGGGGAGGAGACTTCAAGGGTATAGGAGTGGTCGAAAAGACCTTCTGCATCTATTATATCGCCGATACGGCTGCTGAAATGTGCAAGGTCATCTACCGTAATACCGCCGTTCTTGTCGATATATATCCTCAATATGGCCCTGTTCTTCCCCCTTATTATCTCGATATCGGCAAGCTGGAAATTACACTCCGATAGTACAGGCAGAATAATCTGCTCAACTTTTCTGATTGTAAATGTCTCTCTTCCCATAACAGATAGAAAAAACCGTATCTCCCAAAGGACCTTTTCCCCTGAGAGGCTGGTATTCTGCCACAAAATTTGATTATTGCAAGTCATTTTTGTTTGACTTAATGCGTCAAAAGGGATATTTAGTAGTTCAGCGCCGATATGGCAGATGAAGGAAGATGACAAAAATGTATATAGGACAGCGTCCAGGTTTCTTGCCCTCGGGCTCGAGATGGGTATCTCCATCGGAGCAGGGTATTTTATAGGCAGTTATCTGGACAGATATTTTTCGACAACCCCTTATCTGACTGTCTTCTTCTTCATAGCCGGACTCGGTGCAGCGGTAAAGGCTGTATATTCAGCCGTTAAAAGCATTGATATGGATAAGTTATGAAAAATACCAGTCTGATAACAGTTTTTCTGATAATTATCCCGGTTGCGGCATATTTTGTCTCACCGTCGCTCTCTGCCGGACTCTTTACCGGGATAGTATCGCTCTTTCTGATAAGGATTTTCCTTCTTTCGCTCATAAGGACCGGAAGCAATGTAAAGATTGTAGTAATGTTTCTAAATGTCTTAAAATTCGGAATCGTAATTGCAATGCTCTATATTTTTATAAAAGTACTCAGATTTGACCCGATAATGCTGGCCATAGGTTACTCGGCAGTCTTTCTGCTCACGGTAACCGAGGTTTTTATAAGAAGACCAAAGGAGTTGTAATATGCCGCACGGAGTCTCCTGGTTCAATTTTCTGCCCGGATACAGACAGTTCGAGGAATTCCTGAATGCGTATCTGGGGAAATCGTTCATAGGAAAACAGGACCTGGTTGCCCAGCACGTTGCCGGAGCAATTCTCGTATTCATTATAGTAATAATACTTGCACTTCTGGCCCGCTCTGTGCTGGTAAGAAACCGCGATAACGTAATCGGCGACGGCAGACCGAGTGTGGCAAATTTCTTTGATGCACTCTTCGAAATGCTTCTGGGTCAGATGAGGTCCGTAATCGGACATCACGCAGAGGAACACTTCCCGTTCATAGCATCCATTGTCCTCTTTATACTCTTCTCGAACCTGCTCGGACTGATTCCGGGCTTTCTGCCCCCCACAAACAATCTCAACACAACTGCCGCCTGTGCAATCTCGGTATTCTTTTATTACCATTACATCGGGATAAAGAAGAACGGATTTTTCAAATACATAAACCATATGATAAATCCTATCGGGGAGTGGTGGGGATATTTTCTCTGCTGGCTGATGTTTCCGATAGAACTGATAGGTCACTTCGCAAGACCTCTCTCATTATCCCTCAGGCTTATGGGAAATATGACCGGAGACCACGCGGTTCTGGCAATATTCCTCGGTCTCTTCCCGTTCGTACTACCTATGCCGTTTATGATTCTGGGATTGATTGTCGCCCTTATTCAGGCGTTTATATTTGCAATACTGACCTGTGTTTATATAGCGCTTGCACAGGCGCACGATGAATAATAACCTATCATAGGAGGAATTTTTATGTCATCAAGAATTTCAAAGAGCCTTTTTTTGCTGCTGGTAGTAGCAGCTGTAGTATTATTCCCGGTAATCTCATTTGCCGAGGAGGCAGCGGGCGGAAGTGATATGGCAAAGGCCGAACAGGGCAAATTCATGGCACTTGCCGCAGGTCTCGCAATAGGCGTTGCCGCATTCGGCGGTGCGCTCGGTCAGGGAAAGGCCGTTGCATCAGGGCTGGAAGGTATTGCCAGAAATCCGTCTGCATCAGGAAAGATCTTTACACCGATGCTGCTCGGTCTTGCATTCATCGAGTCACTCGTAATCTATGCCCTTATTATTGCATTTATGATTAAACCTTAATAAGAAGGTTTTTTCCCAGTCATCAGAGCCGGCCTTCGCGCCGGCTTTTTTATTTTAATTTAATCCTGCTGAATTGAAAATTGGCTCCGACTATGTTAGGATTATGTATAATGTATTACGGAGGCTACATAATGCAGAATAAAAAAATTACGTTTTTTGCCGGAATACTCCTTTTATTATCTCTTCTAATCTTATCCTGCTCAGTCGACATATCCGGTGCCCCCTGTTCAGGTAATGAAAACTGTCCCAGAGGACAGTACTGTGAAAACGGGAAGTGTGTAAGAGGTACACCGGGCGATACCGCAAATATTACCGATATTCTGTCCACAAAGGATGTGCTTCAGGATATCCCGGGGACAACAGACACGTCCCAGAATCCGGAGGATACCGAACAGATTACCGATACCTCCGTCATAAAATGCGTGAATGACAATGAATGTCTGAGTGATAAAGGGAAGTTTCTCTGTCTTAACAATATCTGTGTGCCCGGCGAGTGCCGTGAAAACGAAGACTGCAAGGTAGCCGGATTCCCGACCTGTGACGAGTCGCATTTCTGCTCTATGAAATGTGACAATGAGACAAAATGCGGAAACGGTTATGTCTGCTGTGATGGTCTTTGTAAAACAGGCACCTGCTGTGAAGACAAGGACTGCGGACCCAATATGAAATGCTTCAATAATATCTGCACCAAAGAGTGCGAAAAGAATGAGGAATGTGAAAGCAACAAGTGCTGTGATAAGAGCATATGCGCCGAGAAAGAGAGGGGATGCTGTAATAATACCGAGTGTGAAAGTTCCAAATACGGATTCAGCTGCATAAACTATCTGTGCTCCTGTACATCAGATTACGAGTGTCCGGAAGGGATGATATGCGATAAGAGCCTGTCGCCCCCTCTCTGCAAGACAGGCTGCAGCGATATTCACAGATGCAAACCGGGAGAGATATGCTGCAACGGAGTATGTAAAAAAGGATACTGCTGCACATCCGAAGACTGCACAAAACCGGGATATCCGCTCTGCAAGGAAGTAAACGGAGAGAATATTTGTACCGATATATGCCAGCCCCTTTCACAGAACCCCTGCAAATCCCCTGACAACAAGTACAGGTGCTGTCTTCAGGGTGACAACCTGTACAGATGCGTTATAGCGAACTGCTGCTCAAATGATGACTGCAAGCTCCCTGACAAACCCTATTGTGAAAAGGGACTCGAGACACCGGACTGTGTAAACATATGCAAGCCGGAGAACGGAATCAAGTGTGGATTCGGATATGTCTGCTGCTACGCGTTCAACGGATATATGTGTTTTGCCGGTGACTGCTGCGAAACCAAGGATTGCAATGACAATAAAAAATGTATAGGTCATCACTGTGTCGAGGAAGATTGTAAGAGCGAACCTTCCATTTGCGGAACAGGTGAGAAATGCTGTCCCTCAGGGCAACTCGAAGGAGTATGCTATAAAGGTGAGTGTTGTGATGATGTGGAGTGCAGCACTAATTCAAACGGCTTTAAGTGTCTCCTTGACAGTTTCAAATGCGGCTGCACAACAAAATCGGACTGCAAGGCCGGATATGTCTGCAAAAACAATGTATGTGTTTTCGGAGATTGTGTAACTGACGCGGACTGCAAGGATGAGGCAAAACCTGTCTGCATAAACAACAAGTGCTCACCCTGTCAGGATGGTTATCAGTGTAAAAATGCCCAGAAAGGAGATATCTGCTGCTCGGGTTATTGTAAATACGGAAACTGCTGTTCATCGCTCCCTGACTGTCAGAACCTGATTACCAAACCCGTATGCAGGGAAGGATACTGCAGCCCCTGCGGAAGCAGTGCAGAATGTTCTTCACAGAATCTGGGAGACAAGTGCTGCACAAGGGGAGTACTTGCAGGAGACTGCTATTCGGGAACCTGCTGCTCCTCATACGACTGTCTTGAGGCAGGAAGTATTACAAAACCCATCTGCCATACAACTGATTACAGTTGCTATCCCTGCGCCTCCGATACCGAGTGTATAAATGAGTTCAAGGATACAGGGCTCAAATGCTGTGCCGTCAAAAATTCCCCTGTATCAGGCTCCTGTTACAAAGGTGAATGTTGTGATGATACGCAGTGTAAAACATATCAGAGCCGGCCAAAATGTGACCTCAAAACAAATATGTGTGTAGAGTGTCTCACCAACACTGACTGCGGAATCATCGGTATAGGTTATATCTGTTGCAACAACCAGTGTGTTAGAGGAGAGTGCTGCAGCAATGCGGATTGCACGTCCCAGAACAGAGGAAACTACTGCTATCAATATCACTGCCGTACTCACTGTGCAAAACCCCAGGATTGTTCCTTATCTCCGGATGGCAGTTATTGCTGTACAAATATAACGACGTCTCCCTTCCCGTTCTGCATCAAGGACCAGAGCGGAAAATGCTGCAAATCCGATAATGACTGCGGCGCTCTTGATAAATGCTGTTTCGGCATCTGCGAACCCAAAGCCGCTGTCTGTTATTAAGAGGCCGTTGCAAGTATATTTGCTATCTGCCCGCAATTCGAAAGGACCGTATTCTCCCTCATATCTCCGATAGAGATTATACTCTGAAAACCCCGCCTGATGAGATTTTCCGAATGAGTCTTCAGAGACGAATAGACTCTATTGTAGTCTTCCGTCACATTAAAACCGGAGGCGACCGCATTCCTCGTAGGATTTACGGGAGTGAGTTTGATAATACAGATTTTGGGATTAAAGTAACTCCCGATAACATCATAATCGATTTCAGAGTCACAGGAGAGTGCAAAATTCAGTACGACCTTTCTCTTACCGCTTGAATAAAATCTTTCGGAATATCTTGAAATCCATTTTAAGGACTGTTTCTTAAACGGCATTATCTTATCTCTCAGAGCGGAATCTGTTGAATTTACAGAGAACTGAAGCTGAAAATCCGCAAAGTGGTCTTTTATTTCAAGAAGTCTTTCGAAAAACCTCTCCGACCCCAGTGGCGCGGTTGTGGCGATACAGGGTATATATTGTGGGTATTTCTCCCTTATCGTCAGCATTGCATCGATTACCTCCGGATTTAATGACGGTTCTCCCATTCTTGCAAACTGAATCTTGAATTTTTCTATTCTATTGGGATTGATAGCCGGATACAAGCCGAGTATGTGATTAACCTGCGACAGAATCTCCTCTTTTCTGAGATTCCCTCTGAAATATGAGGAGGCATCACAGAATCTGCATCTCAGCGGACAACCAATCTGTGATGAAACGATAATTACCCACTTCTTCTTTTTGTCTGATTCAGGCGGAGGAGTTGAATCCACAAATTCAATAAGGTCCTTTTTGTTATTCCTTACATATCCCACATATGTGGAAGCTACCTTATCAATAGAAATTTTTGAGATTACCTTTAACATTTCTGCCTCCCTGAGAGTATTCTGCTGATTTTCATTGCGGTATTGATTCCGTCACCGAAAGCCACGGCGGCCTGACTATAATTCGAACCTTTTGCATCACCGCAGAAAAATATTCCATCAATACTGGTACCATCTTTTACAACCGGCAGATCCGGCACGCCCCCTGCTGTAACGAGTATTGCCTTTGCGCTCTTTAAAAGGGTTTTTCCGTTCTTCCTGTAAAGAAGGTTTATCATATCCCCGTCGGCTTTGATCATATCGTATTCGACTCCTAAAATTATTCTGACGCATAGTCTTCTGACATCCCTTCTCAATACGGGATTAATGCTGATTTTCCGTGACCTCGAGAAGAGGAATACCTCAAATCCCCTCTCCCTCAGCGAACAGGCTGAATCTGCCCCTACCTCACCTGCCCCTATTATCAGAACCGGTGAATGAAGATTCTTCTTCATCGAATCCCATTCGAAAAAGATATGTTTTCTTACGTCCGGCAGATTTATCCCCTCAATTTCCGGGACAGCAGGCCTGAGGCCTGTTGCAACCACGACAAACCTTGAATAATAATCCTTATTCTTTGCTACTATTCTGTAAAGATTTCCGGAGCCCTCTATCCCTTTTACCTCATCCACAACAAGATTAAGACCTTTTCTCTTTATTATCTTTTTCAGAATCCTGACTACCTGTCTGCCTCCGAGCGGACCGGATGAGAAGAGATTCTCTGCCCGTCTTGCAAGCCTTATCCTCCCGCCGACCTCCCTTTTTTCCAGCAGAAGAGTCCTGAAGCCGTTATGTTTCAGCTGCAATGCAGCTCCCACACCAGACGGACCGGCACCGATAATTACTGCATCATATATATTCATCTACATCCTCACTTTTTATGACCTTGCAGAATCCGTGTCCGAGATTCAGTACAGATGCCTTATGGTATGCGGATTTCTTGGACGTTGCGGCATCCTCCACAAGATACGAATCATACCCGAGCATAAAAGCCTCTCTGATACTCGTCTCTACACAGAGATGAGTCATTACGCCGCAGAAGAACAATCTCTTTATACCCTGAGCCCTGAGCAGTTTATCCAGTCTTGTGCCGAAAAATGCAGAGTAATGCGTCTTCTCAATAACATCCTTACAGTCAGGGACGAACATGCCGTCAAAGAGTTCACACTCCTCGCCTGACGGCAGTCTCTTCCACCATCTCCTCATAGGATGGAATGGTTCAGAAGGGAATATCTGCTTTGTAAATACGACCTTAAGCCCCCGTTCAGCAAATATGCGGATTAATTTATTAACCGGTCTGATTATCCGACCTGAACCTCTTATATAGGCGCGGCTGCCTTTTTTGAAAAAGTAATTCTGAATATCTGTTACTATCAGTGCCGTCTTTTCCTTTGTGTCCATATAAAATACCCTTTTAAAAAAACAAAAAGCCACCCTAAACCAATAAAACCAGGTCTGGGTGGCTCTAAAAGCCTATTACATAACCGCAGAAAAATCTATTACAGCCACAACATATTGTCAAACATTTTTCATCTCTGCTTTCGGCAGATGGCAGGCAAAATCATCAACAGAAATATGTACCCGGCTTTATTATATCCCTGCCGATTAATAAACGAGCGAGCAGGCACACCCGGAGGATTCCTCCGGATTATCTGTTGATACATCTTCGTTCAGAGTTATACCATCAGGTCTTTTCCCGGTATCAGGGACAGAAATATCGCTAATATTTCCATTGTCGGTCAACGCAGTATCATCTCCGGAATAGTAATCAGCAACATCATCACCTGCATCAGGAATATTACTTCCGCCATCATCAGTGACAACTATTGCATCATCTGTCTTCGGACCGTCATCAGATAAAAGAATATCTTCATTAGTGGCATCACCGGAACCCGCATCCGGCTGAGGGGGAACGTATTCATAGGCACCGAGGTCTACGGCATTTCCCTGAGGTCGTTTGACCTTATCTTTGTCGTAAAGCGGAGCAAACTCAGACTCTCCGGAATCAATGGCCGGACTATCGGGCGTCAGGTGCAGGTCAAATCCCGCATAATTTACAAAATACTTCTCTGCCCAGACAGAATCTATCTTGAGGTTGTGGTCGCTGATTGTCTCGCTCCCTACCTGCAGACTTGTCGTTATATTATTTCTTACAATGCAGCCCTCCGATGGTCTCCCGTCCTTATGGGGATTTATCCTTATCCATGGCGGGCCGGGACTCTCGGTGTTGATATCCACGACAGTATTGTTAATTATTCTTACGTTCTTTGCCCCGTAAAACGAAATCCCGTGCCAGTGGTCGGTGATGATAACATTGTTCTCGACAACCCAGTCTGTATAGAATCCGTCGAAACAGCCGATACCCTGTAATGTCCCCCTGAACGGCTGATTCGGGTCAGTATAATTGATTATCATATTTCCACGCAGGATTACCCCTTTGACCTCACCGGTTCCCACCTGTCCGTCTGTACCGACTGACCAGGACTGAAACCCGTCGTCGTGATTCTGGTTTACAGCATAGCAGTTCATTACAAGGTTATCCTCAAACAGTCCGTAATCCCCGAGACCGCGCAGCCCGTCTCCCGCAAAATTCTCCACTGTATTCCCTATTACCTTTGCATTCTTACCACTTACACTAATACCAAAATTTACATTCTTGAGATAATTATTTTTTACCTCACAGTTATCTGCCTGAACGGATATACCGGAGCAGGAGAGATTATTCCAGTCGTCCTGTGTCCACTGCGAGGTATCTTTTACAGAGAATATCTCCGAACCTTCGATGACCGAATCCGTACAGGGTCCTCTGAAGTTGTGATTCTCAAAGACCACAAGGGTTGAGACCTTCTCATAGGGCTCTGCAAAAGAGGGGCTTATATAAAGACCTCTTAATACCCATTTAGAGGCCCCGAGACACCTGATATTCTTTATCCGGGGTTTATGTCCCGGCGCCGCCTCTACAATAACAGGGTCATTCTGATAAAGGTCCTGTATCGTTATCGAGCCGTGATAACCATTCATAAGAAGCAGTCTGTCTCCGCCTTTAATTGGCGCGTCCGGATTCTTCAATACCTTATTACAGTCAGGCTTATAAGGCAGAGTCTCACACTGATATCCGCTGATCAGTTTCTTTTCAATTACCTCTTGAAGTGACGGGAGCGGATTGACGATACTGCCATCGCCGTCTATCTTCCCGTTAACCGGGTCGAGATAGAAGTCCTTCGAGTGCAAATCCGGAAGAGAGAACAGGAAGAAAAAAGACAAAAAAGCAATGAAACAGACCGCTTTGCGATTACTTTTTACCATTTTTATACCCTCCGAAAAATATGATAAAGGAAGGGTTTTCTCACCCTTCCGTTACCATCAAAAACAGTCTTATAAGTTCAGGCTCAGAACAATGCCGAACAGGAACAACCGGAAGAATCTTCACTACCAGACCCGTCATCCACATCCTTTCCGCCTACACTACCGGAATCATCAGAAGAAGCCGTATCCGGCTTCGATGAGGTATCAGAGAGAGAGGTATCTTTTGCCGCATCGGCGATTCCGGCATCCCTGTCCGAATCCGTGAACACATCCGTATATCCCGAATCGTAAGCCGTATCAGAACCCGTATCGGAACCTGCGTCAGTAATTTCTCCGCTGACACACTGGCCGTTGACACACCTCTCTGCCTCAAACGGGCATTTGATATTGTTGCAGGGGTCTTCCACGCACTTGTTGTCGACACAGATAAATCCCTTATCGCACTTGATTTCATCGCACTCATTTTCTATACACTTACCTTCCTGTGAACAGATTTCTCCCTCTTTGCATTCTTCAAACGCGCAGGGGTCATCAACGCATTCTCCGTAAACACATTTTTTACCAATTTCACAGGAAACCCTTGCACAGCTTCTCTCACATTTTCCGTCAACACAGAATTCTGCATTCTGTTTGTTGCAGGTCACATTCTTACACGGGTCATCAATACACTGATAATTCTCACAGATCTTCCCTTCTTCACAGGGAATCTCGTAGCAGTTATCCGGCAGACACTCGCCGTGCCAGCACCTGTAATTATTTTGACACTTTACATCCTTACACTTATCTACGCAGACTCCGGCGATACAGTCCTCTTCAGGTTTGCAAACCTTCCCCTTGCAGGGCTCGACACAATAACCGTTGACACAGTCATATCCCTTCGGGCATTCACCGGCCTGACAGGGAGCCACACACTCTCCCTCGAAGCAGTACTTTCCGGGCGGACAGGGTGCATTATCATCGGTAACACCGTTACAGTTCTCATCCTTTCCGTTGCATATCTCTTCGGGCTCCGGACCACAGCCACCGCAGTTGTTGAGGACACCATTGTCAATCTCTCCGTCACAGTCATTGTCAAGTCCGTCGCAGACCTCCGTAACGGCCGTCTTGTCGGGGTCACACACAAGTTTCGCATTTGCCGAATCACACCTTGTATGACCTTTGGAGCACTCTCCCTTCAGGCCCGTTGCACAGACCTTTCCTCCTCCCGGATTATTATCGTCGGCCACTCCGTTACAATCGTTATCCAGACCATCACATATCTCGACCGAGGGCTGATTCTTCTGCAGACACTTCAGTTCACCTCCGATACAGGTTACCACGCCTTCTGCACAGACTCCCTTCTTCCCGGTATCACAGGCCGCGCCTCCACCCGGATTATTCTCATCCACCTCTCCGTTACAGTTGTTGTCCTTATTATCACAGATTTCATACGGCAGAGGTTCATTAACCCTGACACAGGTAAGGATATCGTTGACACACTTCATTCTTCCCTCTGCGCATATCCCCTTCTCTCCGGTATTGCACGGGGCATTCGTATCAATACAGCAGGGCTGCGCATCACACTTGCTCCATACACCATTGACGCAGCTCTGCTTCCCTTCATGACCACAGAAGTTGGTGCAATCCCTGTCGGGTATGTTATTGTCAATCTTGCCATCACAGTCGTTGTCGAATCCGTCACAGATTTCGGTCGAGGGCTGCTTAATCTGAACACAGGTGAGTACATCATCCACACACTGCATCTTACCCTCAGCACATACTCCCGGTTTCCCGGTGTTGCAGGGTTCATAGGTTGGTGTGCAACAGGGGGCAGCACTGCACTTTGTCCAGTTCCCATAGACACAGGTCTGTGTCCCCTGATTTCCGCAGGTGTTTGTACAGACCTTGGGAGCAATTCCGTTGTCAATCTGTCCGTCGCAGTTGTCATCTAGCAGGTTACACTCCTCATTCTTCGGAAAGTTTACCTGAACACAGGTGAGTTTGCCGTTGACACACTTCATCTTCCCTATCCCGCAAACACCCTGAAGACCTGTATTACAGGTATCATTAGTATCCACACAGCAGGATGTAGGAGCCGTACAGTTCTTCCATTGCCCGTTTACACAGGACTCATAACCCGAGCCGCAGTCAGTATAACAGACCCTCTTCGTGGCAAGAGTAACGATTATATCGAGCGCTGCCTGAAGCTGCTGCTGATTATCTGCCTGATAATAGTTCCCCGTCCCTCCTGCATTTGCCATATTGTTGAGGGTATTCGCATCTACACCGCTTCCGAAACCGATTACAAAGACCTTAACACCTGATGCATAGAGTGCACCCGCCGCCTTTATCGAGTAATTGATTGCGTCGGTATCGCAGTTTGGCTGACCGTCGGTAATCAGAATTACAAAATTCAGCCTTGCAGGGTCGTGAATGCCGCTATACTGATTTACTGCCACAAGTGTCCTGCCCGTGGGGGTATTGCTGTCGGGAGAGACACTGTTTATCTTGTTCATAATTGCCGTGGCAGTATTGTCTGCACAACCTACGTCGATTATACCGGCCGCACAGTTATTATCGGATGCGAAGAGAGAGAGTCCCCACCTCGCCTGAGAACCGTATGTGTTCATCAGGTATTGGATGGCTGCCTTTGCCTGTGTCCACTTAGTTCCCGCCATCGAGCCTGATTTGTCGAGTACGAGCAGGATATTCGGATTACTGCACTCCTGAGTATAGGCCGGCTGGCTCATCAGACAAAAAGCCGTTATCACCGAAAAAGCCAGAAATATCTTAAAAGGTTTCATAGTAAACCTCCTTCTTACTGTTCAAGGTCCAAAAGTCTGATTCTGTGATTCTGGGAATCGGCCACAAGGATATTCTTCCCGTCAGGGGCAATAAAGAGATGCATAGGTGTATTGAACTTCGTCAGATATCCCTGCCCGTCTGCAAATCCATAAGTATTGGTCCCGGCGAATGTATATACCTGTCCGCCCACAATGACACGGATATTGTAGTTCTGAGTATCGGAAATATACAGAAGCTCTGTGGCACCACTCTTGAAATAAGTTATGCCTGAGGGTGAATTGAACTGGGCGGCAGAGGTAGCAGCACCGTCCTTATATCCCGCAGTACCCGTCCCCGCAAAGTTGGTAACATTCGCATTCGATATCTGTATCCGTTTAATCTTGTTGTTGTTGGTATCGCAGACATATAGGTAAGTGCCTGCCGAATCCGCTGCAATCGCCGTAGGTCTGTTGAACTTTGCAGCGGTCCCTGCTCCATCTGCATCTCCCTGTGTAGAGCCGGCAAAAGTCGTCACAGCAAAATTACCCGACAACTCGATTCTTCTTATTTTGTGATTTCCGGCATCAGCTACATAGAGATAATTCCCGACCTTGACAACTCCCATCGGCTGGAAGAATGTCGCAGAGGAACCTGTATTGTTATCTGCACTGCCTACCGCGCCTGTTCCGGCCACCAGAGTGGTCGTACCTGCTGCATCAGCTCTTCTGATTCTGTTGTTGCCGGTATCTGCAAAATAGAGGTATGAACCGTCCCAGAAGAGTCCCGTCGGGGCAGCAAGCTGGGCAGCCGTCGTTGCACCCTCTGCATATCCATAGGCACCGCTTCCGATAATCAGTGTGTTCTTACCTGTCGGATCGACCTTCTTGATACGGTTGCTGCCGGTATCTGCCACATAGGCATTAAGACTATTGTCAATCACAAATACACCGGACGGAGACTTAAACTGAGCCGGTTGTCCGATTGTAGCGCCGTCTCCCCAAGAAGAGCCCGCAAATGTCGAAACCATCGGGTACAGATATACCTTTGCATCGGCATACTTCGTATTGTCTGCCTGAGAGGTGGCCCTGACTGTTGCCACGACCTTGTCTGTGATCTTATCCGGTGCGGTATAAGTCCCGGAGGCATTTACCGAACCATAGTTTGCACCCTCTACAACCGAGTAGGTGACATTTGTGTTGCTCGTATTGTAAACGCTTGCGGAGAAGAGCTTTGTCTCCTTAAGGGCAAGCTTTGCCTCTGTGGGAGATATGGATACCTGAATCGGCGGGGCAATTACCACCTGCGCACCGCCTGATTTTGTCGGGTCGGCCTTCGAGGTGGCAAGTACCGAGATTATATTCGGATTCGGCACGTTCGCCGGTGCCGTATAGAGGCCGGTCTGCGAAATCGTTCCGTTTGCCGCACCACCGTATACCGACCAGGTAACTCCCTGATCACTCGTGTTCTTGACAGTTGCAGTAAACTGCTGCGTCTTCGTTACGTTGACATAGACGAAGTTGGGAGAGACCTCGACCTCGATCGGTTTTGCAACAGTAACAGTTGCAGTATCGGAGGCAGAGGTATCGAAGTTGGATGTAACCTTCACTGTGACATTTGCAGGGTTCGGAACCGTGTCGGGTGCAGTATAATAACCGTCCTGTTCAATAATCCCGTTCTGATTTCCGCCTATAACCTCCCATTTTACCGACGGGTCTTCGTCGGCATTCTCGACGGTTACACTGAACTTGAAGGACGTTCCCGCATTGACGGTTTTTGTCTTGGGAGATATTGTCACACTTACAGGCGGGACAATCAAAACAGGTGCTATTCCGAAGGCGGAATTGTCTTCGACGCTCGTCGCCCTTATCACTATCTGTGCCGGATTAGGAACGTTCTGGGGAGCAGTGTATAAACCGGTATTGCTTACGGTTCCGAGTGAACCGTCACCGGGGGTCTTTCTCGATCGACCAGATAACGGCATTCGTCTGATGAGCATTCTTGACAAGTGCCGTAAACTGCTTCGTCTTACCAACATTTATTATCGCCGATGAGGGCAGAATGTTCACCTCTATCGGGAGTGCCACTGTCACTACCGCCGTATCGTATTTGGAATTGTCGACAGCACTCGTTGCCCTGATCTGAACCTCTTCGGGATTCGGAACATCGGGAGGCGCCGTATAGAAACCGGTATTGTCAATCGTACCGTTCTGTGCACCGCCAAGGACTTCCCATATAACCGTCGTATCGTTGGTATTTTCGACGAGCGCAGAAAACTGCTGGGTCATATTGTTATGCACAATGGCCGTCTTCGGGGAGACCGTAACCTTTATTGCAGGGAGAATAAAGACAGAGGCATCGGCATAGACCGAATTATCCTCGACACATCTGACCCTGACTGTAATGTTCGGATTTGCCGGCTGTTCGGGCGGTGCCTTATACAGACCTGAACTGCTGATAGTTCCGTAGGAGCCGTCACCCGGGTCACCGACTATCTCGAACGTTACATCTGTGGTTACCTTCGAATTGAAAACAGTTGCCTCAAACTTCTGCTGACCGACATTTGCCTGAAGAGTTACGCTCTCGGGAGTTATCTCCACATAAAGCTGGTCTACAACTGCATCCTTTGAGACATCCGTCCCGCCATCGGTATAATCCGTATCCGGAACCTCCCCGTCAGGTTCTGTACCATCCGGTATCTCCCCGTCTTTATAGACATCACTCCCGTCAGTATCCTTCGAAGCATCCTTCGATGCATCGGTCACATCCGTAATGACATCCTTTATTATGACATCAGAGAGTTTTACATCCTTTCCTGAAGAGCTGTCCTCATACGGGTCACCTCCTCCGGAAGAAGGAGAATCACTGCAGGCCGAGAACAGCATCAGACCTGTCGATAGAATAATTGTCAGATTACATAACCCTCTTCTCATAAGGAAACCTCCCTTACAAATATCATTATACAAAAACGAAATATCAAAATCAACAAATAAGGTAAAAACCCTAATGCAACTTGTTCCGGAAATACCGGTTACTCCCCGTAAGGGTCGTCGGCACGGTTATCCTCACCCCGCCATTTCGATGATTCTATCCGTTTCTTCACAAATGATATCATCGGTTTCAGATAATCTTCGAAATGAGGTGCCTCGATACCGGAATCCTTCATAAACCTGTCCGTATTGGTATGGGAGAAAATAATAAACTGATTCAGTATGTCGAAAAGCGGGGTATATTGAGGGATTATTCTCTTCAAAAATCCGGATTTGGAGAGTGGTCTCAATATATCGGCAGGCGGGAAGACTATTCTCAGGTTCTTCTTCGTCTCTTTGGCAATAAGGTCGAGGGCTGTCTTTACCGAGACCGGATTGGGGTCGACTATATGGAAAATCTGTCTTACCGATTCCGGATTCTCACTGATAAAACAGAGTGTCTTTACCAGATAATCGAGCGGCACTATATTCAGAGGGGCAGTACCTCTGTGCGGCACAGGTACCGGGAACTTCATATCCGTAATAAGCAAAAGATATATAAGGGCGTAAAACCCGTCGAGTTTCTCCGTCTCGCCGCTGACAGAATCACCGCCGATAAGAGGTGCCCTGAAGATTCTCGAAAGTACTTCCTGTTCCGAAATTATCATACTCTCGGCGATATACCTGCTCTTGTAAAGAAAGCAGCTGTATGACGGTCTGCTGACCGGTTCTTCCAGAACAAGTCCCGAATGACCTTCGAATACCATACAGGTCGAGAGATAATTGAGCGGCACATTCTTCCCTGTATCCTTTACAAACTGAATGATATTTTTTGTGCCCTGAATATTGACCTTCCGGATTATATCTTCCTGTGTGCCCGGATAGTATATCGATGCCAGATGATATACGTCCGTCACATTCTTCAGCAGGAATCTGTATTCCTCCGAAGAAAACCCCAGATGCATAGTTGCAATATCGCCGGTTATCACCCTGACATTGGTTTTCAGGTTATTCTTCTCTACGAACGTCTTTGCGCTTTTTTCGAATTTGGGCGGGACCAGCACCGCACAATAATTCTTCTCCTTCTGGGCTGCATAAAGGATGAATTTCCTCGCTGTTATCAGCGGAAAGCCGGTCACAAGAAGTACTCTCTGAATACCCCTGCCCATTACTGCTGATTCCTTCCGGTTGTATAACTTTCTATGATGAATCTGAATGCCTCGGAGTTCTCCTGAACCGTCCTGACAAACTCCGAGAAGATATTCAGCACGAGTCTGAGCGACATCTGGGGATTGGTTTTGTTGAGACTGGCAAAACTCTGGCGGGAGAGTTTCAGAAGAGTCGTATTCTCCTGTGCAACGGCCTTCGTGAGATGTTCAAAATTTCCTATGAGTGAAAGCTGTCCCAGTGCCTCCTGCTGTATAAGACGGCCGATAAGGACCTCTTTCCCGCTGCTCTCCCTGACATAAATGTTCACGGAACCTTCCATTATCAGATACAGGGCGTCTGCCGGCTGTTTCTCATCAAATACCGTCCCTCCCGACTCGAACTCCAGTTCCTCAAACGATTCGGCAAACCTCGCAATCGAACCCTCATCAAATCCCTTAAACAGAATATTTCCTTTCAGAAACTCTATCTGGTCCATCATCTCCCCCTTTTCATACCAAGATAATCTTCCTTGAGTTCGAGGTAGTGTCTGTGGAAGTAGTCGAATCTCTTTATCTCTTCTTCTGTAAAAGTCTTCTTGATCTTCCCCGGGACCCCCGCCACCAGCGAGTATGGAGGAATCTTTGTATTCTCCGTTATTACTGTTCCCGCTGCCACCACCGAGTATTCTCCGATCTCCGTGCCGTCCAGAAGGATTGCACCCATACCTATAAGGACATCATTGCCGATTTTAGAGCCGTGAACGGTCGCCTTATGTCCTATCGTTACCCTGTCACCGATAATAACGGGCGGGCCCTGTCTCGACACATGAATAAGGACGAGGTCCTGAATACTGGTTTTAGAGCCTATACGGATACTGTTCATATCCCCTCTTATTACGGTATTGAACCATACATTCGAATCGTCACCTATTTTCACATCCCCTATTATAATTGCACCTTCGGCAATGAAGACACCATTCCCGGTTTCGGGCCTTTTTCCTTTATATTCAATCAGTCTCTCCATTACTTTTCTCCTTCCGTGAAATTACATATAACACAATTAGGTAAAAAATTGAACCAATAAAACCACCTGTTGTGTCGGCAAGTATATCTCCGAGTGAGACAACCCTGTTGGGGACATAGAGCTGGTGATATTCGTCGGAACATCCGAACAGAAAGGCAAAGAATACCGTTGTAAATACACCCCTGAGCCTGAACTCCCTCCCCGCTGTATTCAGATATGCCCTCATAAACAGAAACCCCAGCACCGCATATTCGAGAATATGCAGAAACTTATCCGATACAGAGACCGGCAGCGCGCCGGCACTGATATTGAGAGAAGAGAGAAAATATATCAGCAGCAGATAAAGCGCCACGGGCACATAATAGTAGAAAAAAAGTATCAGAAATCTTATCATACAGGGGAATCACATTTTGTATTTTCCGAAGTCCTCAGAAGAGAGCGAATTCAGATACTCCCTGAGTCTCTCGTCGGGGTCCATCTTCTCCTTCATCTTTTCGAAGACCTGATCATTTATAAAAACGGGGGCATTCATTCTGAGCGCAACCGCTATCGCATCCGAAGGACGCGAATCGATACTGACCTCCCTCCCGCCGATTCCGACGACTATATTTGCATAAAATGTATTCTCGAGGAGGTCCGTTATCACGACTCTTTCTACACCGGCACCAAGTCCGTCGAGAATATTCTTTATCAGGTCGTGTGTCATCGGTCTGGCAGGTTCCACATTCTCGAGCGCATTCTGAATCGCAATAGCCTCCACAGGACCTATCCATATAGGGAGCTGGATATTATCCTCGACTGTCTTTAAGACCACAACCGGTATTTTATCCTTTTCGTCAAGCAGTATTCCTACCACATCTGCCTTTTTCATAAATCTCTCCTTTCATCAGTTCACCCCTGAGCGAATGTTTGAGTGCCTCTGTAATCCTGACTTTCACGATTCTGCCCGTCAGGTCGCAGTCCGATATAAGATTTACGACCCTGTTGCAGGAGGACCTCGAAATATATTGCCCGGGAAATTTCTCCGATTTCTTTTCAACAAGTACTTCAAGACATTTTCCCTTAAGGTTTCTGTTCTTCTCCTGTGCAATACTTTCGATTCTCTCCTGCAGAATCCCCAGTCTCTCCTCTTTGATATTCTCAGGTACGTCATCCTCCAATTCCCTGTATGCCCTCGTCAAAGGACGCGGAGAGTACTTGAAAGAGAATGCTGTATCGAACTTTATCTCATCGAGCAGTGACATAGTGTATCCGAAATCCTCATCTGTCTCTGTCGGAAATCCGACGATTATATCGGTAGTAATTGCGATATCCTCTCTGACCTTTCTGAGCTTTTCAATTATGCTTAAATAGTGTTTTCTGTCGTATTTGCGGTTCATAAGGTCAAGTATTCTGTCCGAACCGGACTGGACAGGCAGATGTATATGATTGCATAATTTAGGGAGATATCCGAATGCGCCTATCAGTCTGTCAGAAACATCTTTGGGGTGGGAGGTTGTAAATCTAATCCGCATAAGTCCATCAATCTCGTGAACCATCTCCAGAAGTCCTACAAAATCGACATTATTTTTCTCGTCCAGATACGAATTTACGTTCTGTCCCAGAAGGGTGACCTCCTTTACACCGCACCCGACTCTTTTCTTGACCTCATCCAGAATGATCCGGCTCTCCCTTGAGAACTCCCTGCCCCTCAGATACGGGACGATACAAAAGGAGCAGAAGTTATTACACCCTTTGGTTATATTGACAAAGGCAGTTACACCCTTAAAGTCCTCTGAAAAATTCTCCTCGCTTACATATCCCGAATCCGAGACATCCACAACAGATACCTTCCCGGCAAGAACCCGACCGAGCAGAACCGGCAGGTCCTTGATCTGCTGCGGACCAAAGACGAGATCGATATCCGGAAATCTCTCCCTTAATTTCTCCCCCTCCTGTTTTGCAAAGCAGCCGCAGAGTGCAACAATCCTCTTTCTGTGATTCTTCGACTTGATATACCTGCCCGCCGCCGAAAGAGCCTTCTGCGACGGCTTCTCCCTTACCGAGCAGGTATTGACGAATACAATATCGGCGTTTTTCGGAGAATCTACCTCAAAAAGCCCTTCCATCCTGAGTATCGAGGAAATCTCCTCAGAATCTCGTTCATTCATCTGGCAGCCGTATGTCTCGATATAGAATTTCATACCCGACCAATCATAAATTCTACTTTTATATGAGTCAAGGCATATTTATATTGCTTTTCTGGAAATACCCCAAAATTTTTCATAAATCCTCCGCAAAACTAAATCTTAGCTGGTTTTTATTCACTTTTTTCTCTTTACTAAGCATCTGCTTTATCCTTTTCATAATGATTTTAAGCACTTCAGATAATCCGTCCC
>DYEF01000026.1 GCA_020725805.1 Bdellovibrio sp.
ACCTGAACAGCAGTTGATCTGGATTTCGTTTTAACAAGTCTTAATCTATGGTAGTGCGGTTTCACACTAATTGACTACATCTATTATCCAATTAAATCAACAAGTTAACTTTTTAGGATTTAAAAGTGGGAAAATCAGGAGTCATTCACATTATTATCTGTATCAACACCGTGACCGGCCTTTTCATCTGCTCCTCCGCTCTTCATAGAATCGGATGTCGATTCAGACTTTGCCTTTCTGATAATTGAACCACCCATTACAGGTGCAGGAGCAGCTGTCCCCTCCGGAGAATTACCCGAACCCCAGGCAACCATATCCATAACCTTGCCATTACCATCAATAATACGCAGGTTCCCGCCTGAAGCAGAGAGACCAAGCTGTGAACTTGCGTATGTCTTATCTGCTGTCAGGTTCCCCAGCTGAGCTACATCCGATGCGACAAGAATGAATTTCCCGGGGCCAATCATTCCGGAGAAGGATGCGAGGTCCTTCCATTCAGTACCCGTGGCTGACTTGTACTGAAGTTTGAACCCGTCAATTGTTATTCCCTCATCAAGAGGATTATAAAGCTCTATGAACTCATCCGGATGATTTGCACCACCATCAGCTATACCAAATGTCTTAATCTGACTGATTACTAAACTGCCCGCGCATTTCTTTTCGGAACTTCCTGTATCAGTTGTGCCGGTATCTGTTGTCGTTCCGGTATCCGTTGTGCCGGTATCATTTGAGCCGGTATCCGCCACTCCTGTATCTGTCTCCTGTCCGGCATCAGGTTTTACAGTTCCTGAGAGGGCGAGGTCGTCGTCAGACCTCGGGTTGAGTTTGAAATTACTGAAGTCGTAATCCAGTATTCCGATTATATAATCAAACCTGTCACCCACCTTCCTGCTTGCGGTATAAGAATAACTGTACTTATCATTCACCCTCAGATTCCCTGTTACCATAAACTCCTTGTAATCCTTCTCCGCGGAGGCGTCGGGATTTGCATCGATTACCTCTACGTTCTCCACCTTTATAAGCACTCCCTCATACTTCTCAGCATCTGCTCCGCCTGTTGCGACACTGGCAGGATTAACAACTGTGGGATTAACACTCTCGCCGGAACCAGTCTTCGTTATCGATGTGGCAGATATCTCCGACATGTCGTAGTATTCCTTATAGGTACCTTCGATAGTGAGTACATCACCCTGTGCAAACGGACCAAGACCTGATGTCTTTCCGTAAACCACCAGTATACCGGAATAAGGTCCTCCGTTTTTCTCCTGAACAAATATGCCATACAGATTTGCCGATGCGCTGAACTGTCCGCCGGTCACTACTACATTCTCCACCTTGACTGCCGAATTCTCTGACGGATGTTTTGCTGAATTCACATCCTGAATATCATAAATCGTAATGCCTGTTGTAATATCGGCATCTCCGCCTGATATATCCGTTCCGCCGTCCGACAATGTCCCGATAGTTATATCATTATCATCCCTTGGCTGGAGCCTCATCTGGTCAAAGCTATAATTGAGTATCCCTATTATAGAGTCTATTTTATCTCCGTTCTTTGCCTTGTAATTTCTAGGGAAGAACTTTCCGACAATAAGGCCTCCGGTAATCTCGAAATCACCGTGCGGTTTTCCGTCGGTACCCAGAACCGCATCATTTGTCACTTCCACGTTCAGTATCCTGACAAAACAGCCTTCATACTTCTCGGAATCCTCTGCACCTGTCTTGACCTTTGCCGGGTCAACCTCTGTCGGAGCGGGAAGCGGAGCCGTGCCCTTCTTAATGACTTCCGTTGCCACAATCTGGCTGTTGTTGTAATATTCCATATATGTCCCGCGGATATCCACAAGGTCACCTATCGCAACATCTGCCTTGTTGTTCTTGAAGAAAATGTAAATACCTGAATAAGGTCCTCCGTCCTTCTCCACAACAAAGAATGAATCATTATCAACAGATTTGGAGCTTGATTTGAAGGTCGGGCTCGTAACAACGACATCCCTTATTTCAACAAGAGTATTCTCTGCAACCGAACCACTCTGGACATTGTAGACCGTGACAACAGAATACCCGCCGTCAGTAATCTCGACATCCTCAAGACCCGTTCCGTCCTTTGCAACCACATCCTTAGGTTTTACATCTGCCGGTGTGTCGTCTCTCGTAGTTCCGCAGTAATACGGCACAAAAGAAGCCGACAGAAGAAGTATAAAAATAACCAGTCTCGCAATAGTTTCTCTCTTCATAATATCCTCCGTTTCTCAGTCATTAAAATCAAAGAGCATCGCAAGGTCATCCTTATTAATAAGTTTGCCGATACTCTCCTCATTACCTATAACCTTTTCAAATATATTCTTTTTCTCTTCCTGAAGCTTCAGGATTTTTTCCTCGACTGTCCCTATTGTGATAAGCTTGTACACAAAGACATTCTTGGTCTGTCCTATCCTGTGGACCCTGTCTGTAGCCTGGTCCATAACAGCCGGATTCCACCATGGGTCATAATGAATAACATAATCAGCACCTGTGATATTGAGCCCTACACCACCTGCCCTGAGACTTATCAGGAAGAGATTTGCCTTTTCGCCCCTGTTAAATTCATCGACGATCTGCAGCCTTTTTGTGGCCGGCGTATTTCCGTCAAGGTAGAAATACGGAATATTATCCCTGTCAAAGTCCCTTCTTATAATCGAAAGCATCTCGACAAACTGCGAATAGATAATTATCCTGTGACCCTCGTCGAGTACGTTCTGGACTATCTCCTTCATCAGCTCCAGTTTTGCAGATTCGACCTCCTTAGATTCCTTCAGCTCTTTTACAATATTCGGATGGCAGCAGATCTGTCTGAGTTTCGTAAGTGCAGAAAGGATGGTAAGAGAGCTCTTGCCGAGCCCCTTCTTTTCAATCTCGCTGAAAACCTTCTCTCTCTGAGCTAGTAAGACTGATTTATAAATCTCTTTCTGCTCTTCAGAAAGATTGCACTTCTGAATAATCTCCATCTTTGGAGGAAGGTCAGAGGCTACCTGGTCTTTAAGTCTTCTCAAAACAAAAGTAGAAGTAAGTTTCTTGAGCCTTTTGGAGGCCTTCTCATCATTCAGTTTGACTATCGGGGCATCATAGGTCCTCTTGAATCTCTCAAGCCCTCCCAGATATCCCGGCATAAGAAAATCGAATATCGACCAGAGTTCCAGTGGCCTGTTTTCAAGAGGAGTGCCGGTCAGTGCCAGTTTATAATCGGCCTTCAAAAGTTTACTGACTTTCTTGGTCATTGAGGCAAAGTTCTTTATATTCTGAGCCTCGTCCAGAACCACATACCTGAATCTTATATTCTCCAGTACCTCATAATCACGTCTGAGTATCCCGTAAGAAGTCAGTATCACATCATAGTCATTGAAGGACGGAACTTTCTCCCTCCTGAGTCTCCCGTAGTAGATATAAACCCTGAGGGAGGGGGCAAATTTCTGAATTTCATAATACCAGTTCTGCAAAACAGAGGTGGGAGTAACAACGAGATTGCTTCTGGCACCTTCCTTCTCCTTCTTATACAGAAGGAGTGAAATCGTCTGAATCGTCTTTCCAAGTCCCATATCATCTGCTAGAATACCCGAGAGCCCGAAATCCGACAGAAATGCAAGCCAGTTGAGCCCCTTCTTCTGAAACTCCCAGAGATTCGCATTGAGACCCTTGGGAGGGACTACATCCCTTATCCCTTCAAACTTATCGAACATTCTCTTGAGCCGCTCCACATTCTCGTCAAATTCTATGTCCTTGATAAGCTTGAGTGTGCCCTCAATAAGCTTGAGAGAGAAGGCGGGCATCCTGAACTGCAGCTTTTCGGTATCGAAGTAACCATATTCATAGGCCTCTTCAAGAAGTTTCTGCAGAACATCATTGTCAAGCGGCAGATAGACCCTCTCATCTACTTCAACAAATCTCTTCCCGTCGAGCAGGGCCTTGATTACCTTTTCGTAAGGAAGTTCCCTCTTGCCCGAGAAGAAACTCATCCTGAGTTCAAACCAGTTAAGCCCCT
The DNA here is from genome assembly GCA_020725805.1 of Bdellovibrio sp. Taxonomy (GTDB): domain Bacteria; phylum Myxococcota; class SpSt-1050; order SpSt-1050; family SpSt-1050; genus SpSt-1050. The sequence goes on from DYEF01000026.1 coordinate 4,019, forward strand.
CGGGCATAGCCAGACGCAGCCTGAAGAAGACGGGATTCAGAAATGATATCTTTCTGGCATAGGAGCCCTCCGAGAGAACGAATCTGTCATTAAAAAACTCGGGTCTGTGATATACCATATCGAGAAGCTGCTCGTGTGAAATACTCCATTTCCCGTCATTGATTTCAAAACCTGAAGAGAGCAGGTCGTTCTTGACGCTCTTTTCAAAATCGATATTCCGCCTGATAATATTTATCCTGTCATTCCCCTCGATCAGACAATATCTCGTATTGATCACTGAATCCGGAATCCGCACATCTGCATAATCAAAAAAGATATCCACAGGGCAGGTTCCCTTACCCTGATTGATATCAAGAACACATTTAGGCGTTGACTTTTCGTCAATCACCACATCCACTTCTTTTCCGGAAACATCGACGAACCGTATATTGGAATTTTCCTTTCTGATAAGTTCAACAAGTGTGAGCGCATCATCCTTTTCTGCCTCAATATCTCCGAATTTTGCAACATACTGCCAGAGATTTGATTCAACCTCGGAGAGCGGATAGATAGTCCCGTCCTTGTATATTGCCAGAGGATTGCTTTCGGGGAATATTACAACATCCTCTCTGATATATTTAAGGGTGATATAACAGTTTTCTCCCTCTTTCTTCTTTTCAATCAGAAATTTTACGGGATAGGAACCATGAGCACCGAGCCTTATAGGTCTCTGCAAAAAGACATCATAGATATCTGCTATCCCGAAGAAACCGAGAATCTCATTGAAGTTCTCTGATGTAACCGGTATCCCGCCGTAGAGCGGGTCGTAGAAACTCCTGAAGAAATAAAGATATACTCTCTCCTGCGGAGTCAGGGTATATTTCTGAATAATATCCTCTGTCAGAGGCCCTACATTCTTGCTCGTTTTGCTGTCCAGAAACTTCATCACCGCATTTGTATTGCCGATAAATGCCATTACATATCTTATCTTCTGAATATCCGTCTCCGTTTTGGTCTTTTTCAGTTTCAGATGGTCCAGCAACGAAAATTTCGGAGGGACGGGTTTCTCCTCCTCCTGATAGGCACCTTCAAGATAGGCGATTACTACGGCAACCATATGTTTGCAGATGTTACCGATGAACGGGCAGTTGCAACTCTTCTCCGAAATCTCATTCCCCTTGAGTCTGACCATAGTCGTATAAATCTTGCCGTTCTGATTTCTGACTGACCCCATCAGTTTTACAAAGTTTTCGCCTCTTTCTGTCTTTAAAGACAGCACATAACCATCTCTGAAATACTGCTGTCCTCTGAGATATATCGGCAGAGTAGCAAGTCTTTCGAGTTTTCTGTTAATTAAATCTACAATCTTCTTATCTTCCAAACCGACTCTCCACAAGAATCCATTTTTTTATCAAATCAGACAATGACAATACTGTCAACAAAAATGTGATTTAATGTTGTTCCAAAATAGAAATGTTACATTATCTGCAAAGTAGAAATGTTACATTTAATAGGTTTGGATATAAAGAAAAGTTAGGGATTAAAGTGGAATTACAGGGAAAAGTATATGTTTCCCTATGGGGGGTAATAGGGA
>DYEF01000027.1 GCA_020725805.1 Bdellovibrio sp.
TAAGGCAAATATCAGTTTTGCCAGTTTTTATGTGCCGGGCAAGTATGAATATGTCTACGGCTTTATGTACAGTGTAGATGGCGGAATCAACTGGGTATATGGGGTAACAGATAATACATTCTACAAGAGCTGGATATACATCGATAAGGCAAAGTTAGGTAGATTAAATTTACTTAATCCAACACAAGGAGATCATCTAGTAATAAGTGAATTTATGGTTGCCGGTACTGATGCTGATGATGAGTTTATAGAGATTTATAATCCAACAGTTTCAGCTATTGATATTTCTGGATGGAAGATTAGGTACTCTGCTGCCACAACTGCACCAACAAGTTGTACATCTACACCTTCATTTACTTTCCCATCAGGGACAATTATACAACCCCGTAAATATATATTACTTGCAGAGACAGGAAAGACATATGCATCAATTGCAGATTTTACTCAGACCTCGATTTCACTTTCTGCTACAGGCGGGCATATTTTTATATGTGATTCAAGCAATAATAGAGTGGATTTAGTGGGCTATGGGACAGCCTCGTATCCCGAAACTGCTGCATCTGTTGTTGCACCAGCCAATAAGTCAGTTGAAAGAAAGGCAAGAGCAACCTCGACGAGTGATACGATGAAGATCGGAGGGGTAGATGAATTTCTTGGAAATGGTTATGATACTGAAAATAACTCCCAGGACTTTGTGTTAAGAGATGTTCCACAACCTCAGAATTCTTCTTCTACTCCCGAGCCGTAATCAGTAAGTATCAGATGAATTGATAATTAAAGGACGGATGAAATATCCGTCCTTTTTTATTTGCCAAAGGGATAATTTTGTATCAAGAAGGGCTACTATGTCTATGAGCTTTGAAAATGAAGTAATCGGAATTTCAGTCTTTACTGTCTGCGTAATCATTATGCTCCTTATCGATATGCTGGTCTTCAACAGGGAGGCGCACAGGATTTCGTTTAAGGAAGCTCTAATCTGGACGATATTCTGGATTGTTGTCGGAGTTTTATTCGGGGTTGGTGTCTGGTACTTTCTGGGGAGAAAGGTTGCAGTAGAGTATTTTGCAGGATATCTCATAGAGAAATCGCTCTCCGTTGACAATATCTTCGTCTTCATTGTCCTGTTTAAGTTTTTTAAGGTTGATTATAAGTATCACCAGAAGATTCTATTCTGGGGGGTTTTGGGGGCAATAATTTTCAGGGCTTTGATGATATTTTTAGGAGTTGCTCTCGTAAACAAATTCAGCTGGCTCTTTTATGTTTTCGGTATCATCTTGATTTATTCTGCTGTAAAACTCCTTGTCAGAAAAGAAGAGGATATCCATCCCGAAAAGTCTTTTGTAATAAGACTTGCAAACAAAATGCTTCCGATAAAGGACGATAATTCCGGCAGGTTCTTTTACAGAGAGGACAAACTCTATTTTACACATCTTTTTGTAGTTTTACTTGCAATTGAGACTACAGATATAGTTTTTGCAGTGGATTCCATACCGGCAGTCTTTGCCATTACAACAGACCCATTTGTAGTTTACACCTCAAATATTCTTGCAATATTGGGATTGAGAGCTCTTTACTTCGTATTACACAACTTTATGGCGCGTTTTAAGTATCTGGATATCGGTCTCTCCGTTATTCTGGCATTTGTTGGTATAAAGATGCTAATTAAGGATTTTACTCACATTAAGGTAGAGTATTCGCTCGGATTTATCTTTATCGTTTTACTTCTCTCGGTTGTCTTCTCTTTAATTTCGGACAGGAAGAAAAAATAATATAATCCTGAATTTCCCAAAATTAGTCCTTTATTTTGTTAAGCTCAATATTATGAGTATTCCCCGATATTTCGTCTTCTAATGTTATTGTTCATCAGTCTCTTAAATCATCCGGCATTTTTCCTGCAGACTTTCCTTCTTTCTGCTCAATTGCACTTATCATACACAAAGAAACAAAAACTATTAGTATGAGCCTGTAACGAAGAATATGAATTATTATAAAAAAGTACTATTTTGTATTATTAAACATCAACTTTTCAGCAGCTGCAGCAGCTGGAAACGGTAAGAGAGAGAGCTATCGTCTCAGAAATTGTCGGATGAATATATAATTAGCAATGACAATATGTTTTATGGTAAGAGCGCTGGTAATTCCTGTCAGCAATAAAACTTGTTTAATCCACGATCGAACAGCTGCAACCGGATGAGGATATTACTTCTTCTTCTGCAGGCTCTTCTTCGGTATCTTCTTCACCGCCCTTGAGTGAAAAATTTGCAACAACAGGTGTGTCGTAATCCATCTTTACGGTGCAGCTCTTGTTCTTGCCGCAGGAGCCTATGTTCCATCCGTCGAAGCTGGAGTTTGAATTCGGGACGGCGGAGAGTGTTACCTCGATGCCCTTTTCGAACCATCCGGAGCAGTCGCTCTTGCAGTTGAGTCCTGAGGGGTAAGACATAACTGTTCCCGAACCGCTTCCTTTGAAATCCACACTGAGTTTTCTGTACTCCGTCTGTGTGCCTGACTTTTCGAATGAGGCATAGATCTGATGGTCACTTGTGACATTCGTAAATGTATATGAACTGATTTTTCCCTGTGATTTCCCGTCTACAAGTACATCCTTGATTGAATATCCCGAATCCGGTGTAATCGTAAACTTCTGCGAAGCCCCTTTGTTTACCGTGATTGTCCCGGATGGTGAAATAGTACCGCCGGTTCCGGCAGATGCAGTTATCTTGTATGTCGTAACAGAATTAATTGCAAAGGTTACACTTATTGTATGATTCGACGTTACATTGGAGAATGTATAGGAGTTTGTACTGGCAACGGGGTTGTTGTCTACAAGTAGGGTATCTATATGGTATCCCTGATTTGGAGTGATTATGAAAGTCTGTGAACCTCCCTGCGGGACATTGACCGTGCCAGACGGTTCGATCTTTCCGTTTGCACCGGCAGTTGCAGTGATCGCATAGGTCGGTACGGTGCTCTTCTTGAAGTTTGCAACAACTGAGGTTGGTTTTGTAATGTTGAACTGATAGGGATTCTGAGTGGTTGTGATATCGCCGGTAAATCCGGTAAATTCATAACCTGCATTTGGTGTTGCAGAGAGAGTGATTGGGGAATTCGGTGCAAGCCAGCACTCGGGTGTACAGTATGGATTGACTTTACCGGCCGCTGTATCGGACGGGGCAGACTTGAGCTGGTACTGGGTAGTGAATTTGAATGTAATAGTCATCGGTGCTGTAGGTGCTGTGATTGCGTCCAGCATATCTTTTCCGTCGGTACGTGAGTCGAAGAAGTACTTGTATTTCCCGTCTGCGCTCTTCTGCTCGGGTTTGACATTGACGGGATGAGAGGTGCCGGCAATCCATGTAAAGGTTTTGGGAGCCTTGAAAACCGTATTGTCAACATTCAGTTCAAGCCCGGTCGGGTCTGTGGCTATTGTAACCTGAACTGCATCTGCATCGCTTACCACATCACCGTATGCCACTCCCATCTGCCCGAAACTTGTACAGGTATATGTGTTTCTGCTCGAATCATAACAGTCCCTGACCTCGCTGTAATCTATTCTGAAATAACCGTTTTCGCCCCAGTACTGTCCTGCGCTGTTTTTCACAATAAAACAGTTGTTGTAATCATCCCAGCCTACTATCAGAACCCCGTGACCCGAATCTATACTGCAACTCCCGCTTTTATGTTTGTAGACTCCGCTGTTGTAATACTGATAGTCATCACAGGCGATCATCCCGACCGGAACCGGCCCGTACTGATAGACTGCGGCCTTAAGTTCATTTACATTCTGTTCTACACCGATCCAGTCCTTGATTTTGTAATATTTTACCTTGTTTCTGTAATCTGCACAGGCTTTGGCACACCTTGTGGCGGATGGGTCTGATGTGGATGGGCTGTACGGAAAACAGGATTCCAGATATGTGCCGCTGTCCTGCAAAAATGATGCAGCATTCATCAAGAGTCCTCCATTGCATCCATAATTTGATGTGTCACAGGAGACGAGTATTTGTTCAGCAAAGTCAACATTTATATTCGGTGTCTTTTTGGTTATCAGGTACTTTGATTCTATCGCGCCTGTAGATGCGAATGACCAGCAACTCCCGCAATAACCCTGGTCCTTCGGTTTGGTTACGTAACTACCGTTATTGTTTCTCCAGTCGAAAGATGCCGGAAGAGCCATTTTTAATGTCCCTGCAATATTACTATTGAACTTTGTATCTCTTGGCAGAACAAGACTAAATACCGCCTTTCGCTGTTCCGGGGTCATCTTTGTATAAACGGTTTCACCCGCAGTCCAGTAGAGATTATTTTCGGTTATAGCCTTCTGAACCTCTTCGAGGGATACGCTCAGACCATTACCGGCGTAAACAAGAGATGAGTATAACAATAAAAATGAGACAGATAATATTAATCTCTTCATAAAACAGACCTCCTCACAGAAGCCATATATAATATAATACACAGATAATTTGAAAAGGTAAATAAGGTCTTGATTTTACTATGCCATTTTTTTCATATCAGGCTGTCTGAGTGACCTGACGGGCTTTGGGAAGTTTACATAAAAACAGTAAAATGTGCCAGGTACATTGGGTTAACTTGTTGAAATCATTGGACAATATAGATTTGGTTTTTTAGGTTTTTAGGTTATTCGGACTGGATTGGTCTTATGTCTTCTAACAATACCTGTTAAACCGGAAATATTTCTTTCGAATGTTGTATGTGGAAAATGGCATAGGCAAAAAAAATCTAAATGAATGATAAAAATCAATTTTAATTGTTATCACAAATTATTATGATAAAATTTATCAGTTTTTTCGGAGGTTTTTATATGAAGAGAATTTTAACCTTTATCCTGTTTCTGGGTTTGGGCTATCTGGGTTGTTCTGATGCGGGAGATGATAGCAATACTGATATAAATGCCTTAAAGGATATCTCTCTTGAAGATACTGCGGTGATTAGCGATGCGCTTACAGATATACCTGATGTAAGCCCCGCTGATACCGGTTCTGATGAGGGTCTGCCTGATTCGGGTTTTGACTCCGGTACTGATATTACCGAGATTTCTGATGATGCCGGACCCTTTGATGTTACTGCTGATACCGGAGGTTCTGATATTGTCACAGAAGATATTTCTGTTTCTGACATATTTGATACTGGTATCAATGATGTAAGCGGGGACTCTGCGGTTACCGATATTTACGAGGATGTTATTGTTGCGGATGAAGGTGGTGGCGATACTGATACTTTGCAGGATTTTGGACCGGCAGATATTGCTGATGCCGGAGATACTCAGGATACGGGTAGTTCTCTGACTCCTCCGGTACTCAAACTCATTACTGCATCACCTTCTCCCGAGACGACTGTAAAAATAGGCGGAAGTGCAAATGACGGGACTACAATTTATATTTTCAAGAACAAGGACTGCTCGGTAAAGCCAGTATTGATTCTTCCGACATCCTCATTCAACTCGGCGGGAGCCGATGTGACTGTAACTGCCGGTAGTACCACTTACTTCTCCGCCTATGTGAGCAATGGTCTGGTAAATTCCGCCTGCTCGAATTTTGTAACCTATGTACACCACAACAATGCCTACTGGTATATCTCGTTCTTCGATGATTTCAAGGGACCCCAGAGCGGTGAGGACCCTGAATGCTACAATATTCCTCCGCAGTGCATCGGTGAATATCTCTCAGGTCTTTATGAATGTCCGCAGACCGAGGTCCACAGCGGCCTTTCTGCCCTGAACAAGTGCAACTGGACAATATTAAGACAGCCCAACTGGATGGCTATGGAGTACGGGCCCGTGAAAAACGGGACCAATGGTTTTACACCTCTTGAGGTCTCTGTTGCACCGAATACTGATAATGGTATCCTGATTCTTTCCGCGAATGCTTATAAGTGGGACGGAACAAAGCTTAATGTTGCAAATCTTACAACAGAGGAGAAGAATTGTCTCTCTCAGCCCCAGTCAAACTGGCTGCTTCACGAAAATAATTTACCTGATTGCAGAAACGTAGTAAATTACAACTGTGTCTGGGAGAAGAACACACTCAATTGCCCTGTAATGGCAGGCGCAGTTTATAGCAAGAAATTCAGTTCATACAAAACAGGAAATACAGAGGTAAAAAAGGAGAGAGGTTTTATTCAGGAGTACGGGAGATGGGAGGTGAGGGCAAAACTCCCGTCAGGAATGGGTTCGTTCCCTGCTCACTGGCTGCTACCCCAGTCAGGGAGCTGGCCGGAGAGGGGCGAGATCGATATAATGGAGGCAGACAGGTATGCAAAGGAATCGTATCAGACATATCACACAGGTTACTGCGAAGGCTCTCCCAAACCTTATTACCCTGACCATCAGGACTGTACGAATAACGGCGGACAGAGGTATCATCTTGCACAGGGGGGCAGACTTGCTTTGAGAAGCGGTTCTTTTGCAGATGATTATCATATTTTCACTGCTGAGTGGAGTAAGGACAGGATAGATTTTTACACCGATAATGTTCTGGTTCTCAGCATTAATACGGGGGATATGAGTTACGGTTCGTTTACCGACTATTACAGATATGCAGGACAGGCAAGGCCAATGAATATCCCGTTCGGTGAGTTCTTTATTATCCTCAATCAGACTGTTCACAATGACAGTTACGGAAATATCTCCCCGCTGAGTTTTATAACTCAAATGCATAAAATAGATTATGTTAAGGTATTTGATATGTGTTCATCTCCTTCGGATTTCTGCAAAGATGGTTTTTACTTCGACGGCAACGACGGCTATTGTTATCCTTCAGACAGCTCGGGTATGCAGAAGGCCTACAAATCCCCTTGCAGAGAGAGAAGTCAGCTTATTCCTGAGCCGCAGCCGCTCAACACACAGCTGTTTTACAACTGCACAAATCCCTGTCCCTACGGCGGTTGGTCTGATGGCTCAAACTGTCAGATATTCAATTCTCCCTTTGGCAGAGAGGTCTTTTTCTACCCCGACGAGACAGGGAATCTTTATTATATTACCGACGGGAGCCCAAACGGAAACTGCACCGATACGGTAAATGGTGTAACCTTCCCTGTGGGTTATTTTGACGGGGCAAACTGTTATCTGGACAAGACACTTTCGGCACTGCACGGAAAATATTTCAGATGGGGGAGCCCGAAACCGACAGCATTTTATTATAAACCGTTTTGCAAATTCGAGTAAAGTAAGGAGTATTTATGTTTGAACCCAGAAGATTTGCAGATGTAAAGATTGGCGAGAAGGCGTCCATAAGGAGGAGTTATACGGAGGAGGATATCGAACTTTTCGTTATGGTGAGCCAGGACCGAAATCCGATACATTCGTCCGAAGAATACGCAAAGACCACGAGGTTTAAGCACAGGATTGTACCGGGACTACTCACTGCCTCGATGATTTCCGGTGTGCTGGGTACAAAATTACCCGGTTACGGGACAATCTATATGTCGCAGGACCTGAAATTCCTGCATCCTGTCTATTTCGGCGACGAACTGGAGTGTGAGGTCGAGGTTGTCGAGAAGATTGAAGAAAAGAGAATAATAATTCTGGATACGAAGATCAGGAATCAGGATAACCGGATAGTTATTTCGGGTAAGGCAACTGTTATGCTCGAATCCTGATATTACTGGCTCAAAAAACCTGTTTTTCCGGAGCCGGCTAAAAGCTTATAAATAGATTCTTGTGTCATTTTGCGGGTGCCAGGTATGTTTTAATCTGTTGATTTTGTTGGCAAAAATACTGATCTGAGCTTAAGGTGCCAGGCAGAGAAATGTAAATTTTAATCTAATCTGCTGTTAAAATTAACACAATATTTGTTTGACATATTGACATAAAAAAATGATAAGTAAAGGCGTATGAACGATATGATTCAGCATTCTCAGGCATTTAAGGTAAGAAGATTTATAAACTGGTTTCCGCTGGGGCTATCCTATGCCCTTTTGTATATGGGCAGGTATAATCTTACGGTGAGCCAGACGGTTCTCGGCAATCTGATGCCCAAGGACGCCTTCGGGACCATCTTTGGTGTGGGAGCGTGGGTATATGCAATTGCGTTCCTGATAAACGGACCGCTGACTGACAAGATCGGAGGCAAACGGGGCATTCTCATAGGTGTATTCGGGGCTGCAATTTCGAATCTCCTGATGGGCCTGTATATTCATTATGCGGTATCACTGCCGCCGGGCACAAATATAAATATTGTTCCTGTATTTGTCGCCCTGTATGCAATGAATATGTATTTTCAGAGTTACGGTGCGGTCGCAATAGTAAAGGTAAATGCGCACTGGTTCCATGTGAGAGAGCGGGGTACTTTTTCGGGTATTTTCGGTATAATGATTTCGACCGGTCTCTTTCTGGCCTTCGATGTAAGCGAAAAGATACTGAAAATGGTTCACAAAAGCGGCTCCTATGATGCCGAAGGTGTATGGTGGGTCTTCTTTGCCCCCTCGATTCTGCTCTTTACATTCTTCCTGATAGAACTTTTTGTATTGAAGGATAAGCCTTCTCAGGCCGGATTCGAGGATTTTGATACACAGGACGCCTCGAGCGGAGAGGACGATAAGGCTCCGCCCATATTTGATGTACTGAAAAAGATACTCACAAATAAAATAATCCTTACCATCGCACTCGTTGAGTTCTGCACGGGTGTTCTCAGAAACGGTGTTATGCACTGGTTCAAGATTTTCGCAAAGGAACACATCAGGGCGGGTGATACGGCAGGCTGGCAGTATGTTAATGACAACTGGGGACTTATGCTTATGATAGCCGGAATTACAGGCGGGATGATAGCCGGTGTTGTCAGTGATAAATTCTTCCAGTCCCGCAGACCTCCGGTGGCAGCAATCTTATATGCTGTAATGTTCTTTGCTGTAATTCTTATGATACCGTTTTTACATAACGGGTGGGTTCTGGGCCTGATGGTCTTTCTGGTCTCTATCTGTGTAATCGGGACACACGGGGTACTCTCAGGTACGGCGACGATGGATTTCGGAGGAAGAAAGGGTGCTGCAACTGCTGTCGGCATTATCGACGGTTTCGTATATCTCGGTACCGGTTTTCAGTCCCTTGCGCTCGGTTTCATTACGATGCGAAACTGGCTCTTCTGGCCTGTATTTCTGGCACCGTTTGCACTGATAGGGGTCTTTTTGCTGAGCCGCATCTGGAATGCAACGCCGCTTAAAAAATCTGCCTCATCTCACTGATTCAGAATTCTGATCCGAAATTAAAGGAAATAAAACTGAAGTATTCTTCCTTGATTTCAAAGAAAGCCAGTCTGAATCTTGAGTAGGTAAGTTCCGAAAAGAGTGCTGATATCAGGTCATTTTTCTGAGGTATTTTTGCGCCGAGTCCGAGGATTATCGAATATGTTGTGGCACTGTTTTTGCGGTCGGAAAGATATGTAATCTGGCTCAGAATATCGTGTGTAAAGAACGGGATAACCGTGTCAGATATATTGAAGTAAACCCTGATGGCAAGACCGAATCTTATTGTCTGCATCTCTTTTTCTGTAAGTGTATAGTAATTATACCAGCTTGCCGCACCTATTTCGGTGTTGATTGTCTTTTTGGTGTCAGATACAGGGTACAGGAGGTGAAGGGCGCCTCCGTAAATACCGGCCGTCTTACTGCTGAATTCATTTTTTAGCGAAAATCCGGCAGAAGATGTAAGTCTTACCTTTGCATTAGCCTCGCAAAGAGGTAAGAATTCTATACCGAACAGAATCAGTAACAACAGCCCGGCTCTAATCAATTTACAATCTCCTCGACAAAGTAAAAGCCGTTGTTATCTTCATAGATGTATCTGACCCGGTCGGTTCCGTCAAAGAGAAACTGCGGTCCTTCGGGAGATTCCGATATCGACGGTATACTCCTGAATGTCTGTGCATCGAGTCCGAGCGAAAAGCCTATCTGCTCGTCTTTGTCCTGATAGGAATATAATATATGTTCCGAATCGGGGCTGAAGATGATTTTGTAAAATTTGTCGTGAGTGGCAACTTTTTTATCGTTGATAAAGAGCGACTCCTTCTTCCCTTCTTTTACGACATATGCGAATTTTGCAGAATCCGGTGAGAATGCAACCGAGTTCTGGTTTGAGGACCAGATAATCTCTTCATAGGAACCTGTCTTGCTGCCGTTTATGTATATCGCAGTTCTGTCTGCATTCTCCGAATCAGGTGCAATGAATGCAAAATCCTGTGAATTCGGGGCAAATCTGCAGTAGAGCGGTCTCGAGTTCTTCATCAGAGGGAACTTGAATATCTTCTTGTCTGCTGTGGCCACAATATTTTTCTTGTCGTTTGCAATTGTCATAATTTTTTTCGAATCCTTTGATATGCAATAGTAATATACCCCTCCTGAAAATTTCTGCTGTTCTTTTCCGTTTATTACCAGAAACTCGGTACTACCGTCTGTTGCCAGATAATATATATCGGAAGATTCAGAGAATCTGATATCTCTTACCATTTTGTACTTCTTCTGTTCCTTCTCATTTACGACCAGAAATTCGTTCTCCTTCTCCTTCGCCTTGAATACGATGCCCTTCTGGTCGGGGAGGAATGCTATAAAATCAATGCGGTCATATCTCTTCTTCTGAGGCTCATCCCCGGTTACAACAAATTCTTTACCATTTTCCGTTCCGACATAGATAAACTGATTCAGGACTTTAGAATAGGCAAATGCCCTGCTCTTGGAGGAGAGAAATTTTGAATACTCTTTGCCGTCAACTACCCAGAATAGATTTTTACAACCGTCTCTGGATGCCAGGAATGCAACCTTTTCGGTATTGGGTAAGAATGTAACTGTAGAGATGCAGTCGTAGAGAGCCTCCTGAACCTTCCCGTTTACTGAGATAGAGACCTTGTTGTCCCGTTTTACCGGATATGCCACAGATTTGAGGCTCTGGCTGAATGCTATCTCCCTGCGGTCATAGTTGTCATATGAAGGATTCGAGTCGATATTTACTCTCTGAATCTCCTTGAAACCGGCAAAGGCTGCTACCGGTATAAAAAGCAGAAAAATAAAAACCTTCTTACTCATTACGATACCTCCTCATTTGCATAAAAATATATATTTTCTTTGGGAATATAACAATAAAAATTGATATTGAACTTAATTAATTTTACTATTGTAAAACAGATAAAGGATTGTAAAATATCACTTTATGAAAACTCTCCTAAATACGATTATATGTTTATATCTGTTAACAGGAACTCTTACGGCCGGACTATTGAAGGATGAATATAAAAACATCGTCCCCAAAAACAGACCGCAGTACCAGATAGAGATAGAGCTCGACTACGAAAACCGCTCCTATAAGGGGAAGGAGAGAATTCTCTTCGATTACCCTTTTTCGAAGAATCTCGGAATCGTTTTGAGATTATTTGCAAACAGCGGCACAGTATCGGAGAAGAATCTTATTATAAAATCAATAAGGGTTGACGGTGCTGAAACAGATTTTGTCTATAATGACAATAATACGGTTACACTAAAGGGAGATTTCAGGGAGAAGAAGAGATACAGGCTGGATATAGAATTTTCTGCGTCACTTCCCGAAATCCCGGATGAAGATTCGGATATTTTCCTGACATCATTAAAACAACTGCTGGGACTTTCCGGGCAGAAGGTATCAGAGAACAATTACGGGATTTTCGGCTGTTCGTCAACCGTTTGCAATATAGCCACACCCGTGCCGTCGCTTGCAAAGACCGGTATAAACGGATGGTTTGTTACCGGGATAAACGGGCTGGGTGATTATCAGAGAGGTGATTTTGCAGACTACAATGTTGGTGTAATAGCGGATTCGTCCGTAGTTGTGGTAAGCAACGGGGTTATAAAAAAATCAGAGAAACTTCCTGACGGGAAAATCAGGTATTCTTTCGGGGCAGAATCGGTCAATGACATTATTCTCGGTGCATCTGCGTCTTTTAAGTACGAGAGGAAGGAGATTGACGGAGTACTTTACAGTTCGTATTATGTCTCCGATGCGAATCATAAACTCGCCCTCTCTTCAATAGAGATTGCCTCACAGGCCGTAAACTTCTTCTCGAAGTATTATGCAGCATATCCCTATACCGAACTCAAGATTGTATCCGCCCCTATGACCGGAGGTGCCGGCGGGGTCGAGTTTCCTGCACTTATAACGGTCGGTGACTTTTTGTATTCGGAGCTTCAGATGACACAGCCGGACGGGAGATTCGTCTCGAGGGACCTGATATCCCAGATGTTCGAATTTGTGGTCGTTCACGAAGTGGCACACCAGTGGTTCAGTACCCTTGTCCCCTCAGATTCGAGAAAGGAACCATATCTCGACGAGGGACTAGCCAGTTTCTCGGCATATCTGTATTTTCAGAATAAATACGGAGATAAGGAGGCTAAAAAATTTCTGGAGAATCAGATACGGCTCAACTATGTAATGATGAGACTTATGGGTTATAGTGATCTGCCGGTCAGTACCCCTGTTGCGGAATACAGGAATATGTTTCAGTATGCAGGTATAATATATGGCAAGGCCCCTCTCTTTTTTGTAAAACTCAGAGAGCTTATCGGTGATTCGAGGTTCGGTTTCCTTATATCAGGCTGGGTAAAGGAGAGGAGTTTCAGGGATTCCGAGATGAGACAGCTTATTACAGTCCTGAAAAAGAATGAACCTCAGAAGGTATCGCAGATAGAGGCGCTCTATTCGAGGTGGTTCGAAAATACCTACGGGGATGCCGATATCGGGAAGGGGTCGTTAGGCGACCTCCTGAAGTTTCTGAATGAGGGAGAAGATGTCGATATCGACCTCAATCTCGATAATTTCAAAGACTGGCTCGAGAACACATTTGATATGTTCAGACAGTACAGATAGGAGATCTATGATTGGAAGAGAATCTCGTAAAAGTGAAGGAATTTGGTAATCCGATCGAGGCAAATCTAACAAGAAGCAGATTTGAAGCGGAAGGTATATGGGTATTTATTGCCGGGGAGCATCTTTATAACAAGGAGGGACATATTGCGGAGCCTTTGGTTCTGATGGTCAGGAAAAGTGATTACGCAAAGGCGGTCGGGCTATTGATGGAGATAGAGAAGGAGATAAGACGATATGATGAGGCCAGAAGCCCGAGATGCCCGTTCTGTATGTCTACCGATATTTATATCAGAAGAGTTCATCCTCTTTTGTTCATAATAACCTTTATTCTGTTTTTAGTGGTCTTTACAGGGTTGAATCTTCCGTATGATATACTGCCTCTGAATCAGAGGGAGATAATCCTTATCTTCTTCTCGCTGATGTCGGTATTGACCCTGATAATTATCTTCTACCCGAAAGATTATGTGTGCAGGAAATGTCTGAATGTATTCAGGACACCCGTACCTCCCCAGAATGTGGATTCGGACTGAAAATAATATGCCGGGCGCTTATCTTCTTCAAGAATTATGTTGAATTATACGCACATTGATTATAATATATTTTACCAATGAATGTGGAGGTAAAAGATGAAAAATGATAAAGCTCTGCAGATGACCCTTATTATCCTGATATTGTTTATGTTTACTGACTGTGATTGCTCGAGTTCGAGCAGCCTTTCCGTTACGGCCGACCCGCTCGAGGTTCCGGCGGACGGAATCTCTTCGATAAAGATTACAGCCTATCTGGAGTATGACGACAGTACCGCCTCTGACGGGACGAATGTAAATTTTCTGACAACCGACGGGAGTTTTGACGCAGACACAGACAAGAAAGAGGCACAGGCCTCCACAATCGGCGGATATGCCACAATCTATCTTTACAGCTCCACTACACCCGGAGAAGTGACTGTTACAGCGAGTTTTACTACACCCAACGGCAAGAACCTTTCTGCATCCGTCAAGGTAAAATTTATCGAATTTGCAGGCGCCAACCACCGGAATATGACATTTACCTGCAGTGCAAGGAATATCGGGGCACTTGACACAGCCGGCATTACATCGCCGATTCAGGTAAGATGCGACCTTGAGGTTAAAAATGCAAAAGGTGTTCAGATATTAAGGCCTCAGCCTAAATTTATTACAGAGGCAGGCTCACTAAAGACGATTACTCCTGACAATAATACCGACCCGGAGTATTATATTTATACTGCCTCCGGTAATCCCCCTCTTGATGTGGACCCGCTTCCGGGTGAGCCGTCGGTAAATAATCCCGAGATCTCCGGAGTGATTAATAACCCGCGTGATGGTCTTGCAACGATATGTGCCGTGATAAAGGGTGAAGAGGGGTTCGATGATACGAATAATAACGGAAAATATGACAGCGGCGAACCATTTGACGATATCTCCGAGCCGTTTGTCGATGCAAATGATAATGGCGAATATGACGAGGGGGAGATATTCATCGATACGAATTCCAACTCCAAGTTCGATGGTTCTAACGGCAAATTTGATAAAGAGACGGATATATGGAAGTGTTTTAAGATTCTGTGGTCGGGTGCACCATATATCGGGGCGGAATTTTCGAATATAACACCGACCGGCAAGGTTCTACCTGCAGGGGCATCCCAGACCTTTACTCTTACGCTCGTGGACCAGAACCTGAATCCCGTCGCATTCGACAGCAATTACGATTATATATCAATTGAGGTTGACAATCTCTGTTCAACCTGTATAGAGAATGGCGGGGATGTCAAGGTCTTTACGCAGACCTATCCCGGTATGGGAATAAGGAAAGGCATTTACGGAGATGATGTGATAGAACCAAACTCATTCGACAAATTCAGGAAGTGGAGTTTCAAGCTCAAGGATAAGCTGACCGAGCGTGACCCCACTCAGGAGATTGATGTAACCATTACGGCAAAGGCGCGGTATACGCCTGCCCCCAAGGGAGGAGACCTCAATTACAATATAGATACTATGGAGAGTCCGACAATTTCGGCAACCTGTAAATTTCAGGCAGGAGAATAATATATGAGCAAGACGATTCTTATTGTTGAAGATGACAAGAGTGTTCAGAAATTACTCTCGGATGCACTTGAGGGAGAGGGTTTCTCTGTCCTTGTGGAGAAGGACGGGAACTGGGCACTCAAGACATTCGAAACCAAGAATGTGGACTTCATCATTATGGATGTCTTAATCCCTGTGATGAACGGCTTTCAGCTCGCGGACAGAATCAGGAAAAGCCCAAAGGGCGAGAGTATCCCGATTCTGATGATAAGCGGTGTTTACAGGGCGGTCAGTCACCGCAATGAGGCAATAAAGAAATACCGTGTGCTGGATTATCTGGACAAGCCTGTAAAACTCGAGCAGATTTTCAATATACTCAAGAAGACATTCGGAAGCGAATATCCCGGTCTCTCACCTGCGCCGAAGCCGGAGTCGAGGGGTGAGACATACGCCGATTCAATGGGCATCTCGGAGAGATATGAGGTGGACAGGCAGGAGGAGGAGATGTCCTTTGATATCAGCACCAAGGGGAATCTCAGGGATACTCCTTTCCCGGAACTCCTCTCGGCATTTTATCAGAAGAGGGCAACAGGCGTACTGCTCCTAAAATACGAGAAGATAAAGAAGATAGTCTATATAAGGGACGGAAGGCCGATCTTTGTCAAATCGAATCTCTTAAACGAGTGCCTCGGCAGGGTTCTGGTCAGAGAGAAGATGATAACCGAGGAGGAACTCAACGAATCCGTCAAACTGATGAAGGATTCCGGAAGACAGCAGGGGACAATCCTTATCGAGATGGGTGCAATCTCTCCCCACAACCTGAAATACGGACTCGAGAAGCAGCTCGAGATAAAACTCTATGATATATTCGGCTGGCCCGAGGGTGAGTATCAGTTCAACCTGAAGGATGATTTCGAGACACCGATTACGACACTGGAACTCTCAGTCGCCTCTCTCGTTTATGAGGGCATCAAGAGAAATTATGATGTCGGAAAGATCGAGCAGTATCTGGAGAGATTTCAGAACCAGTACCTGCATCCCAACCCGAATCCCCAGCTGAGATTTCAGGAGATGCTGATGGATGAGGACGAGGAGAATATCCTGAAGTCTATTGACGGAAGCCGCACTCTCAGAGAGACAATGATGAATTCGCAGATATCCAGAGAGAGAATGCTCCGCTTCATTTTTGCGCTAAAGATGACCGGTATGATTGTAATTAATCCATATCCGGCCGGTCAGGAGGCGCCTCCTCCGATTCCCGTTGCACCTCCTCCTCTCCCGGTAAAGCAGGCAGAACCCCCGAAGATTCAGCAGGAGAGTATAATTCCTCTCGAGGACAGGGAGATCAAGAACAAGATTGTAAAGAAGCTCTCGGTTGCAAAGAGCGGAAACTATTTCGACCTATTAGGTGTAAACCAGATGTCGACAGTCTCTGAGGTAAAGAAGGCATATATTGCCCTTGCCAAGGAGTTTCATCCCGACAGAATTCCTAATTCGGCCGGAAGGGAAGTAAGGAAGATGGCGGAGGAGCTCTTTCAGATACTCACGGAGGCACACAACACCCTGATAGACGAACAGAAAAGGCAGGAATATGTCAGTAAGGTAATGCAGGCAGGGAAGGCAGAGGCGGCAGATGATGTAACAAGGCTCCTTGCAGCCGAAGGAAAGTTTCAGGCGGGTGAGGAGTTCCTCAAAAAGAGGCTATTCTCGAAGGCAGTTGAGAATTTCAGGGAGGCAATAGAGCTCTATCCGGAAGAGGCTGAGTATTTCGCACATTACGGATGGGCACTCTATCAGTCCGAACCCGAGAATCAGGAAGTACTCAAGAAGGCAAGAGATGCCCTCGCCACTGCTATTACCAAGAATCCTAAACTGGACAAGGCATACCTCTTTATGGGATATATCTACAAGGGGATAAACAGGGATGACCTTGCCGAGAGGCAGTTTGAGAAGGCTATTCAGTGCAACCCCGACTGTACAGACGCACTCCGTGAACTTAAGCTGCTGGATATGAAGAAGAGGGAACTCAAGAGATAATAATCCGACAGAAAGGTATTTATGCCAACTTCAGGAACAGCATTATCTCTCTTTCAGAAGGTAATGTATGCGCTCGGCAATTTTGCACAGGGGGTAGGCCCTGCCGTCGTGATAGGATGGCTGCAGTACTTCTATACAAAATCAGAGAGTACGCTCGACGGAAATATCGTGAGGGAGGGGACAGCCTTTCTCTCCTATGCCGCATTTGGTTTTATTGCAGGCGGTGCCAGACTTATGGAGGCGATCTCGAACCCGGTTTACGGATATATCTCTGACAGGACAAAGTCGAGATGGGGGAGAAGAAAGCCGTTTATCATATTCCTTTCGCCGCTGCTCGCATTTACTTTCATGGCAATGTGGTTTCCGCTCTATCCAATGGCACATATAGCAAACGGTATATGGCTTGCGGTTATGCTGGGCATATTCTGGCTGAGTTATGCCGGTGTTGTAGGCCCGTATCTCTCACTGCTGCCGGAGATCACTCCGTATCAGGATGAGCGGATAAAGCTCTCGGAGATAATGGGTTACTTCGAAGTAGGCGGGATGCTCGTGGCAACCATTGTGGCCGGAATGGTCATTGAGGGGTTTGCAGACGGACTGAATCTCGGCTTTGTCAGGATATCAGACGGTTATAAGGTGCTTGCTGTTGCTGTGGGCATGGTTACATTGCTCTGCTTCTGGTTCTCTGTCAGATATGTCAGTGAGACTCCTCACAGCAGTTCCAAGGAGGTTCCGTTCAACTTCATCGATGCAATAAAGAATACTTTTAAGAACAGGCTCTTTATTCCGTATGTGGCATCGGTTGCCTTCTTCAGGATAGGAATCGATTCTGTCATAATTTCCATGCCATATATGATAGTCAAGATTCTCGGCAAAAAAGAGGACCTTGCGGGGATTATGCAGGGGGCGGTGATTGTATTCTCTCTGATTCTCTTTCCGCTCGTCTCGAAGCTCTCGACGAAATACGGCAAGAAGATTATCTATAATCTCGGTCTTTTGGGATTTGCCATAGGTCTGCCGCTCTTTTATTTTACTGCATCATTACCTTTTTTTGGTTCGGCAATCGTAAAAATCCTATCTGTTATCAATGTCAGTTTTGAAAATGAGTTCTTTGCCGCCCAGATGGCTCATCTGGTATTTATCCTCGGACTGATTTCCTTCCCAATATCCACTGCGTTTGTCTTGCCGAGGGCGATATTTGCAGATGTCGTTGACAATGACGAGAAGGAGACAGGATACAGACGGGAGGCGATGTACAACGGTATGGAGGGGATAATCTCTAAATCGGCCGCCGCCCTTGTCCCGGTAATCACCACACAGCTCTTCTCTCTCTTCGGTGCAACCTCTGACAGACCGCTTGGAATACTGCTTGTCGGCCCTGTTGCGGGACTTCTGGTCTTCTTGGGTTTTCTCTCATTTCTGAAATATCCGCTGAGAGACTGAACCGCTCAAACCGTTCAAACTGCTCAAACTGTTCAAACCGTTATCGCTGTTTCAGGGGAAGATATTTATAAATACAGCCTTTGAGTTTTCATCTATCCCGAATTTCTCCGACAGACCGGCATTGATTTCAAGTACATACCTTGAAGGTTTACTGATGCTGATGCTCTCTTCCGATAAAGGGGTTGCATTTCTGTGGATTCCAGCCACCATCATATCCGATGAGATGAATATCATATCAAGGGGGATGTAGGTGTTTTTCATCCAGAATGAGTGTATGGCGTCATCCCTGAAGATAAAAAGCATTCCTGATTCTTCGGGCAGATTCTTCCTGAACATCAGTCCCTTCTGACGCTCTTCATCCGTTGCCGCTATCTCTACCTTAAAGACGGCTATAAGTTTCTCCTCTTTATAGAACTGAACATAATATTGCGGATTCTCTTTGTCGGACGGACTGCCGGATTCACTTTTGAAGTCCCGCATATGACAGGAGATTAATGTGATTGTGAGAAAGAAGAATATCTTTTTTGTAAACATTTTTTATGGTGTCAGTTTGCGGCGTCTTCCGGCGTTCCTGTGTCAGAAGTACTCCCTCCAGCATCCTGCATCCCTGCTATACAGTCCAGATTCTGCTTGGGCACACAGAAGGAGGTGTTTTTCAGTTCCGGGTCGAGAGATGTAAAATTCTTCAGGCACCTGAATCCGGAAGGGCAGTCAGAATTGCTGATACAGGTCTTGGAGCAGAAACCGTCCGAACCGAGATAAGAGAGGCACCAGTGATGAATACAGTCCGAGGCAATATCATTGAATGCCATATTGTTCGAGCAGGAGGCCGGCGGGATAGGGAGTTTACAGCTTTTCCCTATATCATCTTCGGAACAGGCAATAATTTTTACAGATATCAGTACTGTCATCAGAAGGATTATGATTACTGCTAATCTCTTCATTTTAAATTCCTCCGCTAAAATCTGGTTATTACAACAAAGAACGGAATAAATCAAATCAAATCTCAATGCAGATTAAAAACAGGTAGTCGCCGGTAAATCTGTTTTCCCTGCAGTCATATTTTTTATTGTAATCGGCAACCTTTTGGTTTATTGATTGTGCCGAGGAGTATATATGTGGATGAATCTCTTCAATCCTTCAGATACAGATGAGGTCGCGAAGAAGATTTTGCAGAAAGGGGAGATAGTTGTCCTTACAGGGGCGGGTATCTCCACGGAGAGCGGAATCCCTGATTTCAGGTCACCTGACGGGATATGGAGCAGGTATGATTTTACAGAATATGCCACAATTGATGCACTCCTTAAAAATCCCGTTAAGGTCTTTGGTTTTTTTAAGGAATTTATCGACCCTCTGAAGACAGCTTCACCAAATAAGGCTCACTATGCGGTCGCAAGGCTCGAGGAGGCCGGAATTGTTAAGGCCGTTATTACCCAGAATATTGATAATCTTCATCAGAAGGCGGGTAGTAAAAATGTCGTCGAGCTTCATGGGAACGCCACAGTCGCAAGATGTATGGGTTGCCGCAAACTCTACCCTCTTAAGGAATTGGAGAGTGAAAAATACGGTTTTCCGCCGGTCTGTCCTGATTGCAGAAAACTCATCAAGCCTGATGTAATACTCTTCGGTGAGATGCTTCCGGAAGATGCGCTCAAAAGCGCCTACCAGTATTCGATGGGGACAAAACTGATGCTTGTAATAGGTACATCCGGAACCGTTGCACCGGCGAGTGCGCTTCCCCATCTTGCAAAACGTTCGGGGGCGGACATCGTCGAAATCAATCTGGAGCCGACCATAATTACAAAGAGTGTTACGGATTATTTTCTACAGGGGAAAGCCGGTGAGATTATGAATGAACTCGCCGGAAAGATACTCGGATAAATATCAAAACCGTTCAAACTGCTAACTATTAATAGTAGAATTTTATAAATACGAGGGAGAGACTTTTGGTGTAACTGATATCTTCATTAAGAATATCTCTTCTGTCCGAGTTTCTGGCAAGGAATTTCTCGCTTATGCCGGCAGATAGCATTCTGTTTATCATAAATTCCAGAGAGCCGTTGAACTCGAATACAAGGTCGGTATTCCCTTTGAGATTTGCATCATCTACGAGAGGTTTGCCAAAGAGCTCATAGGAGAATGCTCCTTCGAGGTCGAGCTGCAGCCTGCCGGCAAAGAGGTAGGAGAGTTTTGCATAGACCTTATCGATTCCGTAATAACCGTAAAGGGATGCCGGCTGAAAATCCCTCGAATAGCCGAGCGATGCCCTGGACTGCAGATTGAAATCATAAGTCAGTTCGAATCTGCCGATTACAGAACGGTAGTTATCTCCTTTGGAGGAGAACGTATCTCCGTATCCGACCTTCAGTGTGGTGGAGAGTCTCGGTGTCATCAATCCCATAAGTCCCGCGGTCGCCCTTATTCCCATCTGGTCCTGATTTTCAAGTACAGTATTCCCTACCGTCTTCTTGTTGGGATAGCTTCTTACATCCATTGACGAATCTATAACAAATGCGGTCTTTGGGAAGAATTTCCACTTTATCTTGAGTTCGGGCTGATGGGCTATTGCGTCCATATACTCGAGCCCGGTATCTTTATCAAAGAGGTCAAAATAGAACTTGTAGCCGAGGTTGAGTTCGAAAGCCCCTCCGGAAGGGATATATTCGATCGCCGCACCTGCGGAGTTGGACGTGCGGTTGAAGTTACCGACCGCATCCGAACGCGGGTCGTTGTTGCGGGTAAACATATCAGAAATGATAAATCTGAACTGCCCTTTGGGATTGAATGTCAGGTTCATATCGGCGTCGGCATTCAGTGTGCTGTTGTCAGCCGTCTGCTCATTATCTATACCAAAATACTTTATTATATTGAGTCCGGCTCCCAGTTCGAAGGAGACAGCCTTTTCGGGGGTCTTAAGCTCAAGGACAGGTTTTATATTCATCTGTGAATCGGGAATGGCGTATTTGTCGGGCTGGTATCTGACGTTTGTATCATAACCGCCCTCGAGTCCGAGCCCAAGATGCAGCCTTGTCTCACCGATAAGGAGTCCGTTACCCTCTGCCTGAGCAGAATACCCGTTAAGGCCTGTAAGGGCAATAATAAATAAAAAAGCAATATTTCTAATCCAATTCACTGGCATAAATACCATTTAACAGTAGAGCCTTTTAACACACAAAAATCAAGATGCAAGTAAAAAAATCACAAATTTTGCATTTTGATTTATTGGTACGGGCTGGCTCTGGGTGGTCTTTCGACCACAATAATATCCTTCTTTGGTTCGTCGGTGGGGTCTCTCTCGGTGATATCCTTCGGCTCCTCCACCTCAACCTTTGTTTCGCCCGGCGTCATCGATATCTTACCGGCGCAGGCATTTGCCTCCTGATTGAGCGATTTTGCCTTCTGGTAGGCAATCTCGACTTTCTCAAATTCATGCTGGGCAACGATTTCATCTTTCTTGATTATTGCCTCCTGAAGTGCCACATCTGCCTGTTCGGCAATCTTCAGCAATGCCTTGATGGCAGTAAGATTCTCATTTATACAATTGATCTTTACCACATCCTTCTCTTTTCTCGCCTCATCCAGAAGGTTCAGGATATCTTTATAGATATTCCGCATCTTTTTCAGGTTTTCCTGACTTTTGGAGAGCATCTCCTTATCGGACATCTTCTTCTCGGGTTCGCCCTGCTTCTCCTGCGCATAAAGCGAGAATACACTGATAATACTAAATATTATTGCAAAAATTATTAATCTCTTCATCATCCACCTCCATTATCATATAATAATACACTATTTCGGCATAAATCAAGTATTTTTTTAACTTTTTTATGTTTTTCGGTCGTTCCGGTTTATGGGCAGGATTTATATCTGCTATTTACAAAGAAAAGATACTCTTCCTGTCTTGAGTGAGAGGCCGGGTCGAGTTCGTACGGAAGGACATATCTGAACCAGCTGACGAATCTTTCTATGCCCTCTTCAATCTCTGTATCGGGTGCATAGCCGGTGATTCTTCTCAGGAGTCTGTTGTCGCAGCAGGTATATTTAAGGTCATATTTTTTACCTCTTCTGTATTTAATAACCGGACTTTTGCTCAGGTATCTTCCAATAAGGTGTACAATCTTCTCGATCGGGACTGTCTTCCCAGTGCCTATATTTATTATAAGGTTTTTACCGTATTTGCTGAATATTTCATTTCTCTTCCTCATAAGCAGCAGGACCGAATTAGAGAGGTCATCTATATATGTAAAATCTCTTTTAATCCCTTTACCGAATATCTGTACTGCTCTGTTTTTGCTGATCAGGTCTGCAAACCTGAAATACGACATATCCGGTCTCCCGTACTCGCCATATACGGTAAAGAACCTGAGTCCCAGCGAGGAGACAGAGGATTTCCTGAATATATCCTCGGTCAGAAGTTTTGTCTTTGCATATCCCGAAATAGGTTTTAGGTCTACGGCCTGTTCTGAGAATCTTCTTCCGGTTATATTACCATATACCGAACTGGAGGAGGCGAACAGAACCGGAATGTTATATCTCCGTGCGAACTCTTCAACGGCGAGGGCTGCCTCAATTGTTAGCTTCTCTGCCCACTTTCTCTCTTTTTCGAAGCGCTCTATACCTGAGACCGCCGCCAGATGGATTATACATTCAGTATCTGACCTGAATTTTTCAAGCAGAGAGAGTCTTACTTTCTCTCTGTAAAATTCGAAATTATCGAGCATCGAGAGATTTCTGAGCCTTATTTCTTTTATCCAGACGTCGTCAGTTTGCAGCAGTGCATCAATGCCTGTCACCCGATAACCTTCGCCTGTCAGTCTGTGACACAGGTGGAAACCTATAAAGCCGGCCGCTCCTGTAAGAAGAATTCTCTTCATAGACTCTACCTTTATATCACTTTTTTCACAAATGGTATAAATAAATTTAGGTTTGAACGGGTTGAACGGTTTAAACGGTCTGAACAAAATTACAGAAATTCCCTTGACTAAGATTAATCGGTATATTAAGATTTGCCTCCGATAAAGTATCCCCGTGTTAGGGCTAACTTGTTGATATTGTGCTATATTTTTTGGTTTTTCGGTGAACCCGACGGGGACGGAGTGTAAGTATTGGCATATGCTTCCGGAGGTAGATAACTGGGCAGTAATTCATACACACTCAAGGTGCGAGAAGGTGGTGGCTGATTTTCTCTCCGAGAAGAATGTCAGGTACTATCTCCCGCTCTATAAGAAGAGGCGGAGATATGGAAAACATATCAGGGAATCGATGCTGCCGCTCTTCCCGGGGTATCTCTTTTATGATTTCGACTCGATCTCGAAGACGCTTATTTACAGGACTCATAAAGTGGCTGGTATAATCGAGGCTAAAGACAAAGTGCAGCTAAAAAGAGAGCTCGAGAATATCAGCCGTGCACTTGACTCCGGTGAATTCTTCGAGAAAGCCGATTTCGAGACCCCGGGCAGAAGGGTCAGAGTCGTCGGCGGACCTCTTGAAGGTATAGAAGGTGAATTTGTAAAACGAAAGAATAGGACAAAACTGGTGATAAAGATACACATACTTGGAATGGCTGTTGAGACGGATATAGACGAGGCTTATGTTAAGGCACTATGATAGCAGAGAAGATTCAGAACGAGCTGAGGGAGCGATTAAAAGATTTAGAGAATTAGTCTTAAAAAGGTGTTTTGAAAGTATCTATGAGTCGCTCAAAAGAAAAATGCACTGAATTTGTTCGTAAACTCCCGTCTTTTTTCAGGGGACTGCTCTGGTTTATGGATTTTGATAAGATTGATGTTTTAAGAGACAGAGAGAGTATTTTATATCAGGTGCTCGGGAAGGGAAGGATGGAACACATAAGATATGCCGAAGGGCTCTATGGTAAAGAAGAGATATTAAAATTTGCTAAAAGAAACCTTGTCGATGCGAAGGATATTCCGGATGAATTTGCCCGGAAGATAATCGAGAAAGGAGAAATATGGATAGGAGCAGAGAAATAAAAGAACAACTTATAAGGTCAATAGACTCATTGAGAGAATCCTTTGAGTATGCGATTAAGAACAAAAAGGGTTTGAGACTATTTGTAAAATACTATTTTACATCTGGTAGAACCAATTGTTAATTACTGCTTGACAAATGGTAGAATAAAATATGCCTAATCCGAAGAGAGTAAAGTGCAGAGTTGGAGATGTAAGATATCACAGCGAGAGTGTGTCTTCTGTATATTTATCTCCCCTTTCAAGTTTACCAAAATTTAAGTCAGGACAGTTTTTGCATTTTACACTTGATGATTTTGACCCCTCCAGTGGTTTCTGGCCCGAGTCAAGGGTATTTTCGATAGCATTTAATGATTTTTATTTGATATGTTTTTAAGAGTTAAAAAGTATTTAAAAAGATTAATAATTTATTTAACGCCTCTTCTTTCAATATTGTTTTCAATATTTTTTAATAAAAAAATCTTTAAGAGTAGACACTTTAGAGAGACATTAGTTGGGTGGAGATGGGTATTTAGGGGTATTTTGTTCCAAAAAGTTCTTCGTATTAATTCTCATATCCCCTGGCCGGTGAATTTTACTACAACTATTGTTAATCCGGATAGCATAATTTTTGATGTGGATGATTTAAATAATTTTCAATCACCCGGGTGTTATTTTCAGTGTAATGAAGGAAAAATATATATAGGTAAAGGTACTTATATAGGTCCAAATACAGGTATTATAACAAGTGAACATAGTATAGATAATTTGGACATTCATCTACCAGCAAAAGATGTTGTAATTGGAAAAAATTGTTGGATTGGAATGAATTGTGTAATTTTACCAGGTATAGTATTAGGGGATCACACTATAGTAGGGGCATGAAGTATAGTAACTGAAAGTTTTGAGGAAGGTAATGTAATTATTGCCGGTGCGCCTGCAAAGGTTATTAAAGTGTTAAAATGATTTTATGCTAAGTAGATTTATCTTTTATGTTAAGAATTACTATTTTAATGATAAAACATATAAAAATCTAATATTTGGTTCAATTTGGAATTCAGTTGCTAATTTTGTAAGCAGAATGAGTAATTTTTTTTCATTTGTTATTATTTCAAATTTATTGGGTAGGGTAGGATTTGGTGAATTAGGTATGATTAATAGTACAATTGGCACATTAGGAATATTCGGGGGGATGGGTATGGGTGTAGCGGGTTCAAAGTTTATTTCTGAATACAGAGAGAAAGATAAATTAAAGGCAGGTTCTTTTATTGGAATAATATTAATGTTGTCAGCTACTTGCACTATTGTGATTAGTTTAATACTGATAATTTTTAGAAGAACAATTTCCTATCATCTGCTTGGTGCACCTCATTTGGAAAAAGCTCTTTTATTAAGCGTATTTTTACTTATGGCAAATATTTTTCTGGGTGTTTTGACTGGCATTTTATCAGGATTTGAGGATTTCAAGAAATTATCGATCGTAAATATGATTGTTTCGGTAATTTCATTGCCTGTAATATTTATCTTCAGCAAATATTTTAAATTATATGGAGCAATATCTGGCTTTTCACTATCAATATTAATAAACTCATTATTTATCTTTGGTATTATTACTTCAAGGTGTAAGAAAGAGAATATTAAAATTACATTTTCAAATTTTAATAATTATTATAAAGCACTATTATCGTTTAGTTTACCAATGCTGATATCGAATTTATTTAGTGGAGGAATCACATGGGTGTGTATGGTGATTGTTGCAAATACTCAGAATGGATATAGTGAGATAGGTTTATATAATGCAATAACACAAGTGAGGAATATAATCTTTTTTATTCCTACGGTTATAAGTCAGGTAATGATCCCGGTAATATCCAATAAATTGGCTGAAAAAAATATAAATGATGTTAAAAAGATAATTAAGGCAGGAATTATTAGTATTTTAATTCTTGTTTTGCCGCTAATATTGGTATTGGGATTATTCCCCAATGGTATAATGTATCTATATGGTAAAGAATTTGCAAATTCTAATTGTGTGTTTTATCTTATGTTAATTACTTCATTGCTATATTGTATACAGGTAGCACCTGCTTCATTTTACATTGCAAGTGGGAAGACAAATATATCTTTATTATACAACATTATTTGGGGTGTTGTAATGGTCATTCTGACATATATATTAAGAGAATATGGAGCGTCAGGATTATATATAGCACATTTAGTGGCATACTCTTTAATATTCTACTTGTTTACAATAGGAACATTTAATTTTCTTAAGAGAAGTTACTGATATGTGTGGTATTTTTGGTTTAATAAATAAAAACAAAAAAGAGATTAACATAGATAAAATTATAGCTTGTACAGAATTGATCAGACATAGGGGACCCGATGATGAAGGATATATGTTTTTTGATACTGGTAATAATACATTATTATCTTTTAAAGGGAAAGATACAGATAAAAATTTAGAATATCTGCCGGATGTTAGAAAGTATGCTAAAACAAATAGCGATATTATTTTTGCACATCGACGGCTTTCAATTATCGATTTATCAGTTGATGGGCATCAGCCGATGGTAAGGAATGATAATGTTTTAATATATAATGGAGAAATATACAATTATGTCGAAATTAAGGATGAATTGAAAAGTTATGGTTTCAATTTTAAATCAAATAGTGATACAGAAGTAATTCTTGCAGCTTATGAAAAATGGGGAATTGATTGTTTAAAAAAGTTCGATGGGATGTATGCGTTTAGTTTATTGGATACTAAGAATAGGCTGCTTTATCTTTGCAGAGACCATGCGGGGATAAAGCCGTTATATTACTATAATGGTAATGATTATTTTATTTTTGCATCGGAAATAAAGCCGATATTGATGTTTATAGAAAAGATAGAATATAATTATAAGAGCATTGTTGAGTTTTTTGCGCTGTCGCTATCCAGATATGGAGAGAAAACATTTTTACAGGATATCTATCAAGTAGAACAGGGCACTTTTATTAACATTAATCTTTCCAATTTCCACATAAAAAACAACAAATATTGGGATATTAGAGAATGTTTCAAAAGAGATCATAATTTGTCGTTTGATGAATCTGTAAATATATTAAGTGAAAATTTTTCAAGGGTAATATCATTACAAAAGAGATCAGATGTGAAGGTAGGGACATGTCTTTCTGGCGGAATTGATTCTTCCGGTATAGTTTTTGAACTTTCCAGATCAGGTCCGGTTGAGTCGTTTAGTTATATTGATTTAAATAAGGAGATTTCAGAAGAAAAATATATTGAGAATGTAGTTAAATCAACACATACGCACAATAATAAGATTTATCTTACCAACATTAGTGTAGATTTATTAGAAAAAGTAATATGTTTTCAGGAAAGCCCATTCAATTCACTGAGTATACTTGCTCAATATAGATTATTTGAAAAAGCAAGTGAAATGGGAGTTAAGGTATTACTTGATGGTCAGGGAGCGGATGAATTATTTTGTGGTTACGATATATATAGGTATTTTTATTATTATAAATATTTCCCAAAAAGTCTACTAGTAGGGAATAAAAGAGAAATTATTTCAGGACTAATAAAAAGTAAAATACCGAGATACTTCTGGAATATTTATTTTAATAAAAAGCTTAAAATAATAAAAAATGAGTATAAAAATCCATTAGATATGTCGAGAATGAAACTTAATTATGATTCAATAAATGATTTGATAATTGATCAGTTTACTTATGCTCAGCTACCGGTATTGTTGCATTATGAGGATAGGAATTCCATGGCAAATTCCGTAGAAAGCAGGGTTCCTTATCTGAGTAGAAATATGTTTGAAGAGTATTTATATGATTTTTCAAAATATGGAATTAGTAGTGATGGAGAGACAAAATATTTATTGAAAAATATGCTATATAAAAAATATAACTCTGATGTGTTCAAAAGGAAAAATAAAATTAATTTCAGAGTTGGTGATTATTCGTTTTTTATAAACAATAAGAGCAATATTATTGATATAATTTACGGATATGGGGATATCTTTGATAATAAAGAAATGAATTTAATTGAAAGAAGATATAATTATTTTGTGACAAAAAAATCAGAATTATTATGTAAGATAGTAACATATTGCTTGTTTAATAAAATATTTAAAGGGTAATAAATGAAAAGAGAAATATTGTTTATCTCATATTATTCTCCTTTTATTAGAACTGTGGCGTCGATAAGAATTGAGAATATGATAAGGCAATTGATAAAACATAACTGGAATGTAACTCTTCTTTCTCCTGATGAAAAATATTTTCATAATATAGATGATAAAATAAATATTGAGAATTTGAATATAATAAGAACAAGTTTTATTACGAAATTGTTATCTGGTATTGAGAAAGAAAATAAAGCACTTGAATATTTGTCAAGAGGTTTATCAAAATTGTCGAGAACAATAGGTTTTGAGCCGGAAACAGGATGGTTGTATGATATTTTGAATTACTATAAAAAATATGCAATGAATATAAATTTTGCAATCTGTTCTGGTGGCCCGTTTGTATCTTTTATAGCAGCTTATCTGATAAAAAAATATATTAACCCTGAATTTAAATATATGCTGGATTACAGAGATCTATGGAATGGGAATCCACATAATAGATATACGCTTTTTAGTCATATTGAATCAAAAATATTGAAGAATGCATCTGGTATATTTGCTGTATCACCATCTATGGTGCAAATATTAAGTAGATATAATGATAAATGTTATTTAATAACAAATGGTTTTAATAAAAAAGATATAGAGAATATTATTACAGAGAAGAGATCTGAAATCACCAATAATCTAGTATATGCTGGGACATTTTATAAAGATCTAAGAACTATTGATCCTCTGTTTCGTTCTATAAAATTACTAAAAGAAGAAGGAATAGATATCATTTTTGATTTCTATGGTAGTCAGGTAGAATATGTAAAAAACAAAGGAAAAATTTACGGAATTTCTGGTAATATTAGGTGTTTTGGAAATAGACATAGGAATGAAGTTTTACGAGCATTATTTGAGGCAATGGGAGTTGTTGTAATAATTAATTCAAATAAGGAAAGTAATCTCTTTCAGGATACCATTATTACCGGAAAAATATTCGAATGTATTGCTTTGAATAGAAATGTACTTGTTATAGCTCCTAAAAGTTCTGATTCAAACAAAATTTTGGAAGAAATTGGTTATGAAAAGGCAATCCCTGGTAATGAAATCTTACAAATTAATAATAGAATTAAATTTTATATGAATAATAGAGAGAGAATTATTGATTATAATTTAATCAAAAAATATGAGTGGGATTCCATTGGGAGCAGCTTAAATCAATATCTTTTAGATATATGTGGAAAATAATCAGTAAATTATTACTCGTTTTACCTCTGTTTATTTCAGTACATCTTGGTCCATTGATTGATATTATTAATCACATTTTTGAAATAGGAAGTGATGATTACGCAAGATTGGGATTTAGTCAAATCATTAGGGGCGTGCTTATTATACTTATGCTATTATCTGGTTTATATTTAAGACATAAGATTAAGTTAGACTCGATGTCAAAACTATTGTTGATTTTTAGTGCCTATATATTTCTTTTCTCTTGGGTTCATATATCTCCTTATAAAGATTTTGTTTTTGGACTAAAGGTGCTTTTTATTACTGTGGTTTATATAAATTCAAAAGTTTTGTTTTCAAGTAATATAATTGGAGATAAGTTTGTTAAATCTGCTTATTATATGATTGCATTGACTGTTTTTATTTCGCTAATTGTCGGATATTATATGGATGTTCCTTCTTACGAAGGCATAGATTTTGCTTTAGCTGGAATAACCGGACAACCAGCTGGACCATCCGCAAATATTGCATCAATTTTCCCTATAATATTTATTGGGAATTTGCAGAATATCAGCAATTGGAAAATAATAAATTTACTATTTTGTATTATCTTATCTTTAGCTATGATGAGAAGAACAGGCATAATAGCTATATCTCTTTCAAGCTTATTTGTTATTATTTTGTCTCTTAGTAAGGTTAAAGATGTTTTGAAGAAACTAATATTACTTTTTTTAATTATTGTAATTGTTATTGTCGGGTGGTATTTTATAAAAAAATATTCTTTCGATCAAGCAATTGAGATGAGGTTTGAAGAAGCTGACATAAGAAAAGGAGGAACGGGCTCTGGAAGAAGCTTTTTTTGGATGGAAAGTATTGATTATATAATGAATGTTGATTCCTTTGTAGATATTTTATTCGGGGAAGGGTATGGCAGCTCTAGCCAAATTATGTTTAAAAGATTAGGAATATACGTTGGGACACATAGTGAAATTTTTGATTTATTATTAAATTTTGGAATTGTCGGATTAGTTTTCTTCTTTTTCTACATTATTATATTTTTAAAATTTATGTTTGAGTCTCATTTTAACCATCTTTATGTAATAGTATTTATCATAACAATTTCGTTTGTAGTTTTTACGGGAGGTTTTTTTGATCCAAATTTTAGTGCAATTTTTTTTCTTATAGGATATTTAAATGTTAAGTACAAAAAATAAAGGATATTTTGGTGTTAGATATTATTAGAAAAGTAGGTTGTTTAATTTAAATTAGAATGTTCTATATATTGAGCCAATAAGAATATAGTAATTTTAATATAAGGAAATAATGAGGTTTGTTGATTATATAGTATATAATAATTCTTGCTTGATTTAAAGGAGAAATTGATTTCCAAGATTTTCTATATAGATTCATTGGATTTTTCTGTTGAGACTTCTGGTTCAGGAGGAACAAGTGTATCTCAATCAGCTATTCGTACCTGTGGGAACAAATTTATGTATATTGGGGTAGGAGATTCAAAAAAATTAGAAATTGGTAAATGGAACAAAATTATAAAAAACAAAGAACATATCTGGTTTTTCCCTGTGTGCAGAAATAAAGTACTTGAGAGGGTACCACTTGGTTTTCGTGATTTATACTTTGCAATAAGTGTTTATATAAATAGAAAAAAAATATTTGGAAATAATTATACTACATGTTCGATTTTTACTGGGAATACATTTATTTTATGGATATTTTCATTCTTAACAGGTAAAAAAAGAATTTATTATTATGCCCCTGGTCTAAGATATTCAGATTTTTTCACCCGCCATCGATTAATAGGCAAACTTATTTTTCCTTTTTTTAAGAAAATACATGCAGCTTCTTTAAATAGAGCATCGATTATTTTTGCTGCAGCTTCTAAGGAAGAAATTAACAGGTATAGTTTGGAGTTAGAAAAATACGGTTTTAATAAAAAAATTAGGCAACAACCTACAATGATTAATGTACAAATTTTTTATCCTAGGGATAAAAAATCCATGCGTCAGAAGCACAATTTGCCTATGGATATACCTATTTTTATTTATGTGGGCAGGCTCGCAAAAGTGAAAGGTGTAGATTTTTTGATTGATGCGGTTTCCTCTTTTAAAGATAGATATGGAGATTGCCGTATTATAATATGTGGTGATGGAGAACAAGATACACATCTTAGGACTTATGTTGATCGTATTAATATGAATGATATTGTGCTATTCAAAGGTAATTGTCCTTCGAATCTTGTTGCTGAGTATATCGGTGCATCAGACGTTTGTCTTGTGGGATCATTTTATGAAGGTTTTTCTGTTGCAATGATAGAGGAAGTAGTATCTGGCAGGCCTGTAGTAAGTACAAATGTTAGTGGTGCATCTGATTTAATTAAAGATGGAATAAATGGCTTCATTGTTTCAGAAAGAAATCCACATATTTTTGCTACTAAAATGTTTCAGTCGTTAAAACTTCAAGAATCTTCTCTGAAATACAGTAATGAACTAAGCGAAATTTATGATGAAAAAAAACAGTGGGATCGTATTATGTTAGAAATTGATAGATATGGATATGAATAAAATTAATAATTTTATTTTATTGGGTTTTATAGTGAATTTTCTTGATTCTCGCAAATTTGTTAAAATAAGTTAAAATGAAAATTCTTGTTGTTCATAATTTTTATCAGTCTCACTCTCCTTCTGGGGAGGATACTGTCTTTAAGAATGAAGTAGATTTGTTGAGAGGAAGAGGCATAAATGTTATTACCTATACGAGGCATAATAATGAAATCGTAAGTTTTCTTGATAAAATTAAATCGTCATTCACAAGTATTTGGTCAGAAAAGACTTATAAGGACATTAAAGTAATTATAAGAAGAGAAAGACCGGATATTGTGCACTTTCATAATATATGGTATCTTATATCACCATCCGCTTATTTTGCTTGCAAAGAAGAAAATATCCCTGTAATTCAAACATTGCATAATTTTAGAATATGCTGCACTAATGGGTTATTATTTAGGAACTCGAAAATATGTGAAGAATGCATTCCTTCGAAGAATGATTGCTTGAACTTACTATTTAATCCAAGATTAAAATTGATAGTTAATGGGTTGAAATATTATTGTTATAGGAAATCTAGATTATATACTTTACCTGTGGCTGTAAATCAATTTTGGCATTGGATGAAAAGAACTTGGATTGATAAAATTGATGCATATATCTCACTTACTAAGTTTGCGAAAGGAAAATTTGTGGAAATGGGTATACCAGAAAAGAAAATTTATGTGAAACCTAATTTTTTAATTAACCCACCTGAACCTAGATATATAAATAGTAATTATGCTGTTTTTATTGGACGATTAACGGAAGAAAAAGGTATAAGATTTTTAATAGAGACTATTAAAATCTTAATTAGAAATAAAGAACTTCATAATGATCCAAATAAATTCTATTTTAAAATTGTAGGTGATGGACCTCTTAGGAGTCAGATTGAAAATGATGTGAAAAAAGAAAATATAAGTATAGTAGAATTTACAGGTAGGAAAAGTTCAGATGATGTAATAAAAATATTGAAGGATGCTAAATTTATGATAATGCCATCAATATGTTATGAAACTTTTGGTTTAACAATAATTGAAGCATTTGCTTGTGGTAAACCAGTTGTTGCTTCGAATCATGGTGCTATGGCAGAGATTGTTGAGAATGGCAGAACTGGACTACTTTTTAATGTGGGAAGGCAAGGAGATCTTGCTAGAAAGATTAAGTGGATGATTTTTAATGAAAGTGCTTGTGTTAAAATGGGTAAAAATGCAAGAGTGGAGTTTGAGGAAAAATATAGACCGGAGAAAAACTACGAAATTTTTATGAATATTGTGAATAAGATAATTGTTTAGGTTATTAATCTCTTATGTAAGATACTACGTTAAGGATGTTAATGTTATTGATTTAGGAAGAAAATATATATTATTTGAAAGGATGGATGATAATGAGAATATTAGTTTCAGCATTTGGTTGTGCTCCCAATTGGGGATCTGAAGTGGCTGTTGGTTGGAATTATGTTAAGGAGTTGGATAAAATACATGAGCTGGATGTAATTGTGGAATCTGGCTTTAAAGGTAGAATTGAGGAATATGTAAATAATTATAATGAACCTCGGTGTAATTTCCATTTCATTGATATCGGTGATGAAGGAAGATCTCTAGCTCCAAGACAGGGGAACTGGTTGTTTTACTATTATTATAGAAAGTGGCAATTAAAAGTGTATAAATATGTTATTGATCTCATGCATAGAAAGAAGTTTGATATAATACATCATTTAAATTTAACAGGATATAGAGAGCCAGGCTTTTTATGGATGTTGAGAGATATCCCATATGTTCATGGACCTATTAGTGGTTTTCAGCAATTTCCAACATCTTACCTTGATATATTGAGTTATAAAGAGAAGATATATGAATTAACTAGAAATGTAATAAATTACATTCAATCGCGGTACCATAAAAGGTTTATTAATGCAATAAATAGAGCAGATGCTGTGTTGGCTGGTACTAGATATGACCAAAAAATAATCAAAAAAACATTTGGTATTGATTCTATTGTGGTGCCTGTAAATGGAACTTTTGAACGTAAACAATTACCTGAAAGGATTATTAATGAAACAATTAATGTTATATGGATAGGAAAGTATTTATCAAGAAAAGCCTTACTAATTGCTATAAGGGCAGTTGGGGAGGCTATAAAGAAAAATAGAAATATATATTTTCATATTGTTGGTGTTGAGGAGAAATTTAAGAAAAATGTAGATTTGATGATAAATATGTATGCTTCTTTCGATAATTGTATAAACTATGGTGTGCTTGAATATAATAAAACTCATGATTTGCTTGCTAGGTGTGATATTTTGTTTTTTACAAGTCTTCAGGATAGTACACCATCGGTGATTATGGAAGCACTTACATTTGGTGTTCCTGTAGTATGTCATGATATATATGGTATGGGAGATGTTATAGATGAGAGCTGTGGAGTTAAAATTTCTGTTATTGATAGTAATACAAGTATAAGAAAATTTAGTGAAATATTAATTGAACTATCTAATAATAAAGATTTATTGCTTAGGTTGTCTATTGGTGCTAAAAAGAGATCTGAATTGTTTACATGGGAAAAAAACGCTAAAATAATTAATAATATATATGAATCAATAGCAAAATAGGTTTTGCAAAATTTATTTATTAAAATGATAATACCAATGTTAATTTATATTAATATGAACGATAAATCTAAAATATTTTGTAATGTAAGTGTTAAAATTATGTAGAAACATGTGCTATACTGAAAATATTTCAATACTTATTGTTTCCTGTGATAAATATCAAGATATGTGGGAACCATATTTTTTCTTGTTTGATAAAAATTGGAGTAATTGTCCATATAAAGTATATTTGATGACTAATTATCTAAAACCAGATTTGGCAAAAATTGGAATAATTAATGTAGGCGAAGATATTTCATGGTCTGATAATTTGGCTTATTCATTAAAAAAAATAAAAAGTAAATATGTATTTATTCTTCTTGACGATTTCTTTATAGTAGATACCGTTAAAAACGATCAAGTTGTGCAAGTTGTCAACTGGGCAATTGATAATGATGTAGATTACTTACATTTATTTAGATATCCGAGACCAAAAAAATTGATTTGCAATAATATTGGAATTATTCCAGCACGTACAATGTATAGAGTTTCGACTATATCAAGCTTATTTAAAAAAGAAGTTTTATCGAATTTGCTGGACGAAAAAGAATCAGCGTGGGATTTTGAAATAAAAGGCTCTTTAAGGTCTAAAAATTATAACGAATTTTATTCTGTAGATGATGATTTAATACCTGTTGTTAACGGTGTGATAAGAGGTAAGTGGAATAGAAAGATAATTAAATATTTTAAGAAAAATAAAATTAGCTATTGTTCTAATCGTCCTGTTCTCTCAGTAAGAGAACAAATTCTTTATGAATTGAGTATTTTGCGGTCAAAAATCTTTTCTTTTTTACCTTATAATGTTCAAGTAAGTTTAAGAAATTTATTTAGGAGTTAATATATGATTCCATTAATGAAATTTACTTTTATCAATGAGTATGAAACCAAAGAAGAACTAATTGAATTTATTAGAAAAACGAGTAAGTTTAGTATGGGAGAAAAGTGTTTAGAGTTTGAACAGGGGTTTTCAAGATTTCAAGGTAGAAGGTATTCAGTCTTATTCAATAGTGGAGCTAGTGCAAATCTTGCTCTGCTTCAATCGTTAAAAAATTTAGGAAGGATAAAGGAAGGAGATAATGTAGGGTTTTCTGCACTTACTTGGGCTACAAACGTTATGCCTATTATACAAATTGGTTTGAATCCAATACCTGTTGATTGTTCTGTAAATACATTAAATGTAATGAGTAATAATTTACTAGCGACATTGGAAAAGTATAAACTAAGAGTTTTGTTTATAACAAATGCCCTTGGTTTTGCTGGCGATTTGTTAAATATTAAAGAAATTTGCAATGAGAGGGGAATAATACTGATCGAGGATAATTGTGAGTCATTAGGTACAGAGTTGTATGGGACTAAAACCGGTAATTTTGGATTAGCTTCAACGTTTTCGTTTTTTGTTGCTCACCATATGTCCACTATTGAAGGGGGAATGGTATCAACTGATGATGAAGAGTTGTATGATATGTTAATTATTGTAAGAGCTAATGGCTGGGATCGTAATCTAAGACATGATAAACAAATCAGATTAAGAAAAGCACATAATATTTTAAGTGAGTTTGAAGCTAAATATACATTTTACGATTTAGCTTTTAATATGAGACCAACCGAAATAACAGGATTTTTAGGCTTAACGCAATTAAAATATTTATCGCAGAATATTGAGAAGAGGAATCAAAATTATCAATTAATAGAAGCGGTAATAGAGAAAAACAGCGATCTAATACTTATTTCTCACGAACATATATC
Organism: Bdellovibrio sp.; assembly: GCA_020725805.1. Lineage (GTDB taxonomy): Bacteria > Myxococcota > SpSt-1050 > SpSt-1050 > SpSt-1050 > SpSt-1050. Next base: position 36,686 of record DYEF01000027.1, read on the forward strand.
TAAGCTTTCCCCTTTTGCAACTGTAATTGTTTGCAAAAGTAAAGAACTTAGGGATAAATATTTATATCGATTTTCCGGAGCAGGAATAGAAATTAGACCAGTGATTGCCGGAAATATCCAAAGACAGCCATTTTTTAAAAAATACATTAACATAAATGTTGATTTACCAAGTACAGATTTTATTCATTATTGTGGTTTTTATTGTGGTAACTATCCAGAGTTGACAGATATGGATATTGAAACTATTATAAGCTGTCTTCATAAATTAGATTAATAATATGAGTGAGAAGATATTAAATTTTAATGTTTTTGATGGTGATCTTAATAGGTGGATTACTGAGTTAGTTAACAAGTATATACTAAATAATACATCCAGAGCATTATATTTTGTTCAATTAAATCCTCATTCTTTCGAGGTTTCTCTTAAGGATGAAATTTTTTATAATGCAGTAAAAAACGCTGATTTTGTGTTTCCTGATGGTATCGGAATTGTTTTAGCGTCTAGAATATTAAGTGGAAAAATTATTAGACGAATAAGCGGTTATGATATATTTATTAACTTAAGTCATTATTTGAATACATATAAAGAACAAAAATTTTCATATTTTTTTTTGGGAAGTAACGAAAATACTTTGAATAAAATTATTACAAAAATGTCATATGATTTTCCTAATATAAAAGTCGCTGGTGTGTTTGCGCCACCTTTTAAAGATGAATTTAATTATAATGAAATAGAAATTATGTTAGATAGAATAAATGAATCTAAAGCTGACGTGTTGTGGATAGGAATGACAGCACCAAAACAAGAGAAATGGGCATTCCTGAATAAAGATAAACTGAATGTAAAATTGATAGCTCCTGTCGGAGCCGTATTTGATTATTACGTGGGAAATGTTGTTTTGGCTCCAAAGTGGATAAGAAATAACGGATTTGAGTGGCTTTTTAGGTTTTTACAAGAACCAAAAAGATTATTTTATAGAAATTTTATAACTAGTCCTAAATTCTTGTTTAGAGTTATTTCGTATAAAATTAAAAGTTATTTCACATAAGGAGATATATGAACAGAGACATAGCCGTTATTGGTTCAGGTTACTGGGGGAAGAATATTGTCAGAAATATGTATGAACTCGGAAGGCTCAGATATGTATGTGACAGCAATTCTGAACTATTAAAGGAGATAAAGGCAAAGTATCCTGA
>DYEF01000028.1 GCA_020725805.1 Bdellovibrio sp.
GACGGATTATCTGAAGTGCTTAAAATCATTATGAAAAGGATAAAGCAGATGCTTAGTAAAGAGAAAAAAGTGAATAAAAACCAGCTAAGATTTAGTTTTGCGGAGGATTTATGAAAAATTTTGGGGTATTTCCAGTCAGATCTTATGACCTTGCCTACCTATGACAACTCGTTGTATCTTACAGGTGTTTATGATAAGGGCAGTGACCGTAAAAGTGCCTTTGTTGTGAAACTTTCATATCAGGGAGAACTGATACAATTTCATAAAATATCTTCACAGATTGATCTGTATGGTGTGACTTTGAATCCTTTTATGGGCGTTGTAAATAATGAACAGGTTTTTGTGTTTGGTGAGGCCGGAGTCAGAGGATTTAACCTGAATGCCCTTGGCATTTTGTATGATTTCAGTTCAAAGAAAATTATCAATAGTGTTGTACTTTCAGGAAAAGATGTTTTGGGTAATTCTGCGGGGTTGTCTTTCAGAACTTCACAGGTCATCGGCAAGAACGGGCCGGCAAATCTGGTGGGTGGTCTTGCATTGTTCAGGAAAGATACGTCAACTGTATCGGGCGCCCTTATATCGGTTATAGACCAGAATCTCAAAGTAAGTCTGATGAAATCGGTAAGAAGCTCAGATGTTGAAGAGGTTATTGATATGACGTTTAAAAACTCTGTCTTTTTTGTATCTCCTATGAGATATAACAATAATCTGGATGTTCTTGCCGTCAAACTCAATACCGACCTTCAGATTGAAAATGCCAGTTGTGTCAAGTCATTTCTGTCGGATGTGGAATTTGCAGGGGTTTCGTTATTAAATCCTTCGGTTGATACCGTTTCTGTCAAGGTCTATGATATCAAGGACCTGAAGATGCAGGAGGCATTGAATTCACAGATTGCTGCAGCGGGGACTGCAAATAATGTCTGCAGCAAACCGTAAGTTTATTATTATTTACTTCCGGAATTAAAAATTGATTTTATCGTGCGATATGGTAAAAGGAATTCTCTATGGGAGAGATAAAAAGACCACCTGATGTTTTGCTGATTGTAAGTATCCTCTATTGCAGAGATGATATGCTGGAGGCTGCTGTCAGTGAACTCGGAAAGGAGTTTGGCAGAGGCAGAATACTCGGCTATTCCGGCAGTTTCGACAAATCGGATTACTACAATGAAGAACTGGGAACTCCGATAATGAGAAGATTCTGGCGGGCAGAGAGGTTATTCCCAAGGGATATGCTTGCCGATATCAAAACAAAGACAAACGGAATGGAGTCTAAATTTTCAGAAAACGGCAAAAGGAGATTCAATCTGGACCCGGGATTCTTATCGGCGGAAAATTTTGTTCTTGCGACTACCAAGAATTATACACACAGGATCTATCTTAAAGACGGTATTTATGCCGACCTGACCTTAATTTACAAAGGTAAGGAATTCAGACCTCTTGATTGGACATACCCCGATTATGCAGGCAAGGAGATAAGGGAACTTTTGAGAAACGAACGAAATGAATTTATCAGAAGTCAGAGAGGGTAAGATATGCCGGTTTTGAGTATGACGGGTTATGGTTTTGAAATCACCAGAGACGGATATATGACAGAGATTCGTTCACTGAACGGAAAATATCTGGATATAAACATAAAGATTCCTCAGGAATTATATCCCTACGAAAACGAATTCAGGAATGTTGTCAAATCACATTTTGTAAGGGGAAGTATAGAATTGACGATTTCCCATAAGAATATGGAGAGGTCCGTACTGATTCCGCGGCTGAACAGGTCGTACGCTCTTCACTATATCAATATCCTCAATGAACTCTCTTCGATAGGCAAGGGAAAGGCTGACTTTTCATCTCTTTTGCAGATAAGGGATATTGTATATACAGATATCGATGAAAAGGCGGTATTAAGAGCTGTCAAAAATATCCTCGTCTCTATTGCAAATGTATGCGCGACTGTCGGAAGGATGAGGGCAAAAGAGGGGAGTGTGCTCAAAAGATTTCTTGTTCAGGATATCAAAAGTCTGAAACAGATCTGCAGTGGTATATCAGGGTTTGCAGGTAAACAGAATGATCTCATCAGGCAGAATCTCAGAAATAAGATATCGGAACTTGTGGCGGATATCAGGCAAAACGACAACCGGTTCGAGGAAGAGATACTCTTCTTTGCAAACAGAATGGATATTTCGGAGGAACTGGATAGGCTCTCGAGCCATATTAAACAGTTTGAATCGCTGATAAAGGAAGGGGGACAGATAGGGAGAAGGCTTGATTTTCTGTGTCAGGAAATACTGAGGGAGTTTAATACAATAGGTTCCAAGTCCACAATGATTGAGATAAAGCGGCTCGTTATTTCAGGTAAGGATATGATAGAGAAGCTGAGAGAACAGGTACAGAATATCGAGTGAGAATATATATGGGAATAAATGTGTACTGAGGAGTGTTTTTAAGTGTACGGGAGAAGATAAGAATTATGCAGTCATCTTACAAAGGCAGTCTGGTAGTTCTTTCTGCTGTATCGGGAGCAGGTAAGACAACAGTGACGAATCATCTCTTGAAAACTGACAGGACTTTCGTAAGGTCTGTTTCGGTAACCACCAGGACCAGACACATAGGAGAGAAAGAAGGAGTTGATTACTTCTTTGTGTCACAGGATGAATTTGACAGAATGATACAGCAGGACAGCTTTCTTGAGTATCAGGAGGTGCACTCTCATTATTACGGGACTCCGAAGAAGTATGTGCTGGAAAAAATAAAAGACGGGAAGAATGTAATCCTTGTCATAGATACCAAGGGGGGACTGAATGTAAAAAAGATGTTTTCGGATGCTATACTGATATTCCTTTTACCTCCCTCATTAAACGAACTTATAAAGAGACTCGATATCAGAGGCAGGGAATCGCAGGAGGAGAGGATGAAGAGGATAAAGAACGGTCGTGAGGAACTCAGGGACGCCCTCAACTATGATTATATCGTAGTAAACGAGAAGGTCGAGAATGCGGTTGAGGATATAAGGGCGATTGTGCGGGCACACTTTCTTTCGGCAGGAAGAAACAGGGATAAGGTAATAAGAATTATGAAGGAGTACGAAATATGAAAAAGATAATGCTGGTGGCAGTATCTGTTCTTCTGGCAAATATTGCGTTTGCAAATCTGCTGGGGATTCTGGGAGATGAAGGTGAAAGTTATTCTCTTAAAGAGATGAGATATTTCAACTGGACCACGCTTCACATAGTGGAAAATTATGTAGACCAGAAGAGAGTAAATCCGTTTGAAATGTTTAAGGCGGCCCTAAGGGGTATTGAAAAGGCAGTCCCCGAACTGATAATAAGGTTCAACGAAGAGACACTGGAGATAGACCTTACAATGGGAGACAAACATGTTACAAAGCGACTCGAGAAGAAACCAACTGTGATATGGGAGAATACGTTGCTTCTGAAGTGGGTCTTCGATTTTGTCGATACAAATGCAACGGACAGGAAGAAATTATATGAGGTCGAATTCAGTGCCATAAACGAGATGCTTTCCGAACTGGACCCGCACAGCAATTTCCTGAATGCGAGTCAGTGCAACGAACTCAGGATTTCGACAGTAGGTAAATTCGGCGGACTCGGAATAATCATTCAGTCCAAGAACGGTTATGTTACCGTTGTTTCACCGATTAAGGGAACTCCGGCGTTCAAGGCTGGAATAAAGTCGGGAGACAGGATAATCAGAATAGACGATGAATCGGCTGTTAATATGACCCTTGACCAGGCCGTTAACCGCCTGAGAGGAGAACCGGGGACCAAGGTTACAATTTATGTTATGAGAGATGAGTGGACAGAACCGAAGAAAATGGTTCTCATCAGGGAGGAAATAAAGACGAGGAGTGTGGATAAGCTCCTGCTGTCCGATGAAAAGAAGGCAAAGAAAGTCGCTTATATAAAGATTAACGGTTTCAGTGATGAGACATATCAGGACGTGAAGAAGGCCTATAACGACCTGAAAGATGAGGCCAGAGGTCAGCTCTCCGGTCTGATTATTGACCTCAGGAATAATCCGGGCGGACTCCTTGACGCATCTGTCAGGATATCGGATATGTTTCTGAAAAGCGGTCTCATTGTGACAACGCGGGCAAAGGACGGTGAAAAGGAGGATGAGAAGAAGGCGTATGAAGACAAGAGCGATATCGACCTCCCTATGGCCGTTCTGATAAACAGGGGCTCTGCCTCTGCCTCGGAGATTGTGGCAGGAGCACTCAAGGATAACAACAGGGCAATAATTATTGGACAGACCTCTTTCGGGAAAGGTTCTGTTCAGATTCTGTATGACAGAGCTGCCTCTCAGGACGAACAGGAGAATCTCAGGGAATTCAAACTGACCCAGCCTGTAAAGGACTGTCTGAAGCTCACGATTGCCGAATATATGACACCGGGGAATGTCTCGATTCAGTCAGTCGGAATTACTCCGGATGTCTATCTCGTTCCGCAGGTAGTTCAGAAACAGTCTATGAATATGTACTACTTCCCGAGATATTCGTCCGAAATGAAGCTCGAGAAACATCTGGAGAGTTCAAGACCTCCGGAGGATAAGCCGTTCGTGATTCTTCCGTTTGTTCTCGAAAAGGGGCTCGATGATGATGAGGAAGAGGATGACCCCTACGGGAAGGATATAAAGGAAGATTTCGAGATGAAGTTTGCAAAGGAGGTTCTTATTAATTCCAGAGGGGCGGGCAGGATGGAACTTGTTGAGACTGCAAAAAAGCTCAGGGAAAAGCATTATACCGCCGAGAGCAAGAAATTCTTTGATATACTAAAAGCCAGAGGGATAGATTTTTCTGATGGCCCGGCAGGAAATCCGGATGTCGAAATAGGTGTTAAATACAAACTTATTGTATATAAAAACACCAAGGAAGGTTCAAAAAAGGAATCGAAGAAGGATGATAAGGCTATCGAAAAGACGGAAGATGTGAGCAGTGATATTCTCAGGGCAGGTAACGATTATTTTCTCACTTTCAGACTGAAAAACAAATCCGACAAGCCTCTTTATAGACTAAGCGGAATTATTGAGTCCCACGACCCTGTTCTGAACGGTAAGGAGATATTCTGGGGGTATATCCCGCCGGGCGGACAAAAGGAGTACGACGTACTGGTAAAATTTTCGAAATCATTTCCCAAGGTTGCAATTCCGTACAGGGTAAGGCTCCTTTCGGGCGGTAAATATCTGGAGAAGAATTTTGAAAAGGTCCTTAAGGTAGATAGCCTTCCACAGCCGAGATATGTCTTTTCGTACAGTATCAGGGATAGCGGTGAAAATTCCAACAACAACGGAAAGATCGAGAAGGGAGAGACAGTAACGGTTAAGGCCGAACTGAAGAATGCAGGTGAGGGCGAGGCACAGAACGCAAGAATCTCTTTGCAGAATCAGTCCGGAAAGGCAGTATATCTGAAAAACGGAATGTGTACGGTTGCATCTCTCAAAAAGGGAGAAAAGACCGAGTGCGAGATGCAGTTTTCACTCAGGGAAAAACCCGAATCGGACCTCAAATTCAAGCTCTTTGTTACCGATGACGTCTTCTATGAAGAGAGTTCGGTGACTCTGAAACTGCCGTTTATGAAACCGATTGCCGAGTACTTAAGAGGTGTGGTTGACCTGCCCGTAATTAATGTGGTCTCTGCCCCCGAACAGGAGGTGGTTGACAGCAAGAGCGCTGAGATTGTTTTCTCTGTCTTTAATCTCAAGGGCGGGGAGGATATCTATATCAGGTCAAATGAGAATAAGGCATTTTATCTGAAAAACTCCCAGTCAAAGAATCAGATCGAGAATATCAAGGCCAGTGTGCCGTTGAAAGAGGGATTTAACAATATTTACATTTTCGTCAGAATAAATGACGAACAGTATATTTACAAACGTGTTGTCATTACGACTCCGAAGAAATTCGAACAGAACGATATAATTGCGGGACAGAATTAAACTCATTTTTTAGGTTTTACGTAAATTCTAAAATGTCCGTGTAGATAAGACGTAGACAAATCGGCTGCTTTGACATTTCAGGACAGGTGTTTTACAATAAACCGTCAGGTGATTTATTGGCTTTAGCTCAAGGAGGAAAGGGTGAAAAAGGAATTAATATTTATCTGGCTGATTTTCATTCTGGACGGCTGTGAGGTAGGTTATGAAAGTTCGGATATCAAAACGTTTAAAAGTAAACTGCGAATGTATTAATTGCAGGTGGATATGCGCCTGTTCCGACTGCTTTGACTGGATGTGCGATGCAGGATATGATACGGGAACCGATGTGTCCGGTCTGCCGGATTCGGATAATATCGCCGATCAGTAAAAAAGGTGTTAAAAAGGTGTCATCTATGAAAGTGGGTTGTCAAGAGAAAAATCGTTTCTATCCATAATCAAATTGGAATAATTTGTTCATATCCCATATTCCAAAGCCATAAGGGTTCTCACCCATCTATTCGAGGTCTATTTGCCTCAGGTTTTTTATTTGAGGCCCCAAAGCCGCATACAGGTACAAAACCTCTTATGGTTATGACACCACAAAGC
>DYEF01000029.1 GCA_020725805.1 Bdellovibrio sp.
CCCTATTACCCCCCATAGGGAAACATATACTTTTCCCTGTAATTCCACTTTAATCCCTAACTTTTCTTTATATCCAAACCTATTAAATGTAACATTTCTACTTTGCAGATAATGTAACATTTCTATTTTGGAACAACACAATATGAATTTTGCATTTACAAAATCAAAATAGTCGTTTACTTGTTTCTTTTTCAGGAGGTGAGCCTATGTATCTAATCGGAAAAGTAACCTATTCACAGATACACTCGCTCTTCCCGAGAGAGGCCGCTCTCGTAAGAATATCAGATGAAAAAAAGTTTGAAGATTACAACTCCGCACTTGAATACTGCCGTACCCTCAGGGTAAGCGGTGACTACTCGTTCGTACCCGTTGAAATTCCTGAAAAGAAGAGCAAACCAAAAAAGAGAAAAACCCCCGGATAGAGCTCTTGTCAAAAATTTGCCATATCAATGATTCTGTGTTTTAATAACGGCTATGTTAGGAAATGAAAAGAGACATCACAGAAGAGCCCCGGCTTCGATAGATGTCGAATACAAACTCGGGGAGAATACCGGCAGATGCACGGCCACAGACATATCCCAGAACGGAATATTCCTGAACATCAGCCCGCCGCCCGAAATCGGAAGCCGCATATATATCTCATTCGTCCTTCCCGGATACTCAAAACTGCCGCCGCTCAAGATTGTAGGTAAAGTCGTAAGAATAGTAAATGCCGGAGAGGGTCAGCTCCCCGGAATAGGGGTGGAGTTCGACCTTATCTATGCAGAGTCGAGGGAGACCATAAGGTCCTTCATCAGGAAGATCCTCGGCCCGACAGTTGTAATATCAAAGCAGAAAGACGCGGGAATCAAAGGCAAATATTACCGGCTGGATTACAAGAATATTGCCCAGAAGGGCCCTTTCGAGACAGAGGCCACCGGTGAAGACGAAAAGAACATAAGCGAGTTTTCATCCCTCAGACTAAAAGAGACCGACCCCGGACGTATTGCGCTGATATTCAGGATATCCTTCTTTGTCATTCTGGCAGGTATTCTCGGTTATGCACTTTATGTACTCGCAAAGTACCTTCTTATGTAACCTGTAATATGAACCTGTTACTTATCCTCCTTCTGACATATATTACAGCGACCCTTGCGGCAAACTCCTCACACCGGTCGGATTTTCACAGGCTGAATCTGCCACTCTATGCGTATGTAATATTTTACACAATAATCTTTTTACCGCAGGCGATATTTATGCACGTCTTCTATCAGGGGTATGTCTTTATGTATTTCCTGCCGGACCTGATAATAAAGATATATCCGTACCGTCTTTATGTCACTCTTCTCTTCGTTGCGCTCTATTATCTCTTCTTTTATCTTATTATCAAGGTTACCGAGAAGAACCTGAACGACGGGAAGAGACATAGCATTTATCTCAGGATGGTCTTCTTCTCGGTCCTTACATTCTTTCTCTTAGTATTTCTCTACAAACGTGTAATATTTACCGGCACGATTCAGGACTATCTCTCAGGGACACTCAGACCGTTGTATAAAAGTGCGGCGGGATTTCTGGCTGTCGAATACATTATTGTTCTGCTGCTGTTCAATAAATTAATTGTTCCTAAAATCAGGAAAATTGCCCTTTAATTACCGATTACCGATAACAGATCGGGCAAAACCTTAATCTCATCTCTTCCGGATATCAGTTAATCAGACTGCAGCCGCAGCCTCCGGCGTTTTCAACCGGTATTTCCGAGCAATCGGGGTCGCATTCGCAGTCCGGGTCACAGCCGTATGTCTCATCGCATCTGCATTCCCCGGATGTGTCGACTTTAAGAATATCCTTTGAAGAAACAACGTCAGTAATATTTGACGTGTCTGCAGTACCCGTATCTTTGTAAACATCAGCAACCACTAAATCCGTTAACTCAGAACCGGCATCCGGTAATACATCCGTAAAAGATGTATCTGACGAAACATCGGGAAGGATATTTATATCTGCAGCGGCATCGGGAAGGATATCTACACCTGCATCAGGAACAATATTCGTACGTGTACAGAGAGAAAAGTTATCTGTCAGGCCATCGTATGTTACGGGTATATTCTTTGTGCAGGTATATTCGGCACCGAAGGAAGTGCAGTCATTGTTGATCGAACAGAAAGCGGAACAGTAATTGCTGTAACATACTCCTGTCCTGCATTCCGTGTTTGATGAGCAGGACTCTCCGACATCCTTTGTCCCTATGTAATCGTTACACACACTCACAAGGGCAGAACCGGCCCTGAAAACAGTACAGGCCTTACCGGACGGACAACCCTTATTGCTCCTGCATCCCAAAGGTGTGTTGCAGGCCTTCAGAGTGGCATTCGTGGTTTCGTCCAGACTAACTGTTATGGTCTCACACTTCATATTCTGAGGACAGTCACCGTCTGTAACACAGACACCGGAACAGACACCGGAGGAAAGACACATATTGTTCTTGCAGAATATATCATCTCCGGTATTGAGCGGAGTATTGTTGATATCACCGCATTTCATACCTGCATCCACAGCCTTGGTGCTGAGCGGATTATCACAGTACGGGTCATTCGTGCTCTGCGGGATACAATATGGCTCCAGACAATAAGTTGTCGTCTTACCTTCAAGGTTTACATAGGGTTTACATACGAAGCCGTTTTTGCAATCTGATATTCTGCTGCATTCGTAATATTTGTCCGGGTTGTAAAGGTAGCAGATACCGTCCTTGTCGTCCTGCTTGAGCGTCCTCTTGGTTCCTCCGCCGCCATACCCGCACATCACCGCCTGAATCGTATAACAGGAGTAGTTGTCGTAAAGGTCGGCAAGTCCGAAAAAGTGCCCCAGTTCGTGAAGGGCGATCGTCTCTACATCCATCCTGTTATAACTCCCCGAAGTACTCCATGTATAATTTACGCCGTTGAACCTCATATCTGCTTCTATAATGATACCATCTTCCCTAATTGAGGGGACTGTGAAGGCTATCGCCTGTGCACCTGCCTCCGGGGGCCATTCACTCTTGTTTTCCACAAAATCTATTGTATTCTTTCCGTCAAAATATCCAACCCTCTCTGTTGTCTTCCCGAGATAATTTACCTTCAGGTCCACTGTATATGTCCCGCAGTTTACGCCCGTCCAAGAGCTGAAGGCATTATTGATGGCGGTAAATTCGCTGTCCCCCGCAATATCTGCCGACCCGAGTTCATTTATGGAATATTTCACCGGCATATCGGCGCCTAACCAGTGTGTCTCCCCGAATACATCCATACCCTCTTCCTGATATGCCTCCTTGAGCGTCTTGAATGAAGACATTATTGTGAAAACCAGTAAAACCACTAAAAAGAGATAAATCCTTCTTTTCATATAAATCTCCTTGCCGAGGGAGTTATACTAAAATATAATACTCACCGAAATAAAAATAAAGATGAAGCCCGCCGATATGTAAATAATGTCAGAGGATATTACTGCTTTTTCTTTAGAAGCTTCGAGGCAAGCTTATCACCCAGCTGTTTTCTCATAAGCTTCTCTATCCGCTCGCTGAATTCCCGCTGTTCTTCCTCTGATTCGAAAATAAACCTGATGCCCATCCCCTGCGGAAGGGTCGTATTCCCGGAGACCTCTTCTTTCTCTCTCACCCATACTACCTCTGCATTCAGCGTAATATCGGAATCACTCTGGGGGAGTTTTATGATAAACCTGAACCTCGTCCCCACCGGAAGAAATGCGGACGTTCTGATAAATGTCCCGCCGAGTGATATGTTGTTGACATAATCATAAAAAAACGTATTGGTGTGAGTATAACTTACCGGAATCTCAATAGGAACCCTTGCAGATTCCCTTCTGTCCTGCGGATTATCTGCCATAAACTTTTATCTTCTCCTTTAGGTCTGAAAGACTGATGCCCAGCTTCTCGGAAACCGTATTCAGGTCTCCGTTGTATATATTCATCGCACTATTAATTATCTCCTTTTCGACCTCACAGAGCGGCTTGACCCTTATAAATCTGTCTGCGTAATTCATATAATCCCTGAGGCCGGTTGCCTGAAAAATTACGGAAGATTCGTCTATACTCTCCTGTGTGGCAAAGAGAACAGAACGGATAACGACATTCTTGAGTTCCCTTACGTTGCCCGGCCAGTTATATGAGAGGAGCTTCTCTTTTGCCGCCCTTGTAAACGAAAGCTCCCTTAAGGGAGCAAATCTCTTCAGAAACGTCTCCGCAATCTGTATGATATCCTCCCGTCTCTCCCTCAGGGCCGGGATATGGAGATGGACCACACCGAGCCTGTAATACAGGTCTTCCCTGAACTGCTCATTTCTGGCAGCCTCTTCGAGATTTTTATTGGTTGCGGAAATAATCCTCGTATTGACAATTATCGGTTTGTTGGAGCCGACAGGCCTTACCTCACCATACTCAATAGTGCGTAATATCTTTGCCTGCAGCTCAAGAGGCATATCTCCTATCTCATCCAGAAAGACCGTTCCGTCGGTTGCCTCCTCAAAAATACCCTTCCGGTTCGAAACTGCACCGGTAAAGGAGCCCTTTATGTGACCAAAGAGTTCGCTCTCGATTACGTCCTTTGCAACAGAAGAACAGTTGAGCGGAATAAAAATCCTGTCAGAGCGGGACGAATTCCTGTAAATTGCGCGTGCTACCAGTTCCTTTCCGGTCCCGGACTCCCCGGTTATCAGAACGGGGACTTCCGTCGGTGCTACCTTCCTGATAACGGCAAAGAGTTCCTTCATCTTCGTCGAAAAACCGATTATCCCGCAGAACTCGTTGACATCGTCAGGCTTCAGTGCGGCTTTCTTCTCCTCTGTCCTGAAGACCAGTTCGGTCTTACCCACCCTTATCACTGACCCGTCTTTGATTTCGGCTTCACGGGTTTTGACCCCGTTTACAAAAGTCCCGTTCTTCGAAAGATTGTCCCGTATAAAACAGATATTCCTATCAAAGAAGAACGTGCAGTGCTTTTCCGAAATATATTTATCCTCTATCCTTATGTCGGAGTTTTTGCCGGAACCAAGTACTGTCTGCTTCCCCTTTTTCAGTTCGAAGAATCTTTCATCATCATTGCCTGATTTTAATACCAGAAAGGCTGCTCCGATATCTCCCCTCTCGTCATCCTCCTGCAATATCGCCGTCGAGCCCGAATCACCAGACACCCTGAGACTGAACAGAAAGGAGAGATTACCTGCATTAAGCACGTCTCCGTCTTTCAGCACCTCTTCTGACTTTACCTTCTTGTCGTTTATCGTAACAGGATTCCCGCCCGACGGCCTGAGAAAATACTCCTTACCCCGGTTAATCAGTTCAAAATGAAATTCCTCGAGTCCTGACTGCGGGAGAGAGATATCACAGAGAAGGGACGAACCTATCTTCACTTCGCTCTTCTCTATCTTCAGAACCACACTCTCTTTGCCGTCCTTAAGAACCGAGAGTGCCGCCTCTGTCTCTCTACCTCTTAGACTCATCCAGTCTTCTAAGTCCTTCCATAATGAGCCCGTCGGTGCTCCTGTTGATTGTGGAACCAAGCATTAAAACGTCCGGGTCGAGGCTGAAAGTCCCGTCTTCCCATCCGACTATCTGGTAGAAGGCCTCCTCACCCCTGAGTCCTCCGAAAATGGCATCGACAACCCTTCCGGAATCCAGATAAATCTCACCCGTGCCCCTGCTGCCCGTAATCGAAAGAAGTCCGGTTCTTCTCGCATTCGAGAGAATCTGCAGTATGTCCGGAATGGAAATCTCGGAGAGAGAACCACTGACACCTCTCTGTTTCTTCTCCTCATATGAACGTTGCTGATTGAAATTCTCGATAGTCTTCTTGGCCTTCAGCACAAAGACATCGGCGGAATACGGTTTGGTGATATAATCCACAATTCCGAGATTCAGCCCGCGCTCCACGGAAGACGGGTCACTGACCTTGGAAAGGATAATTACCGGAATATTCGAAAATCTGCTGTCCTTACGGATTGAATAGATGAAATCGAATCCGTCGTTGGGCGTTATATCCACCTCCGTTATAATCAGGTCGAAGGTAGTATTTTTGAGAGCCTCCTTAGCCTTCTCTGTATCCTTCACAACAACCACATTAAAACCCTGCTGGGTCAGCTTGAAGTCCAGCATAGAGGCATTCTCTGCATCCGGGTCTGCCACCAGTACCCATGGACTTGCAGCAAGAAGCTTCTTCTTCATCTCCTCGTTTGTCAGTATCTGCGCAAACATCGATACATATTTCGGGTCGAAAAGTATATCCGCATTCATCCTCAGAATATTCAGCGCCGTATTTACGTCGAAGGTCTTTTTTGCATAGTTATCCGGATTGTGAATCATATCCTCGAATGCATCGATAAGTGCAATTATCCTCGAACCGCGCGGAATCCTGTCCTGTGACAATCCGTCGGGAATACCAGATCCGTCATAAAACTCATACAGATGAGAGAGAATATTTACTGTCTCCTGCGGAAGACTCACTTTCGAGAAGAGTGTCACAGGCAGATTGTATGAAGATTTTGCCGCCTCGAGATATTTATCGTCAGAGTGAATCGATAAAAGAGTGATATGCATATCCGACCTCTTGCCGGTCTCGTGCAGATATGCCGCAAGTTCGATGTGGAATATCTCCTCTTTAGAGGCCCCGAGTCTCTCTGCAAGTGATACCGATTTCTTGGCAACCGCAGATGAATGTCCCTTCTGCCCGCCCTTCATCGTATCCAGAATATTTGCAAAGGTATTTATCAGCTCCAGAAGCTTTTCGTCCGCAAGGGCCCACATACCGGTAACCTTGCCGGCAGACTTGTCAACAACTATATCCTTTGTGTCTTCCTTAAGCATAATATCGGGAAGCTCCGCAATAAGCGGTGAGAGCTCTGTCTCCGTAGTCCCCGAAAGGTCCGGCAGACTCTCTGCGGGCGGCTGTGCCACGGACTCGCTCTCCGACTTCTGGCTGAAAATCATTCTGACAATTTTATCTATATCCTCGTAGATGCTCTCCTGTATGTTGTCAAAGGCCGAGGCATCGTTGAAAAATCCCTTTTTGATGAGCGCCTCTATTGCCGAGGGAAGAGCCACATATATATTCACACTCATACCCTGCATAATGTTTCTGATTTCGTCCGTCCTCTGGGCCTCGAACGGATATGACATTACAAAGACCACCGCCCCTGATTCGGGCTCGATGTATATGGGCATTGCGTTCAGTCTCTGGGCCCTCTCCGAGGAGATGTAACTGAGCACTCTCTGTGAAAACTTCAGTCTGGAGAGCTTCTCTGTAGATACATATTTGGTCTTTTCGAGTGTGGCAAGGTGTTTCAGAAGAGAGACCTCATTAATCAGTCTGAGCTCCAGAACCGCATTCAGAAAAGAGCCCTGAGACCTCTTTACCCACTCGTCGGCATATTCGAGCTGATACTGGTTGATGAGGCCGAGCTGTAAAAGGGCGTCTCTGATTTCTGCATCCCGCATTATTTATCACCTTTATTCATAAGTTCGATCAGATTCATCTGGGCAAACGGACGGAATCCCGGAGATTCCTCCTGAGGTGAATCCCCGTTGCCTTCCCTGTTCGAACTCCTGAAGAGTGAACGTTCGTACATTTTCTGATATGTCGTCCATCTTTTACCGTCTTCGCGTTCGAATATCTTCTTCCAGTTCTCCACCCTCGCATCCATATCATCGATAAAGGAGATGACGAGTGCCTCCATAGTCATCGGAAGTTTCGGCGACCCTTTCGAGAGGTCACCGTGATGTGAGAGCAGTATGTGCCTGAGTTCAAATGCGAGCTGGTCAGGAAAGTTTTCGGTACCCTGAATAAGTTCGGAGAGGATTCTGTCCCCGATCGCGATATGTCCGATGAGTTTCCCCTCATCGGTATAATCGAAGAAATTCTCGACGGATAACTCCCTTGTCTTCCCTATGTCGTGCAGAAAGGCACCCAGAATGAGCAGGTCCCTGTTAAGCACCTGATAGTGGGAGGCAATAAAATTGGCAACCTTCATCATCGACAGGGTGTGATACAGAAGTCCTCCGACAAAGTTGTGATGAATCTCCTTGGCGGCCGGCGCACGTTTTATCATCTCAACCAGTTTCCTGTCGTCATAGATTCTGTGCACAAGTCTCTTTAGGTCCGGGTCCGTTATCGAGTTGAGGAGCTGTTTTGTCTCGTCCCATAATCTGTTAACCGGAACCGGGCTCGTGGGCAGATAGTCTTCTATGTTGATATCGTTCCGGTCGACCCTGCTTATCGAATTAACCCTGAGCTGAAGCTTACCCTGATAATTCTGGGCAATTCCGTCTACTAGCACTATATCACCCGATTCGAACTTCTCGGAAATCTCCTGTACATTCTCCCAGACCCTTGCCTCGAGGTCTCCGGTCCTGTCTGCAAGAAGAATGTTCAGATACGGGTCTCCCTTCTTGTTGAGCGGTGTCGCCTTGGACCTCACCAGAAAGGGTGAAAGAATCTTCTGCTTTTCCTTAAGGTCTTTTATAAAGACAGATTTCTCTACCATCTTCTCCTCTAAGCAGGAATTACAATTATTACCACTTTAAGAATAAAAATCAAATCAAAAAATGAGGTTATCTTTACTGCGGGGTTTTTACTTTCAGCTTTATTCCGTTTATCTCTTCTATAATTACCCTTGAGCCCTTTTCGATGGTCTTATTCTCGCCGGAATATGCTATCCAGACCGTCCCTCTGTAGAGGACCTTCCCCTCTCTGCCGGGCTCAATGGACTCCTCGACAACCGCACTCTCTCCCACGTATTCGCTGTACTGCTGCTTCACTGCCCTTGCAAAGAGACTTCGTGCCATATTCCTGAAAAGAAAGACAGAGAGACCCGAAAAGACAGAGAAGAAGATAATCTGTACGGAGAGAGATTCAGTAATCCCGAGGTATGTCAGCAGCGCCGTAATGAGTGCTCCCACACCGAGAAAGACGGCAAAGAAGGAAGTTGTCAGAAGTTCAAGAAGAACAAGAAGAATCCCTGCAATTGCCCAGATATATCCGTCCATAACCTACCCCTGTCTCCCCTGTTGCTTGATTACCGAGAGTGCAGAAGCAATAATCGAGGAGATATCGCCGAAATTGGACGGGACAATAAGTGTGTTGTTCGTTCTGGCAAGATGACCGAACTGCTCAACGAGTTTCTCGGCAACCCTCAGCTGGACAGCCTCAATCCCGCCATTCGTTGAAATCGCCTGTGCAATGACACGGATTCCCTCCGATGTGGCACTGGCGATTGCCTTGATTGCCTCAGCCTGACCGACCGCCTCGTTTATCTGCCGCTGCCTCAGACCCTCTGACTCGAGTATCATCTTCTGCTTCTGACCATCTGCAATATTAATGGCAGATTGCTTCTCTCCTTCCGAGTGGAGTATTTTTGCCCTCTTCTCCCGTTCTGCCTGCATCTGCTTTTCCATCGCGTGCAAAACCGAAGTAGGAGGTGAAATATTCTTTATCTCGTATCTCAGAACCTTGACGCCCCAGGCAATAGCGGCCTCATCGATTGCGCTCACAACCGCCTTATTGATATTCGTCCTCTCCTCGAAAGTCTTGTCGAGGTCGATCTTGCCTATCTCGCTCCTGATGGTCGTCTGTGCCAGCTGCGAGAGGGCAAAGTAATAATTCGAGATACCGTAGGAGGCCTTCGCCGCATCGGTCACCTGCAGAAATATCACCCCGTCAACCGTAACCTGCACATTATCTTTCGTAATACATATCTGTTCGGGGATATCGATTGCCTGCTCCTTGAGACTGTGTTTATAGGCTATCCTGTCGATAAAGGGGAAAATCAGATTGATACCGGGCTGCAGGACCTCGTGAAATCTCCCGAGTCTCTCTATAACATAGGCGCTCTGCTGAGGCACTACCTTGACCGCCATAAAAATCAGAATAACAACAACCGCACCTAGAATAACGAAGAACGACATTTTTTATACCTCCTGACTGATTACCACTCAGATGCTATCTTATAAATTTTCAAAAAACAACAGATTTATATCCACCGTTTTCGACCTGATTACATTTTATCGCCTTTTAGTCCCCGCAAAACAAAGTGCCGAATCCTTACTCCTGACTGTAATTCGGAGACTCTTTTGTAATGATTACATCGTGAACGTGGCTCTCCCTGTATCCCGCATTTGTAATACGGATAAACTGGGCGTTCTTCTTGAGCTCTGCAATATTTTTTGCGCCCAGATAACCCATACCCGACTTCAGCCCACCTACAAGCTGATAGAGATTGTCTTTGAGAAGACCCCTATATGGCACACGTCCCTCAATTCCCTCTGGAACAAGTTTTTTTAAGTCCTCCACCTTCTCCTGACCATACCTGTCCTTACTCCCCTTCTGCATCGCAGAGATGGAACCCATTCCCCTGTAAAGCTTGTACGAACGTCCCTGATAGATAATAACTTCGCCCGGGCTCTCTTCTGTGCCGGCAAAGAGCGAACCTATCATAACCGAATCCGCACCTGCGGCGATCGCCTTTGTGATATCGCCCGAGAACCTCACTCCCCCGTCCGCAATAAGCGGTACCTTCTTTTTTGATGCCACTGATGCACACTCCATAATTGCAGTAATTTGAGGAACCCCGACACCTGCAACTATTCTTGTGGTGCATATAGAACCGGGACCGATTCCTATCTTTATTCCGTCTGCACCCGCGCTAATCAGCTCTTCTGCGGCCTCTTTAGTAGCAATATTCCCGGCGACAACGTCAATCTCCCTGAACCTCTGCTTGATCTTTTTGAGCATCTCGATGACATTCTTCGAGTGTCCGTGAGCGGTATCGATAACAATCAGGTCAGACCCGGCAGCAACGAGTGCCTCAACCCTCTCCATTGTATCCTTCGCTGTACCGACAGCCGCTCCTACAATAAGCCTCCCCTGCTTATCCTTGGAAGAGTGAGGATACATAACGGTCCTGTCGATATCCTTTATTGTAATAAGCCCCTTCAGCATATAATTGTCGTCGACCACGGGGAGCTTTTCTATTCTGTTCTTCCTGAGGAGTTCCTCCGCGTCCTTAAGTGAGATTCCTTCTCTCGCAGTTATAAGACGGCGCGTCATTATTTCGCTTACCTGAAGGTCCAGATTCTTCTGGAACCTGATATCCCGGTGTGTAATAATCCCCCTTAGCCTTCCGTTTTTTACAACCGGAATTCCGGATATCTGATATGTATTCATAAGGTTCAGTGCATCCTTCAGTTTCTTCTCGGGCTCTATTGTAATCGGGTCGTTTATGATGAAACTCTCTGACTTCTTGACCTTATGAACCTCGTCGGCCTGGTCGAGGATACTCATATTCTTGTGAATTATGCCGATTCCGCCCTCCCGGGCCATTGCAATCGCGGTCTTTGCCTCCGTAACGGTATCCATTGCCGCGGAGACAATGGGGATGTTCAGTTTTATATTTCTGCTGACATACGTAGTGGTATCAACCTCGGTCGGCAGGACATCGGAGTATCTGGGCAGAAGCAGCACATCATCAAATGTAAGAGCCTCTTTTATCTCAAAACTCATCAGTAAACCTCCTGAGCAACCATATAAACTAACAGAACTGATATTATAAAATTGCAATCTTTACAATTAAAAACTGCCGCGGATAAAAAAAACTGGCAAGAGCTACTTCAGAATAGCTCTTGCCAGCCAAGGAGGAGCCTATAACACATGAGGGCACTAAAACTCTTCTTTGATAACTTCTTCCTTTCTCTTCTTGTAAAACATCACTTCCATAACAGGACCAAGCAGTGTATAAATACCGATCAGGGAAAAGAGCGCAACAGGAAGATTAATTACTACCGAAACATATATCGTTGCAATGAGAATGAGGACCGTTACAGAGAAATTCTTCGGAGTGGGACGAACATGCTTGAAAGTCGGGTATCTGATATTGCTGACCATAAGATACGATACAATTGCTGTAAAAATCACCATATTGACCGGAGTATTCAGCGTGTAAAGTTCGGAAGCGGTAAACGAATGGTTCATAGTCAGAAAGAGTGAAACAACAATACCGGCACCGCCCGGAATCGGCAATCCGACAAAATATTCAGAAGACTGCTTCGAATTTCTGAGAGCAATCACATTGAATCTGGCAAGTCTGAGGGCTCCGCAGGTGGCAAACATAGCAGCTGCCGCTATCCCGAGGATACCTACATCGTAAAGACCCCATTTGTAAAGCAGAAATGCCGGGGCCACCCCGAAAGCAACGAGGTCTGCAAGTGAATCGAGTTGCATTCCGAAAAGACTCTCGGTCTTCGTAAGTCTTGCAACCCTGCCGTCCATCGAATCAAAGAGAATAGAGAAACATATTGCAATGGCGGCCGTAATGAGACCCCTGACGGTACCCGCCGACGCAGATATGATAGCGTAAATACCAAGCACAAGGCTCGATATCGTAAAAAGGTTTGGTAAAACATAAATAATCGGGATCTTTCTTCTCACCGGTATAGTCTCCTCAAAAAACCAAAGACCCTATTAATATATCAAATATCGTTCCAGTTTTATTAAAGGACCGGCAAAGGCAACACATTGATATTATTGGTTTTCCTGACACATCTTCACCCGAAAACGCAAGAAAAACGGGTAAGTTTGTAGCCGGTGCGTAAACAATTACGCACTTTCGGTTAAGGGCCGGGTATAACCAATTCTCTCTTTTTTAATTTTTTTCTTAAAACCGGTTAACACTTTTGCCCGATAATTTACATCCTGCCGGATGCGGAGTTCGACCCCGAACACTTCGTCTTCAGAGGAAGTGTTACCGATACACCCTTTGAAAAGAAGACAGATGACAGAAGATATCATCACAGACTGGGATTTCTGAACGATTTCTACACCGGCATAATGAACATTGACCGGGGTGACGAGGTTCTTCAGGTCGGCACGGTGAGTGCCTTCAGTATACTTAAATACTTTCACAGGCTCAAAAGGGCAAAGGCGATGCTCAGACATCCGGTACCGGCCTTTGAAAAGAACCAGTTCGCCGCATAGGAGGTTAAGATGTATAGTTATGAATTTCACTATTTCCCGGGCGTCAGTTCCTCACACCCGACAAAAACGCCAATGCCGCCTGAACTGCAGGATAATATTCCCGGCAAAAATAACCTCTGATTACTTTTTAAACTAAAATGTGCCTTTGTTAATCGAAAAATAACCTTTGCCCTGTAATCTTCCCCCTTGTGTGGCAGAGAGGAAAATATGTAACTTTCCTCTGAGAGTGTGATTCAGGTAAAAAGCCGGAAAAATACCACTATTCAGAAAATACGGAATTTAATAAAAAATCCCTACTCTCCCTTTACCTGTGTCGTCAGGAAGATCGGAAGGGTCATATGGGAAATCTGGTCGAGGAGCTCCTCGATCTCGTCGATATGCCTGTCCTCGTCATTCAGTATTTCTTCCAGAATCTCCCTTGTAGCGAAATCATTTACCTCGCCGGCAAGTTTTATGGCCTTATTGTAAGCGGCGATTGCCTCTTCCTCTGCCTTGTGGTCGTTGGTCAGCTGCTTGGATACATCAGAGCCGATATAGATCCTGTTGAGTTCCGAGACGACCGGGATTCCTTCCAGAAAGAGTATCCTGCCGATCAGTTTTTCGGCGTGTTTCATCTCCTCGATCGCTCTCTTCTCAAAATGTTTGTGCAGTTTCTCGTATCCCCAGTTGTCACACATCTCGGAGTGCACCATATACTGGTTGATGGCCGTCAGTTCATCGGCAAGCAAGGAATTGAGTGTAGCGATTAATTTCGGATTCCCCTTCATACTTACCTCCTGAAAAAATATTACTTCGGACAGTTCTCGGATTTATATCCGAGTTTACACGCCTTCTTAAGAGCGTCTGCCGATTCCTTGACTTTCTTTGTGTCGGCATAAATCTTACTCATAAGTGCCCAGGCCTGATAATACGTGGGGTAAATATCCATCGACTTCTTGAGATGCATCATTGCAAAATCATAGTCCTTGAGTTTATAGAAGTACTCGGCATAGGCGTAGTATGTCATATAATGATTCGGCGAATTCTCCATCAGGTCCTTAAGTTGTTCCTCTGCCTTGTTGAACTCGCCGTCAGTTATCATTTTCTGTATTTCTGAGATATCCGGCGGTCCGCCCTTCCCTCCGAGTTTTACATTCGAACCCATCGCCTGTGCGTCGTTACAGGAGGCCTGAATGCCGAGTTTGCAGGCCTGCTCGAATGCCTTCTTTGCCTCTTCCTGATTGCCCATACTGTTGTAGGCAAGTCCCAGTCTGTCCCAGAGGTTCCCGTTCTTCTTGTTTACATCGAGTCCCTTCTTGTAATATTCGACGGCCTTATCGTAGTTCCCCTTCATTGCCCACTCATAACCGGCCTCTTCAAGTGCCTTGGTATGTTTGGGGTCGATGGAGACGGCCTGTTCGAAGGCAACGAGTGCATCATCATACTTTGCCTGTGACTGATAGATCTTCCCCTGCTGGTAATAATAATCTGCCGTACCCTCCTTATAAGGATTCTTCATCGCCGGTTTCGGCTGTTTGGAACCCCCGGTAAAGTTACCTGCATTCAGGTCTGTACAGGAGGCCTTTACACCAAGGTCGCACGCCTTCGAAAAATACTCCTTTGCCTTCTCTGCATTGCCAAGGTTTTTATAGATTACACCGGCAAGGTCGAGTGCACCCGGAAAGTTGGGTCTGAGTGTAACAACCTTCGTTATGCTCTGCGCTGCCTCCTGATATTTCCCTTCGGAATTATAGATTTCAGCAAGCTTCTTCAGTGCCCCTATATGCTCCGGATTTACGGAGATTATCTTGTTCAGTATCTCCTTTGCCTTCTCCTTGAAGCCGGCGTAATAGAAATCCTCCGCCTGAAGATACAGGTCTTCTGCCGATTCCTTCTCCTTGCCTGCAAAAGCAGACGTGCAAAGCAGAATAAAAATTCCGATAAAAACTAATTTTTTCATTACTTACTCCTCTCGTTTTGTTTCGTTTTTATTGTCATTACTCAGTTTCTCTATCTCCTTCTTGATCTCCTCAACCTTCTCTTTAAGTTTCTCGACCTCGGATTTGAGCTCGGGTATCTGCGTAATAAGCGCCCTCTGTGTCTTATAGCCAAGTTCCTTTACCGTCTCCTCCATCTCTCTGGTAAGCTCCTCTATTCTCTTCTGCTTTTCCAAAGCGGCCTTCTTTGCGTCCTTTTCACTCTGCTTTTTTGCCGCCTCATCTCCCGGGGGATTCTTCACCGCATCCTTATAGGCGGGTCTTGTATTCTGGAGGTCCGGCGGAAGAGGCATCTTCTTCTTCTTTTCGTACTCCTTGATGTACTTCTCTCTGATATTTTCAGGAAGTTTGTACGGGGAGTCCACAATCTGTTCGACACCGTTTTCGTCTGTGTATTTGTATAATTCCTGTGCCGATGCACAGAGACAGAAAAACGCAAATACAAAATATAAGGATACTCTATACACTATTTCTGCTGCTGCTTCTTCCCCTCTATCCTGACAAATGCCTCCCCTGTCTCGTGGGCAATATAGTTCAGGATACTAAGATCGTCTACGGAAAAAGCCCCGTCCCCTTTCTTGTTTATCAGTTCGATCGCCCCTATTGTCTGTCCCTCATACTGGATCGGTGCACAGAGAATGGATTTTGTGGGGAATCCGATCGATTTGCTTATCTTGTCGAACCATCTCTTGTCCTTGCTTACATCCGAAATAGCGAGGCTTACCCCGAGGTCCACACAGAACCCTACGATTCCCTTGCCGATCGGGACCTTGTACTTCTTTATCTCTTCGCTCTTCGGGCCTCTCACAGCGATAAAGGAGAGTTCTGTCTCGGAGAGGTCAGCATAGAGCACCGAGCCCGCCTCGACACCGATCTTCTTCATAGCCAGATCAAGCATAAAACCGGCGGCATCCTCCCGGGAATTTGCCGCATTATACACATCGAAGACCTCGGTAAAGAGAGATGCCATTACCGAATCGATATTTGACGAGAGCTTCGTATCTTTCCTGCCTACCTGTTTCTCCTCCTTTACTTCCTTTATCTCCTCGATATTCGCCTCTACCTTCTTGGAAGGTTTTTCCACGGGCTGATACTGAACTGCTGGTTTCGGAGGCTGTGTCTTGATTTCCGGTTCTGCCTTTATTGTTGCGGCAACGGGTGCAACCTGAGGCTTCTTCTCCTCCGGTTTCGGCGCAGGGGCCGGTTTGGGCGGTTCAGGCGCCTTGACCGGTTCTGCCGGTGCGGGTTTCGGTACTGCCGGCTGAGCAGGGGCCGCAACGGGAGCAGGCGCGGGTTGTACAACAGGTGCCGGTGCAGGAGCAGGCGGTTGTGCAGCCACATGGGCCGCCGGAGCAGGGGCACTCTCTTCAATCTCCTTAATCGAAAATGCCCTCCCTGTATTCGGGTCTGTTATCTCAACAGAGCCGTCTTCCTTGAAATCGCACATAATATTGGAACCAAGTTCGGTTTTCTCCCCTACCTTCTGCCTGCCGAGCTGAAGAGCTGACATCCAGTTGTCTGCATCAACCTTAATCTGAAGATTTGGCATCCCGGGCATAGGGGACGGAATATAGACCAGAAATTTTGGCATAAGATTCTCCTTTACTTGACAGTGATATATGATTCAATCTCTTTTACAAAATCCTTCAGTGCCCTCATCTGCTCGGCCTCGGGCTTCTGAATTATCATCTTCCCGTCCTTGTCGAAACTGCCGAAACCAAGCTGCGATATATCCCGCAACACCATTTCCTCACCTGTCTTCTCGTCCTTAACAATTGAGAATTTGGCCTGTGAAAGTGCCAGAATAAATCTGAATTCCTCTCCCTTTCTGAGAAAGAGCAGCACCTTCTCTCCCTCTTTGAGTTTCGCATCTCCCGTGATAAAGAGATGCTGGTCCTTGAACTTACCGCCTATCTGCCTTATTCTGATCTCCTTCTCCTTCGAACCTCCCTTTATCCACTTTTCGACAGATATTACCGTAATCGTATACGGGGTCTGCTGCTTTTCGTCCAGCACATAGGAAATGTTCTTAACCGTCCCGATTAGTATCTCGTCGGCCTTCTCTGTCATTTCCTTATTGGTAAGCCTTACGGCGACCGAGGCAAATAATGTCGTTGCAATAAAAACGGAAGCAAGAGCCAGAACAAAATATATTTTTTTCATTTCATTCTCCTGACAATAAATATATCAAAAGGGGATTATACAGGCAAAAAGGTTATTTAGTCAAATGAAAATTAATTCAGCAAAGCACACCCGCAACCGGAATTATCATCTGCATCCCTGACATAATCCGGCCGCCCGTCATTACTGCCGGCATCTTTTGAACCGGAGCTCAGATCATCTCCCGAAGAATTCCCGTCCAGAGAGAAGAGGTCATCATCCGTTACAATCGCATCATAATAATTATTTTCATCTTTCGGGGAAATATCCGTCCAGCCTTCATCCGGGAAGACCAAATCATCGCACAGAAAACAATAGTAGTCCGTCTCCGCATTATCCTCATATCCGGTATCAGGGATAGATTCATCAGATGGCGATTTCACAAGATGCAGTCTTATGTACGGCCCGTTGCCGCTGTTTGCCCCGCCTTCCTTCGAGAGATAATGTCCTCCGTCCCCGACATATGACATAACCGCAAAACTGTATGTCCCGTTATTCTTTACAACAGAGGAGACATCGAATCTGTACCAGTTGCCCCGTTTTATAATACCCTGCGAATCTATCTTCTGCGGATTAAACGAAGGCCTGTTATCCCACGTAATGGATTTCTCACTCCAGTTATTATTCGGGACAAAATAGATATCCCCTCCTCCGCCCTCTGCCGCAGACGGATACTTCGGATAGTCACAATACAGAAAGATAAGTGCCTCATCGACCTCATAACCCTCAGGCACAGAACCGATTCTGAATTTGAGATAAAAACCCTCATCGAAATTTCCGTTTTCATCTGCTGCAACATCCAGCACCGTCTCATCTGCTGCGTGGACGGAAGGTTCCCATTTGTGCACGGAGTGGTCTTCGAGAACCGGGATTATTTCGAAATCAGATCCGGCATCGGGTTTCGATATATCTGTCATGGAATCGGATCCGGCATCAGTTGGCACTTCACCCGAAGAGCCTGCAAAACCCACATAGGCATAGATTGCCTCGTTGACCCCTTCTATCGAAGGCACACACCATTTGATCGGGAGACTGAAATACCTGTACGAAACGGCACAGGAGGAATCCACGTTAATCCGGCTCATCTCCTTTCCGTCGATAAAAAGGCTTCCGTAGGATTTGTCGAAAACCATCTCTATATGGTACCATTTGTCGGAAACCCAGTTGCTGTAATTCCAGTTCGGCACTTTCTGCTCTCCGCCGCAGGGGGCATAGGTTCCGTACTCGAACTTTATCTGGCCAAATATGGGCTCGTTCTCTCCCTGCTTGCTGTAAATCCTCAGTGAGCCAAGAAAATAATCCGGCAGCTGCCAGTTGCAGGAGTCTATCGAACGGGCCTCGAAGAGGTGGTGATTATCCCCGGACTCCAGATTCAGAAGTCTGATATTCTTTACCCAGAATGAAAACCTCCCCTTATAAACCGGTTTTTTCGTGTCGTAGTACAAACCATCGCCGTTCTGGAGAATCTGGAATCCCTCGGATAAAAACCTGCCTCCGACCGCGGTCCCTGTTGTGGTTCCGTTGGTCAGAGGGTCACAGAAATAGACATCCGAATCACCTCTGTCGGGACAGGAGAGATTCTGTGAATATAAACGGCTACCCGACAGAAAAAAAAGACAGAAAACAAGAAAAAGAAAAGACTCTCTCTTCATCGCAAATCTCCGTTACTAAATGTCATCGGCATAAATTATAAAACTTCAGCCGGATAATGTCAATTTTGCGTTAAAGAGATTTCTTTGCAACAGAGTTTATTTCTTAGGAGGTATCTTTTCGAGTTCGAAGAGAAACTGTTCGAGTTTCTGTGCCTGTTTGTCGTGCATCTTCTTTATTTCGGTGTATCTGTTCTGCATCCTCTTGTTGTAATCCTCGCTCTCATTTCCGATAGGCACGATATTTCTGTAATCTATAGTTCGTTTTATCTGCAGCCACAACTCCTTGTACATATCACTCAGATGTTTTTTCAGCTCCTCGGAGAATTCCCAGTTGTAAATCGTCTCCTTATGGGAAAAAGACCTGTATATGACTATCTCATCAACATCGCCGTATCCCTTTAAATGCCTGTCGACTATCGCAAAGGCGGGGACGGTGTAGGTCGGGAAGCGGTCGGTATAGAGTTCTATGGTAATAGTCCGGTCTTTCGAGAGAGTCACACCAAAAAAATTATCGCCGAACTGAAAGAGTTTCAGATTTCTGTTGTCCAGCAGATACGAGATTATCCTGAACTGTTCCTGCGTGTTGAGAAAGGGGAGCTCTTTCTGGGGATTCGGTATGACAGACTTCTTTGTCTTTATAAAATCCAGAATTTCATCAATGCCTACAACCAGATTGAGTCCCTTCCCCTCGGAGTAAAATGCGTGATAGAGTCCCACGAGTTCATACTCCTTGGTCTCGCAGTTGATCGCAAAAACCGGGGAGCCGCTCTGTCCGGTATTCAGCTGGGCATCGACGATGAAGTCGGTGTGATGCCAGTCCCCGTCGTTATCTTCGATATTTACATTAATGACCTTGCCGGTATTGCTTGCGTTGAAGATTCCCAAAGGAAATCCCTTTATCATAACCACGTTACCGGTTTTCAGTTCTGAGGAAGAACCCGTCTTATACGGTATCGGTTCGATATTTACCTTCCCCTCCAGTATGGCGGCGTCGAGTTCCGGGGCAATTGCCGTAATCTTAAGTTCCACGAAATTCTTTTCGAATGTATCGTTTTCATTCTGGACTATCTTTATAACCTCACTCACCTTCTTTGCCCCGAAAGGAACTCCCTCGAGTCTGTTATTCTCATTGGTCACGAGCGGCTGGTTTGCGACGTGTTCATTTGTCAGAAAATAAACGATGTCACCCTTCTTCTCAAAAGGGAAAGCAGTTCCGTGAATCACGTACTTGATGAATCTCTTGTTTATCTTTCCATCTTCGGAATAGAATATCTGCTCGTAGGTTGTTGTGTTCCGTATACAGACCGAATAACTGCTCTTCCGGGACTTTTCGAACTCGAGAATCTCTCTTTTAAGTACCTCCGGGTTATCTGCATACCTTCCGCTGCACCTCTGTTCGGCCTTATTCGTATCAGGCTCTTCCGCCATAGCGGCACCTGCATCACCCTGATTAACATCCTTTTCTGCTACCATCTCCTTCCCTTTCGTACAGGACAGGAGAAGCAATATCAGGACGGCAAATAAAAGGTTTCTCATAATTCCCTTATACCACCAAAACGGTCTTTATCAAGAAGAAGAATCTTTTTTTAGTCAGAGACACACAAAACCGGATATCAGTTCTTACAGTTGTACAACTCCGTCAGACCCGAATAATTCGACTTCAGTATACTGATTATATCAGAGAGCGTCTGGTTGAACTTGTTAGTAGCCGAATCGGTCGTCTTGACACAGATTACCCTCTCGTCTCCGCAGACACTTATCTCTTCACAGTAATTCTGGTGAGGAATTTTATCCATCCACCGCTTCACACCGTACAGAGGCTTTCCGCCGATGAATACGAGTTTTACGTCCTCGACTCCGAGTCTGGTCAGGTCGGAATAATCCCTGAGGCTGTCGTATTCGAAAACTGCAATATCCGCCACATAATCCTTTACGAGTTTACCTACCCTGTCTTCCATTGCAAGCGCCTTTGCCGGAATATAAGTAATCATATTGAAGATATCCTTATCCGACAGGGCACCGCTGAGTTTCTCCTTGTTGTATTTTCCAACAAACTGAAGTTCCTCGAGCATATTCTTTCCGCCGGAGGGATTCCAGTCGGGGGCAATCGATATATCAAGTCCTATGTTCTTTGCTGTAACGATATCCGTTGTATCGCCGTAAAGCCTCGTATTGGAAATGGGCGACCATATAAGTTTTGCACCGGTATTCTTCATCTCCTGAAATTCGGACTGGGTCAGCGCCGTTCCGTGAATAATCGCCGTCTCCTTGAGAAGAAGCCCTTTGTTCTTGAGTGTCGTAAACTCATTTCTCGAGAGCGTATCGATACCTTCGGCAAGATGAATGACAAACGATTTGACGGAACCGCTCTTCGTCCCGTTTATAATACTCGTCGCCGTCGTATCGTCGAGAGAATCGATTGACGGGACGTGTGTGCGGACATAGTCAAAACCAAAGCCGTTGTACTGCGTGTCGACATTTCTGACGAGCACGTTGATACAGGTGGCGGTATAGGATGAACCCTGAGAAGATGTTGTACCGGCCAGCAGAGCCACCACCTCTGCAAATTTTACCATCTCGCACTTGAGACCCAGATTACCAAGGTCGTCAAACGGCTTCTTGAAGAGTTTATATGAGGAGTCATTCTGCCACTGATATCTGTTCTGGTAGAGCTTTGTATTCTGCCATTTCGGGAGGATATTGTATGCGAGGTGATTGTGTGCATCGTATAAGGAAGGCATTATTGCCCCGTGGGTGGAAATCGTCGTAAATTTCCCTGTATCGTTCTGATATGTGGAGCTGCAGTCCTTTGCAACGCAGAAAATCTTATCGCCGACGATATAGACCTCTCCGACATACGGGTCGCTGCCATCCAGTATCAGACCCTTTAGAAGGAATCTGTCGGATGTGGTCCCCGTTACAACCTCCTCATTTCCGATACCGGTGTCGGTTGAGACGTCAAGTCCGGTATCAAAGCCCGAATCTGTTCCGGCGTCATACGAGTCCGGGATATCGGAAATATCCGTTATATCCGTATAATCAGGAATATCTGAAATATCATAAGAAACATCTGCTGACGCATCCGGCAGGACAACAGTATCATCGCCAATCTGCACACAGACTCCGTCTATACATACCTCATCTGCATTACAGGGGAAGAGACACTCTTTTCCGATGTCTGCATCCGGATAGACTGCCGCATCAGTTCCTGTATCAGAGACTTTGACATCCGCGACATATACGTCCTGAAGAGATGAATCGGTTACTTCGGACGTAGCATCTCCGCCGCACGCAAAGAAGAGTTGTCCGTAAAACAGAACCAAAAGAGTGATTATTTTTTTCATAGGCAGACCTCCAGCCTGAATTCACATTCTATCAGTAAAAGACACAAATTAAAACCAAAAAAAGACCTGATAATGAAAGAGGAAAATTATTTCACAGGCGGCACAGAGGTACGACAGGAGTAAGCACTTTTTTGATTTATGACAATAAAAATTCTTCCCGGGCTTGAAAAAAGACCCTTTATCTGTTAATATCCTCAATCAATGTGAGGTGAAATATGAGATTCATAATTTCTGTATCCTTCCTTTTTGCAGTTTTATCGGGTTTACCTGTATCCGCCCAGACCCCGCCTCCCGGAATGCCGCCGGCTCCGCAGCTTCCTCCCCCGAACATCGATTCGGTCATATTAAGCGGAATGTCCGAGTTGTCCCTTGGCAAGCTCGACAGGGCGGTCGAGATTCTCTCCGAGGCAAAGAAGATGATGCCGAATTATCCAAAGGCCTCGATTATGAACGGATTTGCGCTGTTTATGCTCGGCAATTTCGAAGAGGCGTCTCTCAATATAGTAGAAGGGCTCTCTCTCCTTGTAGATGCAGAAAAGGAGATGGAGGAGATCAGGAATTATGTAAAGGATTACAAACTCCTTTCGCAGAGAGTGGACGGACTCGGGAGACTCATAAGCAACAAACCCGAGAGCAACAATCTCCGTATTCTGTATGCGTTCGTATATAAATTCGCCGGTTACAGGGAGTATTCGCACAAGGTCCTCAACTCGGTCGGGGCAGACAAGCCCGAATCCAAGGCAGTAAAGACCCTTCTGAATACAACCTTCGTGGTAAAGCCGTGGATCGACCTCCCGCCGCCGGTATTTACAAAGGATATTTACTACTCAAAAGAACTTCCGCCTCCTCCTCCGCGGGGAATTCCCCTAAAACCGCTTATGCCGCCGCCAAGAGTCTTTGGTATCGCTTTCGGACTGGGCGGCCACGGACTCACAGGGCAGATCCGCAATTCGGAAAAGGACTCAAAAGACCTGCTGTACAACAGTCTTCAGGGTGATGTTGCGGCATTCTTCGAATTCTCCTTCCTCTTCTCGCAGTTCGAACTCTCATTCAATTTCTGGGGCGGCGGAGTCTACGGATATCTCTATGACAACAGGAAACAGACCTTCGGTCTCTACAGCGCCGGAATGGGATTTGCCTATCACCTGATAAGCGATGTCCATCTCAGGGGAGGTTTCGACCCGTCCCTCAAGATCGGCTACAACGCCATCTGGATGGAGAGAGACCAGTACCTCGACAACACATACTATCTGGGCTCAGAAGAGGTCGCCTACGGGCACGGGCCGGAACTCAGCCTCAGACTCGAGTATCTCTTCAGGGGGTATCCGATGGACGTGGCCTTCGGTTTGGAGACGGCCTACAAGGTTCTCATACTGAGCGAGGAGACCACCGGAATACTGAGACCTCTCGACGGAGGCTCGTACAATATTCTGGCAAGAGCAAGCCTTAAATTCTGAGGAGACAGATATCGCCCGCATCTCTTCGGACATATCGGGACTAAAGCCCTCCTTCCGGAAGAGAATAGAATATCTCTTCAGAAGGAGACTCGGCAGTGGGGAATTCGTCAATTCCCAGATAGTAAACGAACTAAGTCAGTTGTCGGAAGAAATAAAAAGGGAGATATCGGTCCTCTTCTCACGGGACGGAAGGGTTCTGGATATCTTCGTCGGCAAAAACGAAGACCTCTGGCTCTCCGGGTCCCCCGAGACACGTCTGACAAAAAACTATTATTCGAGACAGAGGATAGTCAAGACCTCCTTCGGAAACAATATCGCCGAGAGGGATATCCTGCTTCTGAAGAAATTCAGACTCGACTCTCTGGTCGTTATCTATGGTCAGGAGAAAAAAAGAAGAGTAACTGCCGTTATGAGAACACCTCCCGGCTCTAACGAACCTCTGCAGTTTTTCGAGCTGGACAAAAAGGTTCCAAAATGCAGTTTTTCGGAACTGATAGAATCCTATGAAGAGGAACTCTCGAGGTTCAGGGAGGAAAAGAGGCTCGACACGTCCGGAAAGAAGGCAGTAATCGTGGGCTGCGGAAATGAGACAGAGTGCGATATCAGATATTATCTCGATGAACTCTCCGCACTGCTCGGCACACTGAATATTCATACTGCCGCATCCGTCTGGCAGAAGAAAGCCCCCGAGAATGCCTATCTCGTCGGGAAGGGGAAACTCACCGAGATCAGGGAGCTGGGCGAAATCTACGGTTGTGATATGCTCGTCTTCTTCAACACACTCTCGCCTGTGCAGAAGAGAAACATCGAGGACGAGACCGGCTTTCAGATATTCGACCGCAACCAGATAATTCTGGATATCTTTGCAAAGAGGGCAAAATCGAACGAAGGGAAACTTCAGGTAGAACTCGCCTATCTGAAGTATCAGCTGCCGAGGCTGACGGAAAAAGATGCGGGATTGTCGAGACTCGTGGGAGGGTTCAGGACCAAAGGTCCCGGAGAGACGAAACTGGAGGTTATGAAGAGAAACTACAGGGAGAGAATCTCGAAACTGAACCGCAGAATGGAGGATATCAGAAAGCGCAGGAATTTTCTGAGGGAGAAGAGGAAGGCCTCGCACATTCCGCTCGTTGCCATCGTCGGCTACACGAACGCAGGTAAATCCACACTCCTAAACCGCATCACGAAAAGCAATGTATATGTCGAGGATAAACTCTTTGCCACGCTCGACACCACTACCAGAAAATATACCTTTCCCGACGGCAAATCAGTCCTCTTTTCCGATACAGTAGGATTCATAAAGAACCTGCCCGGGGAACTGAAGAACGCATTTATGGCGACTTTCGAGGAGATTCTGGAATCCGACCTCATTCTGAACGTAGCGGATATCTCGAGTGCGGATATCCACAACCATATAGAGGCAGTCGAGGAGATCCTCTCCGAGATGTGCGCAGACCATATACCGAGAATTCTGGTGCTGAACAAGGCCGACAGGATAAATATCCTAGAGACCAACCTGAAACGTTCGGACGGCATCATCATCTCTGCCAGAACCGGCTCGGGAATAGACCATCTGATGCAGAGAATCAGAGAGTATCTTCCGCACTGCAATGCGGACCCCTTTTAAAACCAAATACCTGCAGTATAGCATTTCAGTTGACATAATCCGTTTTGAAAGTAGAATGCGGTATCCCAAAGGAGGATAAGATGCGTTCAAACTATCTGAGTTGTTTTATTGTCCTGTTTCTGTTTCTGGCTACAGGGTGCAGTGAAAGCGGTGTTGTAGGTGAACAGGATTCGTCCGGGACAGATACTATCGCCTCGGATATCATCTCATCAGATGCAAGACAGGATGTCCAGTATGGCGACTCCGTATCGGATACCCTGCCCGACGGAGAGCTGCGGGAGTGTATGAGCGATAAGGATTGCGTCTCTCCGTATAAAAAGTGCAATATGGCAAAAAATATATGTGTCGAATGTCTGTACAACAGTGATTGTCTGACGGATTACATCTGTGACAACAACAGCTGCAAAAAGGCGACAACAGAGTGCGAGACCGACGGGGAATGCGAGAAGGGAAAGATCTGCGAGGGCGGCAAGTGTCAGACCGGCTGCAGGTCCGTAAGGGATTGCCCCGAGAAGATGCTCTGTGACCTGAGCAAGCAGCCGTTCGGTGAATGTGTTCAGTGTATCAAAAAGGAGGACTGTCAGGAGAATTTCAACTGTATAAACGGCCAGTGCGTCTTTTACTGCACGGACAACAATGACTGCAACGGAAGGTTCTGCAATCTGACGACACACAAGTGTGTGGACTGCCTCAAGGACGGAGACTGCCCCCTCAAGACGATATGCGACAGCCTAAACAGGTGTGTGGAGGGGTGCAGGTCCTCGAGAGACTGCACACCGCTTCTCTGCGATACCTCAAAGGGCGAGAACGGGAAGTGCGTCGAGTGTCTGAAAAACGAAGACTGTCAGGACATAAACAAGGTCTGCAACGACGGGGTATGTGTATTCAGATGTGACGGTGATGAAGACTGCACAGGACAAAAGTGCGACAAGACCAGCGGAATCTGCGTGGACTGCCTCATAAAGTCGGACTGCAAACTCGGATTCATCTGTATAAACAAGGTCTGTGTAACCGGTTGTGAAGACACAAGAGACTGCCCTCCTGATCTTCCGGTCTGCAAGACCGATATCGGAGAACACGGCTCCTGTGTGATGTGCGACAATGATGAGGACTGCGGGAGCTCGGAGAAGTGTGTCCAGAACAGCTGTGTGAAGGTCTGCAAGTCGGATAATGACTGCGTAGCAGGGTTCTGTGACCTCGTATCCGGCAAATGCGTCGAGTGTCTCAAGGACAGCCAGTGCATGATCAATATGGTCTGTGTAAACAGGTCGTGCACCCCGGGATGCAGCAAGGATAAACCCTGTGCAGGTACCTACAAGTGTGACCTGTCGGTAACTCCCGGCAGATGCGTCGAATGTCTCGAAAAGAGCGACTGTCTTGCAGACGGGGAGTGTATCGACAACAAGTGCAAATACCCCGGAAAGCAGTGCGGCGAGGCCTGCAAGGAGACCAAAGAATGTGCAACCGGCCTCAAATGCAGCTTCCTCTTCCAGCAGTGCCTGCCCGAATGTATCGACAATACCCAGTGCCCCAATCAGGACTGCATCAACTTCGGAGCCGGCGGGACCTGCATGAGCTGTGGTCCGCCCAAATGTGACCCGGAATGCAAACAGGACGAGGAGTGCGTAAACGGCAAGTGTATCAGGAAGTGTTTCCCGCCCTGTGATTTCGGATATATCTGCAACAACGGATACTGCGAGGCCGCACAGACAGGTTGCAACCCGCCCTGCCAGAAGGATTCTTTCTGCTATGACGGCAGCTGTATGAAATATAACTACGGGACCTGTCCGGTGGGTATGCTCTATATTACCGAGACAAACAGCTGCATCGACCAGTTCGAGGCATCTCTAAAGAGCGGAGACATAGGAAAAGATGACGGGACAACCACAACGGCTATTGTTCAGTCGGTAAACGGGGCGAAGCCTCTCGTATATGTTACATACTATCAGGCAAAGAAGATGTGCGAAAACTCCGGCAAGAGGCTCTGCAAGGCAACCGAGTTCACTCAGGCCTGTGACGGACTATTAAATTTTGTATATCCCTACGGGAATACCTACGATGCCGCTGCCTGCAATACGGGTAATTCCTCCGCCCCCGAGGCGGCACTGTGCGGCAGCTTCGTCAGATGCATCTCTGTTTACGGCGTCGTGGATATGAGCGGGAATGTCTGGGAGTGGACAGACTCGATGTACTCCTCGTCAGGCGACAGAATGATAATGGGCGGAAGTTTTGTGAGCGCCGCCGAAAATACCGCCTGCAAATCAGAGCTCAACGCAGTAACCGGTCAGCCGCTCCCTCTCACCGAGAAGAGGAATACTCTCGGTTTCAGGTGCTGCAAATAGCTCATTCTCAGTCCTCGAGAATGAATGTAAATGTATACTTAATCTTTGCCCTGACCGGTGTCTTTCCGGCCATTGCAGGAGAAAACCTTAACTGATATGCGGCCTTCAGTGCCTCTTCGTCGAAGCCGTATCCCATCTTCTTTATAAGCTTTGCCGAGACCACATTTCCGTTCTCGTCGATCTCAAGGGAGAGAACTACCGAACCCTCGATTCCGAGCCGTCTTGCCTCTTCGGGGTATTTTGGTTTTACTTCCTTTAAGACCTTCGGCATCTGGCTTATGGCCTCAACGGGTGTCTCTTTCCGGGCAACATCCTCCGGTTTTATAAACTTATCGGATGTCCCCTTTTTGAGTCTGGGGTCCCCTATCATCGTCTCGCCGATCGGAACAGCCATTGCGACAGATGATTTACCGGAGGTATCCACGAGCGACTTGTCTATACCGAAGTTCTGGGCATTCTGTGCCTCCTGAGGCGGTTTTTCGCTCTGCTCCTTAATCTCTTCGGGCTTTACGAGCTTCACCTTCTTCGTCAGGTCAACGACCTTCTTTGGCTTTGGCGGCTCGGCCTTCGGTTTGGGCTCTTCTTTCGGAGGCTCCGGCTGCACCTCCTTTTTCGCCTCCTTCACCACATTGAACGAGATAATCGTCTCTTTTTTCTGTTCCTTGCCTCCTCCCCGCACGACTGCGACACCGAGACCGAAATGAATCAGTACCGATACAGCCACGGAGAGATATATTATTTTTGTTATTTTCTCTTCACTCATTCTTTTCGATTGAGATGGCAAATTTTGTTATCCCTGCACCCTTTACCGTATCAATGATATTGACGACCTTGCCGTGATAGACATATCTGTCGGCGCTGATAATCGCCTGAACATCGGGATTCAACTCGAGTGCCTTTTTGATCTTATCTACAAGTATCTGCGAACTTACTTCCTCACCGTTCAGAAAAGTTTTGTCATCCTTTGTAATTACTATTGCAATCGTAGAGGGATTGCTCTCCTCGCTGTTTGCCGCCTTCGGAAGTTCGACCTTTATCGATGGTGTAACTATATATGTTGCTGTAACCATGAATATAATCAGCAGAACGAGTGTGATATCCACCAGAGGTGTTACGTTGATATCCGTTATCATCTCTTCGTTTTCTGTGGGTTTACCTGCCATCTTTATCTCCGGTATTTTTATTCTCAGAAATCAAAAATGCCTCCCTCACCGCCGTCTCGGACTCCGTAACAATCCTCTTTATCCACCTCATAAAATAGTTGTATGCCACGACAGCCGGAATCGCCACAAAGAGTCCGACGGCCGTTGCAACGAGCGCCTCCGAGATACCTGCCATCACTACCGCTGCACCGCCCTGCTGATTTACAGAGAGGTCGTGAAATGCCTTGATTATGCCGAGCACCGTCCCGAAGAGCCCGATGAAAGGTGCGTTATTCCCGAGAGTTCCCAGAAAGGCAAGCCTCTTCTCCAGAGAAAGTTTCTCCCGCATTACCGCGATATTCAGCGACTCCTCCCGTTTTGCGGCGTCCGTCCCGTTTGCAATCGTAAAGGAGAGTATTCTCTCAAAGAATGTCCTGCCGTTTGCAATACTCTCACTCACAGACAAGATACCTTTTTCCCTGATATTTCTGATTATCTCCTCAAATCTCTCCTTCTTTATC
Source organism: Bdellovibrio sp. (assembly GCA_020725805.1). Lineage (GTDB taxonomy): Bacteria > Myxococcota > SpSt-1050 > SpSt-1050 > SpSt-1050 > SpSt-1050. Next base: position 29,214 of record DYEF01000029.1, read on the forward strand.
TCCCTCATCTTAAAGATGATGAACTTCTCTATCATAATCGCAACGGAAAAGACCGAGAGAACGAGCAGCAGATAAAGCACCCACTCCGCACCCGAAAGCGTGATATTCAAAAGTTTCTGAACAAGCATAAATACTCCTTAAAAAAGCGGAGTTATTTTATATCCAGCAGATTAATAGTGCAAGATTATTAAGACAGAATAAAAAAAGAAGTAGATTTAGCAGTGAGCTAACTGTCACTTATCAATTTTCTTTTTTCTTTGTCAATAAAAACACAGGTTTTTTAACCCTGTTTTTGGTCAATAAAATATTTTCTGAATTTTTTTCCGCCCTCGAAATTAACCTTCCTCTCTTTCACTAAATTATATATGACCCTTCAAGGTTATTCATTGAATTTAATCTGATTCAGGAAAAGATTCTTTAAGTTTTTTCTTTAGTTCAGGGAGTTCGTTTTTTACTATATTCCACACAATTTCATAATCAACAACGAAGTAGCCATGAATTAAACGATGCCTAAGCCCAATAATTTGTGACCATTGTATTTCTTTGTGTATTTCCTGTATATGTTTTGGAATTTTATTAGAAGCCTCTCCGATAACCTCAAGATTTCTCAAGATAGCATCGATTGTCTTCGAATCTTTTAAGAATTCCTCATAGGACAACCCTTCAATATAGGACTCGATTTTCTGAATACTATCCAGAATATCCGCAACGAATAATTTCCAGTCTCTTTTAGACATAGTTGAGGTCTTTCTGAACACTTTCCCAAAGCTTTGGTTTTTGCTTTATTGCATTATAAGTCAGAAGGTCGACTCTTACCTCTAAAATTTTCTCTAAATAATCAGCCAGCTCAATAAACTCAAGTCCTATTGGTCTTTCAAATTCCACCAGAATATCAACATCGCTTATTTCTGTATTCTCTGCTCTTGCATAAGAACCAAATATTCCGATTCTGGATACACCATACTTTTCTCTCAGCTCATCCTTGTGTTTACTTAAAATCTCTTTTATATTTTCAACTGTTTTCAAAAATCTGCTCCTTCTATGATATTTATCTCTTCCTTGGTTAACTAATACAACTTATATACCATAATGTCAATCTAATGTCCCATCCAACGGCCATCCACAATCCTAATCTCCTCTTCTGTCAAATTTTAAAGTTTATAGACCATTCCATCAATCTGCCGTTCATATTCTTTGACCTTTGCTTGCTTGGCTTCGTTTTGTAAATAATCATCATCTTTTGTTATCGCAAGGATTTTATCTACAAGGTCAATAAAGGGTTGTTGTTGAAATTTATAATCTTAAACGACCAATATTTAATCATATCGAAGTTATTCTTAACTTTTCTTCTCTATAAAAATATCTTTGGTGTTATATATACTTGATGGAGTACCAAACTTTATGTGATATTCTATATTGTTCTTTTTACAGAAATTTGTTAATTTGTTAACCATCTCTTTGTAAAACTCCTCGCTGTTTTTCCATAACGATTGAAGATTATTACTATAATTAGCCAATCTGTTATAGTTTAGTTTTCCAAATATTATTTTTTTAACAAATTTAATATTTTCAAGAATAAATTCTATATTGTCTGCTGTCTCATCTAATTCAATTGTAGGGTACGGTTCCATGCTTACCCATGTATTTAACCCGTATTGAGATAGTTCTTTTAATGAATCTATTCTCTTCTTATACGGTGCTGAAAATGGTTCGTATTTGTTTCTAAAACTATCATTCAACGAAACCAGAGTGATACCATATTCATTAGTCTGCAAAAATTTTTCACTATTTAAAATTTCTGGAGGATAAACTCCTTTTGTCAGAGTGGTAACTTTAATCCCCTCTCTATTTAATCTTTCAATTATCTTCAATGTAAGTTCTTTTATTTCAGGAACTAATTCTTTTTTTTCTGAATCATACATAAATGGATCAGACATAAAACAAAGGTGAACAAAATCAATCTCATCTTTGTACTTTGGAATTTCTTGCTCTAAAAGTTCCAAAGCGTTTGCAGCAATTCTCGGCATTCTCCAATCCTCATAATTCTTAACCCAACCAAACTTTCTTGCCATCATCATTGCATAGCATGGGAATTTACATCCGTGTTTGCATCCTGTAATATGGTTGATAGTCCAATTGCCATATTCAACCTTGGTCTTATAGAGTAGTGTTTTTTTTTCTATCTTTCCAATTCCTGAGTTAATATCAAGGATGTTCTCTTTATAGAAATCTTTTCCAAATAATGTAGGACCTATTTCTTTTTCCTTCTGTCTGCTATACACATCTTTTATTATATTTGTGATTGTGGTCTTTTTCGAAGCGAACAAAAGATAGTATAAAATATCATTTCTGTCAGGATATTTTATATCATACCCAATTACTTTTAAATTTTGTGATGTGAATACTACAACATAATCTTCTAAAATCTTTCTGCGGTCTGCATTAATAATATTAACATCGTCGCCAATGAACTCTTCCAATGTTTTTACCGTCTTTAATTCCTTCACATTCAAGGCTTCACCACGGTGTTTTTTTCTGGCTACACCACTTGTTCTTGTAACTCCTTCTAAAATGTAATTAAACAAGATGTCTTTGGGGTTTTGTAACTTTACTATCTCCTGCATTGTGATTTTCTTTATTTGCAATCCGGTAGGGTCTACTAGAATAAAAAGAGGATGTTGATTGGTATTATTTATTGATCTTACAATCTGCGTTATAACTTTATTACAGTCGTCATTGAAAAAACATACTTTAACATTTTTAAGTGAGTTTTCGGATATGTATTTTTCAACTATTCCCTTCAAATGATTAAAGTTCTTTTTGTTTTTCTCAACTAAGAATATTTTGAATTTCAAATTACTCTTGAAACTGTTTTTCTTGCTAGCGATTTTTTTAAGAAAAATAATGGGGGAACCATCTCTTTTATTTCCATTGTCAATATATTCGCCTCTCCCAGCAAATAAATCCACAATATACCATTCATTTTGTACCCAGTCTTGTTTATTCCAAATGGTAAGCCATATATCAAATACCTTTTCTAATACCTCAAGTTTTGTCTTTGTAGATGGTCTATTGCTTATATCCCATAAACGATTTTGGTTTTTCATAAGCCGTCTCCTTCCACAATTTTTATTTCCTCTTCGGTCAAACCGTAGAGTTCATACACCAGCTGGTCAATCTGGCGCTCGTATTCCTTGACCTCTGCCTGCTTGGTCGGATTATCAATATAATCCTCACCCTTTGTTATAGCAAGGATTTTATCTACCAATTCTTCTATTTGCTTTTCTATTTGCTCGTTCGCGAAAATAATTGGAGGAATGGGGATTCTTTCAATTAAAATTTTTTGTAATCCTCTACTTCCTGAACCTAATTTTATAGAATATCCATTTTCTAATAAATATTCACCAATTTTGCTGTTTAGAGTTCCAAGAAAATATTTTTGATTATTCCCTGACATAAAAAAAGTTGTTTTATCTAAATAAAATTCTTTAGTAGTGAAAGAAAACCTTGGATAATTTTTTGTTCCATCAAAATAAATTTTTATTGTTTCAGAATAAACCACCTTTTCCTTCTCAAACTCGGAGTAGTAGGCAATCTGATCCTGTGTTTCAAACCATTTATTGCCTGTTTTTTTTCGTGCATTAAAACCAAGTTTAGGATACTTCTTACCTGATTGTTCAAGTTGTCTTATATCAAAATTATTAAGGAAATACTTCTTTAAGGCTGGAAATTCGCTAATATCCAAGTTTAGAGCAGGAAAAGTACCAATCACCCACAACCCCGCCCATTCATAATAATACCTTTTGATATCCCTTCCTCGCAATATGGGCTTGATAACGGCTTCGGTGCGTTTTCTTTCTTCTTTGTCCTTGCAATTTGCCAGTATCTCGTCTCGCTTTTCTGTGCTGATGATAAAGGCGTCGTTCAAACCAGTTAATACTCCACGGTAAATATTTACATCCCAGTCTCTGAGCGGCTTACCGATTCGCTCTATTTTCTCCTTGAGCCGTTGCTCGGCGTTGCTTCCAATGAACCACGCATCTTTGGTGAGTCTCTCAATCACAACACCGCTATTTGTTAATTCACTATGCAGGTCAACAGACTCTTCATCTCTTCTCTTGCTTATTGTAACCGCTCGCAGATTATAAGTTAATTCTTTATTAATGCCCTTTGCAAGCTTATCTATAAAATCCATCTGCTCTCTCTCTGTTTTTAATTTCATCTGCTTTGAGAAATGTATCTGACCTGAAGCCTTCTTTCTTTTTATATCGGACTTTTTTATCAGTAAGATATTTGTATCAACAGTTGCGTTCTCAAAAACATCTGGTCCAAGGTCAATTAGTATCAGTGGATTATAATTTGTGAAAAATTCTCTTAACTTCTCGCCATATCCTGCACGCATCCACTTGTTTGATGTAATATAACAGAGTAATCCACTTTCTTTTAATAAGCTTATACCTTTCTCATAAAAGAGACAATAGATATCACCCATTCTATCAAATGTCTCAAAATTTTGCTCTTTATATAAATCTGCGTATTTCTCTCCTTTTACACTATTATTACTCTCTTTATTAAGTTTATCTCCATAATAAGCCTTTTGAAGCTGAATATACGGAGGATTTCCAATCACAATATCAAATCCATCACTTATTCCAAACATCCATTCGGGGTCGAACCAGTCGGCTGATTTGTTTGTATCGTATGGATTCCATTGTGCGATTTTCTCTGTTGCTTCTGCCGGAAAACCACTGCTTTTAAGCATATTTGCAAGTTCTGTTCTTAACTCTGAGTCTTTCTTCTTGAGTTTATCTTTCTCTTTGGTATTTATAGTTGTAAAGTATTGATTCCTTATCTTTTTAATCTCTTCTTCTAATCTTCTGACCTCGCCTGACATCAGGCTTAATTGTTTTGGTCTTGGCAAACCTATCAGTGTATTTGCAGAGACAAACTTTGTCTCAAGGTTGGGAAGCGGCTCTATGCTAAGATTAGGTTTTGTCCTGTCAACCTTTTCATCCACAAGGAGTGAGATAAAGAATCTGAGTTTTGATATCTGAATGGCTATGGGCTGGTTGTCAACACCATATATACAGTTCTGAATGAGATAAAGCTTTCTTCCATAGTCAAGTTCATTAAGGGTAAAGCTCTCTTCTATTCTCTGTATTATCTCCTGTCTTATCTTGGGGTCTGTTATCTGATTTGCTACTTTGACCTGCTCTGCCTTCCATCCTTCGTTATGAGGATCAAGTTTATGAAGTATATTAACAAGCATCTGGAGTGCACCCATTGGAAAAGCACCTGAACCAACAGCAGGGTCAAGGAGTTTCAGGTTATGAATGGCATTTATTAATCTTTCTGTAGTTACTTTATCAAAGGGGTTTGCATCATCTTCATAGGAAAAAAGCTTCTCAAGTGCAGAATCGCTTATATTACTTTCTGCTAATTGTGTTTTGAAATACTCCTTAAGGGATTCTCTTACCATATAGTCCACTATCTCTCGTGGTGTATAGTAACTACCCGTTGCCTTTCTTGCAGTTGTTGCTGTTTCAGGGTTGTAAGAAGCAAGGAGATTTTCAAAGACCCTTCCAAGAAGCTCTGGGTCAAGGGCTACCTCTTTATCTACTGGTGTGTTTTCATCTATGGTAAAGTTATAAGAACTCAGTATATTAACAATACCTCTGACCTCGTATTTCTTATTTTTTGTACCGTACTCTTCGTTTAAATTAACTTCTTGCTTATCTGAAAAGAATAAAAAATTCGGGACAACGGGCTGTTTCTTTGGGTCATCAGAAAAACCATCTATGCGAATCTCTTTGCCTGTTTCATTTGATTCATCATCCTTAGCCTTATCATGGCATTCAAAAAGACCACCGTTTAAAAAAGGAATATCATTAAAGAGTTCTTTCATTCTGTCAGGCTCTTTAAATAGGTTATGATGTCTGAAATAGTAATGATTCATATAGTCTTTATTAAGATAGCCCTTATATCTTTCTTCTCTACGGAATTTTCTCTGCTCAATGGGTGTATTTAAGGTGGCAAAGAAGAGGTTCTGCAGTATGGCAAGGTAATAGGTACCTTTGTCTGGCGAAATGTCTTTTAAAATTTCTTTAAGGAATCCTAAATCAAAGAGTTCCCTTTTGACTATCCCTTTCTTACTCATAAACCATATGAATATTAGCCTTGTGATGAGCCTTATTAGGCCGATGTTTCTGCCGCTTGGCTCTGCCTCTGCCTCGGGTGGGAATTTTGCCTCTTTCAATGCCCAGAAATACCAGTTGGCAACCTCCTGATAAAACTCCTTTGTGACCTTTTCGACTGAGAAGGCTTCTTTTATACTCTTTATCGAGGAATAATCACAACTCCCCACATACTCAATAAACGTCCTGTTTGGTTCACCTTTACCAACATAGTAAGTAAATCTCTTGTAATGACTCCACTCTCTTTGTGTGCCTTTGTATTCGGGATAGATAAATGAGAATCTGAAATTCTGAAATTCATCATAATAGACAAAAATACCGCCGGAATATCCGATATTATCGCTGAGTTTTAAGATCTTTTTTGAATGTTCGTATTGCCTTCTCTTACTTGATCGCTCTGTAAGTTGGCTTTTTACCTTGAATGCATAAATCACGATACTCTCATCATCATTTAACTTTATATCACCAATCTTTTCACCATCAGTAAAATTATCATCCTTGAGCACGTGCCCTTCTTCATCAGAAGGCTTAAAATTGCGGCTTGCAGTTCTGAAATATTCCTTCAACAACTCTTTATTGAAATTATCTCTAAGTTTAGTTAGTTTATCAAAGGTGTTCATAAAACAAAACCCCTATTTTAATTGTTCACTTTTATATTCTCTATTGCAATAATTACATCTCTTGCCTTATCCTCGTGCTTTATCTTTTCATACTTCAGATAATCCCTGCCAAGGTCTTCAATAAGAGATATAATATCTTCTTTGCTGTTTATCTCCTCAATCTTTCTGAGTGTATAATCGGGCAAAGTTCCAAAACCAACAATATCCTCTTTGAGCATCCTTAGAAAATATTTGAAATCGTCAAAATCTTTATTCTTAAGTAATGTTTTAATCTTATTAAAGGCTTTTATCTCAAGCGTATTCTCCTTTTCTATGCCATTATGAGTCTGATATTTATTTTGGATTATCTTTTCATAACTCTGCCAGAATCTGTCCGTATTCCATTCGAGCCCCTTCTCGTCTTTATTACATTTTATCCTCTCTATAGCCTCCTCAACAAGAATTTCATCTGGTACAGCATTTTCAATCTCAGTATTTATTGCCGCTGCAAACATCCTCTTCTTTTTGAAAAATACAATCATCTCATTTTTATCTGAGGACTTTGCAACCTTGATTCTGGGCGGATATTTGGTAATTTTCTCAAAAATCTCTGGGTTCTCCTTTTTTAGTCTGAGATATTCAAGATATATCTTTGTGTAGATATTCTCTCCCTCAATCCTCTCAGGGTCTCCTCTTAGTCTATCGAATAGTTTTGATGGCTCGGGCTCTTCGTCTATATCGAATATCTTTGCATCTTCACCAAGTGTATTGTGAATTATAAACATCTTCTGCTGGGCTATTGTCTTTGACTGGACTATATCTGCCCCTTTCTGAGTCGGGAAGAAGTTTACAATATAAAGTTTTTCAAAGACCTTCTTGCTTATCCTGTTTATTCTCCCGAGCCTCTGAATAACTCTTACGGGATTCCACGGGATATCATAGTTAATAACATATTGTGCCCTGTTGAGGTTTACTCCTTCTGATAACTTGTCTGTTGTAAGAAGTATTCTGTATCTGTCTTCCTGCTCTTTGTATGAGGCATCGAAGTTTTTATTGATCTCGTTCATCTCACTCTCAGAAAGACTACCATAGATAGTTAAAACCTTTTCTTTGCCGAATTCCTTCTCCAGTTTCTCCTGCAGATGCTTTACAGTATCCGCATATTCGCTGAATATTACAAACTTTGGCTCCGGCTCACCTTTTTGTGGATTTGCCTGCATCAGGGCTTTTAGTTTTCTTATAAGACAATCTGCCTTGGGGTCGTTATCGGTCAGTTTAAGACTGTCAAGCTCGCTGAGCACTCGCTCGAACAGCTTGATATCGCTTTCGATGTGATTTTCAAATTTGTCTCTCAGTTCAAATTCATCTATCTTGTATATCTTGTTACTCTTTGGACCTATTATACTTCCGTCTTTTAAGGATTTTGAATATTCAAGCAGAGTCTCTTCCATCTCTTCATCTGACATAGAATTCATTTTTTCAACAAGTTTTCTGTCGAGAATAAACTTTCTACGTTGTTTTATAAAGTCTCTGCATATTACAGTTACATTTCTGAAGTTTTCGAGACTCTTCTTGAATGCGCCAAATGAACTCTCGAACCTCTTGACAAGGAGTCTCTGCATAAATCCATACAGGTTTCTCTGCTGCTGAAACTCCCTGCTATCATCATCTCCGGTTCTTCTCTTCTCATAATCAAACGGTCTGTAAATCGCACCGTAAAACTTTCCACCATCTTCAAAACTGGCAAAATATTTTTCAATGACCCTTGAATAAAAATCCAGCTGTTTCTTCTCGAGTTCGAAATACCAGTCTGTCTTATCCTCGTTTGTCTGAGGGTCTGCCACCTTCGAGAGATTACCAACCTCACTTGCATATTCGGGAATCTTCTCGAGGTCTATCCTGTTTCGCCTGATTGTAACGGGTTCTATAATAGAGCGAATGGATTTTGAAATATATCTTGTGCTGTCCGCAAGCCTTTTCTTTTCAATTGTTTTAGTGCCATATAGACCTTCGTTGTAACTGATGGCTTTATCCCTCTTTTCTTTATTTGGAGAATTATAATTTTTAAGAATAAATGAGATCTTTCTGAGTTTATTTTCGTATTGCATAAATCTGAGATATAGATTGCTCCCAAGGGTAATAGGAGATTTTTTTGGGTTCAGAAAGAGTCTCAAAAGATTAAGTATGTCGTAAGGATGATTATTAAATGGCGTGGCTGTAAGCAGAATTACCTTCTTGCCTCTCACAATATTTTTTAGTTGCTCATAAGACTCCGTATCATCATTTCTGAACCTGTGAGCCTCATCTACAATAACTACTTTTATATCCTTTCTTTTTGGGTCCCTTACGAATTTAAGTGGTTCTGTAAGATTACCACGAGAAAAGACCTTCCAGTCAAATAGCCTAAAATTATCCACATATTTTTTCCAGCCACTATCACTCGTCTCATCTCCGATAAGAGGTGGGGGGCAGATTACTATCCCCCTTTCTTTGAGTCTTCTTGCAAGTGCACAGGCAATAACCGTCTTTCCCAGTCCAACCACATCGGCTATCAGAACACCGTTGTAATCCTGAATAATCTTATACGCCTGAGCAATTGCATCTACCTGATATCTATAGGGCTTATATCCAGCATTATTTAAAATCTCCTCAATCGTCTCTGTGTTTTCATCGCTTTTTATTGAATTAATATAGTTATGAAGGACAATACAATATGCCTCAAATGGTGTAATCTCTTTTAGGAAAGTATCTTCTCTGATTGTATCAAGAAGCCTTCTTCTCGTCTCTTCATATTCTGTAATTTCAACGGAATTGTTCCAGAGTTCATCAAAATATCTCTCAGCCTCATCAAACCCGAAATCACTTATCTCTACATTAAACTCGTTCTGCGAGGTCAGTCCCGCAGCTGTAAGATTACTCGAACCGGTAATAAATAGCTTATTTCTGCCAATTTGCTCATCTTTTAGATAAAAGAGATACAACTTCGAATGATTCGGTTCTACCGTCTTTCTGATAATCAGTCTGTTATTTTCAAGAAGGCTTAGGAAATATCCTGCCTGCTCATAAACCTCTTTCGAGTCAAACTTCTCAGACCTCAGTGATGTACAGACTGATTTTATGAATTCGTCTGTAATTTCTTCATTGCTAGGATTGGTATCGTAAGTAGTCTCAATTAATCTGAAATTGTGATAATCCACCTTGAGCCCAACAAGGACTTTGAGGATTGTATCGTTATTCTCTTTAAGTGACTTGTATAACCTGTCCGTCCCTGAGAAATAGAAGAATGCCGTAAGAAATTTGAGCTCCTTGCTGTTTTTTACTAACTCCTCAATCCTTTTTAAGAGGTCGTTGTTTTTGCTATTAGTAATAAAATAAGCCATTTTTTACCTCTCACAATGATTTTTGGCTATGTTGTGAATCTGTATATCAATTAACGGCATAATAGTAAAGAATTAAACCCAACCTTTACGAATTTTTGTATTGAATTTGTCTCCTTCTGTGGTATTAAACGGTTCTATGGATTTCGACCTTAAGGATTTTCTGGTATTCTCCTCGATGGCGTTCTCCACGATATTCTTTGTGGTCGACCCGATTGGTCTTGTACCGATATTCATCTCGATGACCCAGTCGGATTCGCCGGAGAAGAGAATTTCAATTGCCAAGAGGGCTACTGCTGCGGCCGGAATTATACTGGTAGTATTTGCCATCTGCGGAAAACTGATATTCTCCGCCTTCGGGATTACACTCGCCTCCTTCAAGATCGCCGGCGGAGTCCTGCTCTGGTTTATCGCCCTCGATATGGTTAGGGCTAAACAGACGAGGGTCAAGACGACTCCCGAGGAGGAGCAGGAGGGTATCGAAAAGGAGGATGTGGCACTCATTCCGCTTGCACTGCCGATGCTCTCCGGACCCGGTTCAATTTCTACGGTAATGGTCCTTATGGGTCAGGCAAAGGACTGGCTATACTTTATCCCGGTCTTTATCTCAATTTTTCTGACCTGCCTTATCACCTATTTTATGCTGCGCGGCGCCCAGTATATCCTGAAATACCTCCGTCAGACGGGTCTAAAGATCATCATAAGAATAATGGGTATGATTCTTGCAGCAATCGCCGTCCAGTTTATTATAAACGGCATATACGACGCCGTAAAAATGTATAGTCTGGTAATTTGATAAAAAGTGATTATAATTGAATTGTGAGCAGGTATTTTTATATTTTGGCCCTCTTCCTTTTTGCCCTGATTTCAGGGTGCGCCACTCCCACACCTTCGGGTAAGACAGATTCCCCGGTTGTAAACATTAAGAAGGTAAAGGTAGAAAATGTTGCGATCTTCGAAACCCCTGCTGCCCTGAAGGAGTTTACCAAATCCACCCCCGAATACTCGGAAGCCATACTTCTTGCAAACGAACTTTTGGGAGATGCCGAGATAAGGAAGAGACTCGAAAACTACGGATATACCCCGTTTGTCTCAGGAGACCTTGACAGCGACGGGAAGGACGAATCGGTCTTCGTAATCCTGAACCGGAAGATTCCCGAACTCATCATCATCAAAAAGAACATTCAGGATGAGTGGAAGGAGCAGTTCTCAATGAAACTGAACTCCTATGCCCAGATAAAACTCTCTGACCCCTCGGTCGGGCTCTTCGGGAGTCCGTGCGTAATCGTAACAAATATCAGCCTCAAAGCCGTCAGCAATATCTGCTGGGACGGTATGAAATACATCTCCGTGGATTACTGAACTATTTACTCAGTACCGCATCCATCAGATTGAGGGGGCATTTGTAGATTTTGTAATCTTTTATGAAAATCAGACTCTCCTTGTTTGCATCGGGGTACCTGATACAGACATCCTTCTCCCTGTGAAGAGTAAAGGTCTCTATCGCCTGATTATGCCAGTAAAAGATATATGCATCCGTGCAGCTTTCACCGATCTTGCTGTTGTTTGCAAAGATGATATCGTATTTGTTTACAAACCTGAAATCTGTCCCGAAACCGAGTTTTGCAAGCTCGTTTGTCTTCGTCCCGTATACATACCCGCCGGAATATCTGTTTGCAAAGAGCAGCAGAGATGATTCTTCCGAGAAACCATAAGTCTCTACCTCCCCCAGAAAAGGGGCGATCTCCCTCTCCTTGCCGTCTATAACACAATATACCTTTCCGTTCTTCTGTATGCAATCCTCCTTCTTTACAAGACTCTTTGCCATTTTGGAGGGCGAATAGATATCTATCTCCCTGATAATACCACGGTTATAAAACGGTTCGAACTGTATACTATTCTGAGAAACCTGTTTTACGGAAGAACTAACTACCCTCGAATAGTATATCTGCCTTACCTTCTTACCTTCAATCCCGTAAATAAATATCCCGTTGCCGCCTTCACCGACTATTATGAGATTGTCCGAAACATAGGTATCAAAAAATGCCCTCTCCGGCTTTATCCCTTTAGGCAGTTTAATCTCCCACTCCTTGCAGACTTCCTCACCATAAAGGGCTGCTGAGTAAAACATTACACATATAATTATTACACAAAATCCCTTATGCATATTTTTACTCGACCGTTACGCTCTTTGCGAGGTTTCTGGGCTGGTCCACGTCGGTCCCCTTCATATCGGCGATATGATATGCCATCAGCTGAAGCGGGAGACTGTTTACGAAGGGCTGGAAGAACTCATCTGTCTCATCAACCTCAATCGCAAAGTCGAGAAGCCTCTTCGTCTCTTCATCGCCCTTTGTAATGACACCGATGAGAATCCCTCCTCTGGACTTTGCCTCCAAAATATTGGAGATAATCTTTTTGAGATTGCTGCCCCTGTTTGCAATTACAAGGACAGGGACATCCTCGTCGATAAGTGCAATAGGCCCGTGCTTCATCTCTCCCGCCGCATATCCCTCTGCGTGAATATACGATATCTCCTTGAGCTTGAGGGCGCCCTCGAGGGCGACGGGAAAGTTTATCCCCCTTCCGAGATAGATGAAATCCCTCGAGCGTATGAATCTGGGGGCTATCTCCTTTATGTAACTTTCTGTTTTAAGGGTATTTTTCAGAATGCCGGGCATTCTGGAGAATTCATTTATGAGCCTTTTCCTCTCCTCTTCGCCAATGGTACCCCTTCTGGAAGCAAAGAAGAGCGAGAGCATCAGAAGTACCTCTGTCTGGGCGATAAATGCCTTTGTGGAGGCGACACCTATCTCTATGCCGGCACGGGTATAAATCACGTTATCTGCAAGGCGGGCGATCGAGGAGTTCATAACGTTGCATATTGCAAGAGTCGGTATCCCGAGTTCCTTTACGTCTTTCAATGCACCGAGTGTATCGGCCGTCTCTCCGGACTGTGAGATGAAGATTGCAAGGTCATCTTTTTTTAGCACCGGATTGCGGTATCTGAATTCGCTAGCAAATTCTGCCTCGGCCGGAATCTTCGATATCTGCTCAAAGTAGTATTTTCCAATCAGTCCCGCGTGGTATGATGTCCCGCAGGCAACGATGATTATCCGGCTGAAATCCATCGTCCTTACTGCCAGTTCGTCGGGCAGAAGCTCCGAGTTCTCCCTGTCTATTCTGCCGAGCATCGTATCGGTAAAGACCTTCGGTATCTCGAATATCTCCTTGTGCATAAAGTGTTTGTGTCCCTCTTTTTCTGCAACAGACGGACTCATATCGACGGTCTTTATCTCCGGTTTTATCTGTACACCGTTTCTGATATCGAATATCTCCGTTTTGTCCCGGGATATCTTTGCAATCTCGTTTTCGGAGAGCGTAATGATTCTGCGGGTGTACGGCAGAAGGGCCGGAATGTCGGAGGCGACGAAATTCTCTCCTTCGCCTACGCCGATTATCAGCGGTGAAAAATTCTTTGCGACTATGAAGTAATCCGGTTCCTTTTCGCTTACTACGGCAATGGCAAATGCCCCTTCCAGTCGGCGGATAGCGGATATAACTGCCTTAAAAAGGTCCTCACCCTTACTGAGATAACTGTCTATGAGATGTGAAATAACCTCTGTATCCGTCTCAGACCTGAACACACTCCCCTTTGAGATGAGTTCCCTCTTGAGTTCCGCATAATTTTCGATAATACCGTTGTGCACCACCGCAACACCGTTTACCATATGCGGGTGGGCATTGTTCTCTGACGGTCTGCCGTGAGTCGCCCACCTTGTATGCCCTATCCCGAGATTCCCGGAAATCTTCTCCTTCCCAAGAAGTGACTCGAGCGACGAAATCTTTCCGACGGCACGTGCAATCCTGAGCTCTGCACCGTCCAGCACAGCAATACCGGAGGAGTCATATCCCCTGTATTCGAGCCTCCTGAGCCCGTCGATAAGGACTTCCTTTGCATCCTTTGGACCGATATATCCCATTATCCCGCACATCTCTTACTCTCCTGTCTGGTTTCCCTGATACTGATACTCACATCCCTGTTTTCGATAAGTTTACTGAGCCTTATCACCGTATTCTCCCTTATCTGGTCGGGAAGACTAATCTCGAATATTCTCCCCATTATCTCGACATAGAATCTCTTCTGCCCGGAGACCCTTTCGAGCACGAGACTGAGGGAGATCGAGTCTTTTGATACAGATATGTTCTCTTTTTTAAGCTCCACAAGGAGCAGAATCTTCCTGCCCAGCAAAAGGTCTCTTCTCTTCTCCTTCGTCCTGACCCTCTTCTTTACAAACGAATATGCCGGTATTCTGAAGACCTTTCTTCTGTATATGCTTATCCTGCCGTTTCCCATACAGTGTCTGCAGGTCCTGTTGTACCCGAAACAATAGGGACATTCGGCGGATTCGGGAATAAATACGATCTTCTCCGTCTCACAGGGTATCTCTCCCTCTTCTATTCTTACCTCCTGAGTACTGAGCAGCAGGTTTTCGAATACAGACCGAAGAGCGTCCATCGCCTCGGTGATACGCAGTCTGAGAACGGAATTTATGACAGGGGTCAGTGCACTTACTGTATCCCTGAGCTGCCTTCCGATGACGGAGCTGTCGTAGAGGAGTCTCTTCCGCGGGTCGGAGAGGACAGAGTATGCAAAACTTATCTTCTTGAATATATCCTCAGAGCCTTCATCCCTGTTTATGTCGGGATGATATGTCCTTGCAAGCCTTCTGTAGGCCCTTTTGATTTCTTCAGGAGTGGAAAAACGGCTAACACCCAGAATATCATAGAGATTCTGACCCATAATACGTCGTCAGCTCTTTTCCTTAGGCCCCGAATAGATAGTCTCGGCAATTTTGTAGGCGGCCTTTTCGAACTCGGGATATAAGGCCTTTATCTTTTCGAGGTCATCTGCTTCTATTGCCGATTCGAGTTCTGTTATCCGGGAGAGCAGGTCAACCCGGATGTCATCGGTTATCTTCGAGGCAAATTCGTCGAGCGATTTTCTGACTGAATAGATAAGACCTTCTGCGTCGTTCTTGATGTCCACGAGTTCCTTCTTCTTCCTGTCTTCCTCCCTGTACTGCTCCGCATCGGCTATCATACGGTCTATCTCTTCCTGCGAGAGACCGGTGGACGGCATTATTCTCATCGACTGTTCCTTGTTTGTGCCGAGGTCCTTTGCCGTCACGTTGACAATCCCGTTGGAATCTATATCGAATGTAACCTCGATCTGCGGAACCCCTCTGGGAGCGGGAGGTATTCCTATCAGCTGGAATCTGCCCAGGCTCTTATTGTCCTTTGCAAGCTCTCTCTCGCCCTGAAGGATGTGAACCTCGACGAAGTTCTGATTGTCCTGCGCGGTTGAGAATATCATCGATTTTTTTGCAGGAATCGTCGTGTTTCGCTCTATAATCTTCGTAAAGACTCCGCCTGCGGTCTCGACTCCGAGCGAGAGCGGTGTGACGTCCAGAAGCAGGACATCCTTGACGCTCCCCTTCATAACCGCACCCTGAATCGCAGCGCCTACCGCAACTACCTCATCGGGATTTATATCCTCACGCGGTGCCTTTCCGAATATCTCCTGAACCTTCTGTTTGACACGGGGCATCCTTGTCATTCCGCCGACAAGGATTATCTCGTCTATCTGCCCGAAGCTTATACCGGCATCCGATACCGCCTTCTGGCAGGGTTCGGCAAGTTTATCAATGAGGTCGGATACCATATTCTCAAACTGCTCCCTCGAGAGCGGGAGATTCAGATGAAGCGGACCGTTCTCCGATGTGCATATAAACGGCAGGGTAATCTCTGTCTCCATAAGCGAGGAGAGTTCGTGCTTTGCCTTTTCGGCAACCTCCTTGATTCTCTGAAGGGCGATCTTGTCCTCGGAGAGGTCTATGTTGTGTTCCTTTTTGAAGGAGTCCAGAATATAATGCATTATCCGTCTGTCGAAATCCTCACCGCCGAGATATGTATTGCCGTTTGTGGACTTGACCTCGTAGACTCCGTCCTCGATAGAGAGGATTGTGATATCGAATGTCCCGCCGCCCAGATCGAAAATCGCTACCGTCCCTCTACCCTTCTTCTCCACACCGTATGCAAGTGCCGCGGCCGTCGGCTCATTTATGACTCTTAAGACCTCCAGCCCCGAAATCTGACCCGCCACCTTTGTAGCCTGCCTCTGCGCATCATTGAAATATGCGGGACAGGTAATAATCGCCTCCTTTATCTGCTCACCCAGATACTCCTCTGCGTACTGCTTCATTGTCGAGAGAATCATTGCGGATATCTCGGGAGGTGAAAAGCGCTTACCCCTTACCTCAACCCAGGCATCCTGATTATCCGAGGCAACGATACTGTACGGAACGAGTTTCTTTATCTCCTGCACTTCCGGGTCATCGAATTTACGCCCCATAAGTCTCTTTATGGCGTAAACAGTGTTTTCCGGATTTGTAATTGCCTGACGCTTTGCTATCTGACCAATAAGTCTGTCACCCATTTCGCTGAAAGCAACGACCGACGGGGTGGTTCGTCCACCTTCGTTGTTCGGAATGACCACAAACTCCTGCCCTTCCAGAATTGCAACACAGGAGTTGGTCGTGCCAAGGTCTATACCTATTATCTTACCCATAAATCCCCCTTATTCATCCTTGTTTTCCGGTTCCGGTTCGGCAATACATTTATGCATTTCGGACGGCTCTCTTTCCTCTGACTCCTCTGCCTTTTTTTTACCCTCATCCGATAGTTTACCTTTCGACACAACAACTAAGGCTGGCCTGAGGAGCCTGTCTTTCAGCATATACCCTTTCCTTTCAACCTTTATTATCTGACCCGACGGGGCTGTCTCGCTCTCCTGAACACCTATCGCCTCGTGGAAATTCGGGTCGAACATGGTTTCATTGGCCGTGATATCAAGTTGTGTGACCCCGTATCTCTTCATAAATTCAAGGAATCCCTTAACCGTAATCTCGAAACCCTTTACGAGGTCATCATTCTTAACAGATTTCTCTTTAGCGTGAAAAAGTGTCAGCTCGAGATTGTCAGCGGTCTCAAGCATATCTCTCAGAATCGACTCGTTTGCGAACTTTAATAAATCCTCTTTCTCCCTGATCACCCTCTTCTTATAGTTTTCAAAATCTGCCGCAACCCTCCTGAGAAGCTCTACCGTCTCGGATAGTTCCCTTTTTACCTTCTCATACTCCTCGGCGGGAACCGAACTGGGGAGCACCTCTCCCTTACCTGTGGTCTCTGTCCTGCCGGTCTCCGCTGTATTTTCGGTCTGAGCCGCGAAATCCTCGAATCTTACGGAATCTTTGAGGCATTCCCCGGACTTCTTCTCCTCTTCGGCAATTACCGATTCCTCGACCTTGATATTTCCGTTGTTGTCATCTGCCATAAAAGCACCTGCTTAATACAAGCAAAACACAATATAATTTAATTGTAAACAGAATAAAGTCAAGATTTTTGCAGTATACCGGGCTCACGCAAAATTTTTTTACTGACATTTTTGCTTGAATAGTATTTTCTTTGTGGTAGTAAAAATGCTTACTGTGCTGGTTGTATATTACTCAAAATTTTTGCCGCCTGTTCTGAGAGATAGAAATCAAAGCGGGGTATCATACCTCTCAGACAGACGGCACTCAGTAAAGAAGGTGAGAATATGGTAGAGATCAGATTTCACGGAAGAGGAGGTCAGGGTGCTGTTATCGCATCCAAGATCCTTGCAATGGCATTCTTTTCCGAAGGAAAGTATGTCCAGTCCTTTCCTCTCTTTGGTGTCGAGAGGAGAGGTGCTCCGGTGGCCGCATTTACAAGAATAGATGACCATCCGGTCAGGATGAAGTGCAACATCTATACGCCCGACTGTATAATCGTGCTCGACCCGACTCTGACAAGGACCGTGGACATTACTGCGGGACTCAAGAAAGGCGGTACCATTCTGATCAATTCTGACTCGTCTCCTGAGGAGTACAAAGACAAATATGCCGGGTTTAAGCTTGCAACAATAGATGCCGACTCGATAGCCAGAGAGTTCAGACTTGGTTCGGCTACAAGTCCCATTATCAACACGGTCATTCTCGGCGCATTTGCTGCACAGACAAAACTCGTAAAACTCGAGAGTATTCAGGACGGTATCCGTAAGGAGATACCGATTAAGACCGAGGCAAACTGCGACGCGGCAAAGAAGGCGTACGAAAACATAAAAATACTTAAGTAAGGACGGAGAATATGAAAAAGAAAATCGAAGACAAGAAGCCGGTGGTAATAAGCAATTACAGGGAGATGCCGCCTATGGCTATGTCACTCTCCACGATGAGATGGAATTTTACCGGTTCGTGGAGATACCTCAGACCTTTCTATGTCCAGAAAGTCTCCCCCTGTCACGCAGGTTGTCCGGGCGGTCAGAATGTGGAGGGCTGGATACGGCTGATGGAAGAGGGTCATTACGACGAGGCAATAAGGCTCCTTCGGGAGGAGAATCCGTTCCCCTCGATTACAGGAAGGGTCTGTTTTCACCCCTGCGAACTCAAATGCTCCCGGGCATACTACGACAAGTCGGTAGCCATAAACAACCTCGAGAGATTTCTCTCGGACCACGCAAACCCCGAATATAAGATAAAGAAGGACGAGATTGCGGAACCGACCGGAAAGAAGGTTGCAATTGTAGGCAGCGGTCCTGCCGGACTATCCTGTGCATATCACCTCTTAAGGCTTGGCTATGAGGTGGAAGTCTTCGAGGCCGAGAAGGAGGCCGGAGGTGTGCTGCGTACGGGCATTCCCGAGTACAGACTCCCAAAGAGTGTGCTGGCAAGAGAGATAAAGATGCTGACCTCCGCCGGAGTAAAGATACATACAGGCAAACGGGTAGGCAAGGACGTCAGTTACGAATCGCTCAAAAGCTACTTTGCGGTCTTCGTTGCAACCGGTGTACATAAGAGCAAGAAGATCGGTATCCCGGGCGAAGAGACCGAAGGAGTTATGAGCGGACTCGAATATCTCAGAAAGGTGAATCTCAGGGAGAAGGTCGCTACCGGCAAGAAGGTGATAGTGATCGGAGGCGGAAATACCGCTATGGATTCTGCAAGGGTCGCAAAGAGGAACGGCGCAGATGTAACGATTATCTACAGAAGGACGCGCGCCGAGATGCCCGCGTGGGAAGAGGAGATAGAGGAGGCCCTTACTGAGGGTATTCCTATTTTAGAACTGACGATCCCGAAAAAGGTCATCGTGAAGGATTCAAAGGTCGCCGGAATTCAGGTCCAGAAGGCAAAACTGGGCGAGCCCGACGCCTCGGGCAGAAGAAAACCGGAACCCATCGAAGGCTCCGAATACGAGATCGAGTGCGATATGATAATCTCTGCAATCGGCGAGGAGATCAACGAGGCGGATATCCCCGAACTCAAACTCGTCAAAGGAAACATCCAGACATCGAAGGACCTCTTTACATCGGTAAAGAATTACTTTGCCGGCGGTGATATTATAGACCAGCCGCACACCGTAATCGATGCCATTGCGAGCGGGAAAAAGGCAGCAATAGCGATCGACTGCAGATTCAGAAAGCTAAATTTCGAGGATGTCCTGAAAGAGATTTCGGTCGGAGAGTGGGGCTCTGTCTCGATGCAGCTCTACAGGGCAAAATTCGTATTCAGAAATTTCGAGGCACCATCGGTCAGACTCACAACGGAGACGGTCGACCCCAAGAGCATTAATACCGCCTATTTCCAGCCCTCCGAACGTTCTGCAATGAACAAGATTCCCCTTTCGGAGAGGACATCCGGAATGACCGAGGTAAACAAGGGACTTACACAAATGCAGGCAATGCACGACATATCGCGCTGCTTCCACTGCGGAAGATGCACAATGTGCGATAACTGCTATATCTTCTGCCCCGACAACGCAATCAGTCACAAGAAGAACGAATTCGGTTACAACATAGATTTTGATTACTGCAAGGGGTGCGGAATCTGCGTAACCGAATGTCCCCGAAACGCAATGGGAATGGAGAAGGAGAGTAAGATATGAAAAAGGTTCTGATGGGAAATCACTCCGTATCATACGGGGTAATGCTTTCGAAGGTCAAGGTTATTGCTGCATATCCTATAACTCCGCAGACTCAGGTCGTCGAGGAACTCTCGGAGCTTTGTGCAACGAAGAAGCTGGATGCAACATTCATCAAGGTAGAGTCCGAACACTCTGCACTCGCCTGTGTGCTCGGGGCATCGCTTGCCGGAAGCCGCGCATTCACAGCCACAAGCTCGCAGGGACTCGCACTTATGCACGAGCTGATACACTGGGCGGGACTCGGCAGATACCCCATCGTCCTTGCAAACGTCAACCGCGCTATGGGTCCCGGCTGGAATATCTGGTCTGACCAGAACGACTCGCTCTCACAGAGGGATTGCGGATGGATTCAGCTATACTGTGAAAACAATCAGGAAGTGCTCGACAATGTCCTTCTGGGCTACAAAATTGCAGAGAAGGTCCTGCTCCCCGTTATGCTCGTCTATGATGCCTTCATCCTCTCGCATACATACGAGATAGTCGATATTCCCGAACAGGCACAGGCAGACAGATTCCTTCCGCCGTTTAAGAGTGATTACAGGCTCGACATAAACAATCCTGCCTGTTTCGGCGGACTTACGAGCCCCGAACATTACTTTGAGCTCAGATACAATATGCAGGCAGCAATGGAGCAGGCTGTCAGTGTCTACAAGGAGGCACAGAAGGAATTCAGGGATATCTTCGGGCGGGATTACCCGATGATCGAAGAATACCGCACCGACGATGCACAGTACCTCTACATAACAAGCGGTTCACTGACATCAACTGCCAGAATCGTTGTCGACGAACTGCGGGATAAGGGATACAAAGTAGGACTTTTGAAAATCAAGGCCTTCAGACCGATGGATAAAGCAGAACTCATAAGGCTTCTTAAAGGAAGAGAAAAGATTTTTATCCTTGACAGAAATATCTCTGCCGGTGTCGGAGGAATATTTGCTCAGGAGATAAAGGCATACCTTTACGGACAGAAGTTTATGCCCGAGATCTATCCGTTCATAATCGGCCTTGGCGGAAGAGATATACCTCCGTCATCGATAATGGAGGCATTCAACTACGCGGTAGTTGAAAACAAGAAACCGGAAGATATACTCTACATAGGGCTGAAGAAGTAGCTTCACTCCTTTGGGAACCGGGACTGAAGTAACTGACATAAAGTATAATAACAACGCCAGACTATAACAAAAGAGCCAATTGCTGTTTATGAACACATCATAACAATGACAGCAATAACATTGTAGTCTAAAAAAATTTCCTGATTTCCAAAAAACTGGCACGCAAATTGATGACAAGAAAAAAATATTGAAGGAGGATTATATGAGCAGCATTTCATCAACCGTCTTATCAGGCGTCGACACACAGGAGACAACAAAGAGACAGGTCCCGAAGCAGGATTTTTCACAGGTCCTGAAAGAGAGCCTTGCCACCACCACCAGAATACTCGCAAACGGCGTGGCCGTTGCCTCTCCCGAACTGGACGTCTCGAGGAGTATAGTATCTACAATGAATACCGGGCTCGCAAAAAAGAGTGCGGAGCTGCAGAACAAGGACGGTCTCAAATCTGATGAGGGTGATATCTCCGTCAACAGGGAGACCGAGAGTCTGAGCAGTCAGTCCGCATCGACATCAGAACTTCTCTCTGCAACAAAGGCACTTCAGGAGGCCAACTGGCAGTTCTCTCTGGAGTATCTCAACCTTCAGGAGAAGGTACAGAGCGAGAACAGATACTTTTCCACTGTCTCGAACATTATGAGAACACGGCACGATTCTGCCAAAAATGCAATCAACAACCTGAGGTAATCTATGGCGGCAGCAATTCCGGTAAATATCAGTTCGGTACAGGCGGTCTCCGCCCCGAATAAGGGGCAGAACATCATCGGCAGTTCCTTTAAGGAGGCCCTTGCAAACATCGATAAGAATTATGCGAACATCGAGCAGCAGGTTAGCCTCGCCGCAAAAAACGACAGACTCTCACCCGCGCAACTCCTTGCAGTTCAGTCGGGTGTACTCAGGTCTTCGCTCGAACTGGATATCACGAGCAAGGTCATCGAGAAGGTCTCGAGCGGAGTCAAACAAACAATGAACAATCAGGTGTAAAAATGAGAAAAACGTTACTACTGGTTACCTTACTTGCCGCTACCACAATCATACAATCCTGCAGCAAGGAACTTCTGCACGCCGTGCAGGAGGAACAGGCAAATGACATTATTGCAGTTCTCTCGGAATACGGAATACAGGCAGAGAAGGTTGCAGACGGACGGCAGGAATCCTCATCCTACAATATTGTAGTTCAGGAAAGCGATTACAAAGCGGCGTGGAATATCCTGAAGGAAAACGGGCTTCCCAGAGAGAAAATACGCGGTCTTTCGGATGTCTATCAGAAACAGGGACTCATCTCCTCTTCCACGGAGGAAAAGGCCCTACTTATGCAGGCAATCAAAGGCGAGGTGGAAAAGACGCTCGAAACCATCGATAATGTCATCAAGGCGCGTGTAATTATCTCTGTCCCGGGACCTTCGCAGAACCCGTTTGCCGACTCAAAAGAACCCACAGGGGCGGCCGTGCTCCTCAAGATCAAAAAAGGCTCATACATAAACAGCGAAACAGTTAAGGGAATCCTTATGGGAGCCGTCTCATCCCTCTCCAGAGAGAGGATTTCGGTCGAGATCGTCGAATCGTCAGGGACTGTAGCCGCAAAACCCCTGAGAATGACCTACATCGGGCCGTTTCTGGTCCCAGAGTCATCCGCACGAAACTTCTATCTGATAATTACCGGATTACTATCCATTCTTTCACTCGGTGTGATTATCTTCGTATTTTTTCATTTCAGAAAAAAGCCTGTAATTACTAAGGAGGCAGAGGAGTTCTGATGAGCGGGCGTTTACTTAAATCACTCATCTTCTTCGTCGCCGCCGGATTGCTGAAGAAGGAAAACCTCAGATATCTGGATTCAGAGAGCAGGACTAAAATCCGCGTCGACGAAAACACCTTAGATAAGGCACAGATAATGAAAGATATTCTCTTGTCCATTCAGGAGACGTATATATGGAAGGACAGAAGATTCGTCAGGAAATAGAGAGCACAGGAAAGGGACTCGAAAGACTTCTCGGATTATGTGAGCATATTCCTTCTGAGACAGAGGCCCAGATAAAGCGGGTCACCGGACTTGCAGTCTCTGTTGTGAAGATGCTCGAGAACGCAGTCAAAGAGGCCGAAGACATAAAGAGAAAGGCATACAAAGAGGGGTTTGAGGCCGGAAGGGAGGAAGGGCTCAGAAGCTGTGCCGATGCCGCAGAAAAAATAATTCAATATGCAGAGCATATCCGTGAAAAGGATGTCAGTGGCATAAGAGCATTATTCGGTAAATTCATCGGAAATCTCTCACGCCATATCTCTTCCCAAAATCTGAATTTCTTTGAGGAGTATATCAGAAGGTACGTAGAAAGAGCCGAATCCGAAAAAATCAGAATAGTGATTTCGGATACTCTCTATCAGAAGATTGCGGGAAGATTAATACAGTCAGGCAGAGCCGAACTCGTTCCGGACCCCTCGCTATCCGAAGAGCAGATTTTCGTCGAGACCGGCGGGACACTGTCCGATGCCGGCATCGACAGATTCTTCGAGGAACTATCAGTCTGATGGAAAATCTCATCAATATACAGAAAAGTGCAGGAAGGATTCTGTCAGTAAAAGGCTACACTGTCGTCTCGGACCTGCAGAATGTCAGTATCGGGGATATGATAGAGGTCGTTCACAGGGACGAACATATTACAGGAGAGATAACGGGTTTCGAGGAAAGCCGGGCTATTGTGATGATGCACTCGGACACAACGGGGCTAAGGCAGGGCTCTATACTGCGGGTCAAAAACAACTCCCGGAAGATAAAGGTGTGCGAATCGCTTGCCGGCAGGATCCTCAACGGATACGGTCAGATCATATCAGGCGATGAAATATCGGGCGATGAATATTTCGGAATAATCAATAACCCGCCTGAGCCTCTCAGAAGAAAGAAGATAGAAAGGATTTTTGAAACAGGGATAAAGACCATCGACGGCCTTCTCACGCTCGGAAGAGGACAGAGGGTTGGTCTCTTTGCCGGTTCCGGAGTCGGAAAGAGCACTCTCCTCGGAAATATTACAAGATTTGCAAAGGCAGATGTAATCGTGGTAAACCTCATAGGTGAACGCGGAAGGGAAGTCCGAGAATTTGTCGAGGATGTTCTGGGCAAAGAGGGAATGAAGAGGGCGGTACTCGTAATCTCAACAAGTGACCAGTCTCCTCTCCTGAGGGTACGGTCTGCATACGTCGCAACGGCGATCGCAGAGTACTTCAGGGAGAAGGGAAAGGATGTGCTCTTGCTGATGGACTCACTGACCCGCTTTGCCAGAGCACAGAGAGAAATCGGTCTCTCGAACGGCGAACTGCCCGTCAGGAACGGTTATCCGGGTTCGGTATTTCTGAAGCTCGCACAGCTCCTTGAGCGGACCGGGACGTCAGAAAACGGCAGCATTACAGCAATCTATACCGTTCTCGTGCAGGGTGATGATATGCAGGAGATTATTGCCGATGAGGTAAGGGGAATTCTCGATGGACATATCGTTTTGAGAAGGGAAATCGCCGCCTTAGGAATATACCCTGCCATTGACGTACTTCACTCGGTATCGAGGCTTATGAACGGCATCGTCTCCGAAGAGCACAGAATGCTCGCCATGAAAATCAGGGAGATGCTTTCTCTTTTCGAAAAGAACAGGGAGATAATCTCTCTGGGAATGTACGTAAGGGGGAAGAATCCCGGACTCGACGAGGCAATAGATAAAATCGACAGGATACAATCATTTCTCAAACAGGGGAGAAATCCGTTTACCCTGAAGGATACTCTTGATGCAATGCAGAAAGTCATAGACAGATAGATTACCGCCGGTATGCCCCGATATCCTTATCGGCAGAAAACATGCTGATGTGTAAATAGTTACTGTGGTTTATTCTTTCGGGGCTGAATGCCAGAGTTCCGTTCGCCTGTTTACCTCACGAACCATTTTGACAAAATCGGCATATGGTTTGTCTCTGTAATTCATAAGGCCGAAATTATCTCCTGCAAGCGGGTTATTATCTTCGGGTGGATTATCGAACCATTTATACCAGTGATACGCCACATAATATGGCCTTTTCATAATTTCCCCGACATACCTGTCGTATGCAAGAGCCCTCTCCTTCTGATTCTCCACTATCTGTGCATAATACATTACATTCGGCAGACCCGAGTCCTTCGCCTTGAAGGAAAACTCTTCTATCAGAAAAGGTTTATCTGCCTTTGTGTAAATATTATCCAGTTCATCGACCCAGTTTTCGTGGTAACCCGCCATCGAAACTACGTCGAAATATTTTGCCGCCTCGGTCACAAGAGACTCTCCGGGAAAAGCGGCGAACCGGCAGCCAAGCACCAGATGATTCGGATCTGTTTCTTTCAATATACCGATCGCGGTCGATGCATACTTTCTGAATGCGTGTAACAGAAACGCTTCTGTTATTTCAGCCGCCTTTTCGGTGACTGTACCAAAACTTTCACCAGACAGATTCTCATACTCGTCCCAGTCAGAGATACCGGCCCCGAATACCCGATTGAACTCGTCGATTCCGCTGACCGACTCCTTAACGAATTTCAGTGCCTCCTTCCTGCCGGGGGCATATGGGGGGAAATCCACATACAACTGCAGCAATGTCTTCTTCCCTCTCCAGTCGGGGA
Source organism: Bdellovibrio sp. (assembly GCA_020725805.1). Taxonomy (GTDB): domain Bacteria; phylum Myxococcota; class SpSt-1050; order SpSt-1050; family SpSt-1050; genus SpSt-1050. The sequence continues at coordinate 55,186 of DYEF01000029.1, forward strand.
CCCAGTAGAGCTCGTTGTCGAGGAAGTATCCTATCAGAAACCTGTCCTGTATGTAAGGTGTTACACGCTCACTTACAACTTTTTTTACATTCTCTGTAAACTGTTCGGACCAGTAATCTGTTATTATGTCATCGGGTCTGTATCTGGGGGAATGTCCGGCGGCATCAAGTATAACCATGGTGTGCGGCATCTTCTCTGCAATCGAATAACTGCTCCACGGCCCTATCGTATTGAATGCCCATTCACCTATACGCAACAGTGATGCCTTCACCCACTCCTCTTCACTGCCATACTTCTTAACGAGGATATCGTGAAAAGGCCCGGGCGATAATTTCGGTCCGAGATAATTTACATCGGTAACTCCCCTTGATATAAAGGGGTTCCCTTCGGGTGTGATGAGCCACCAGACTCCGTTGATCTTTTTCGTTCTGAAATATTTATCCCTGGCAGGATTACCGAAGGAATCAGGTGTATTCTTCCATCCCCCGAAACTGTCAGTAACAATCTCACTTTGCACATTCTGAACCGTTAGTTCGAAAAGGCGGAGTCTGTACTCCCGTTCTGTATCCGTCTCATCCCCTTCCGCCACACACCTGCCATCCCTGCACTTCCATCCTTCTGTCTGACAATCCAGAACCGGAACATTCTTACCCTTAAAACAGAGAAAGGCCTTCTCATTAAGGCAGTCGAGTCTCCCCTCTTCACACATTGTGCTGATTCCGTCGTCAGTTACGTCATCATTAAAACCACCGTCGCCGTAACCGGACGGCCGGCTCCTCTCCGCACATCCTGTGGCAAGAATTAATATGAAAAAAACAAGTAATCTTTTCATAAAAACCTGCTTTCTGAGGCTGGCACTATATATTGTCAGATACTTTTTTTCAATGTCTTTGTTATCTGAAATTCTATTATCACTGATTTCCCCTGCGCGCTGTATTCCCGCATATCTACCATAATAATATTGTTGTTTGAAAAAACCCGGTAAAAGATGCACAACTGTCTTCTGCGCCGGTCTTTATAATTTCGTATTCATTCGTCTTTATAGAGTTCACTGATCTTATTCAGCATAATATCTACCTGTTTGATACCGGCGCTTCGTGTCTCTTCATAGTGGTCGCCCGGTGCAGATGTAAAATAGGGGTAATCCTGAGAGAGCCTGAAATCATATTCCGGCAAAATATAGCCAAGGAAATCATTCCCGAGACCTGCAATTATCTTTATCTTCCCCTTCATAATATCCCTGATGTACGGACCTTCGGGCGCCTTTGACAGGTCGGGAGGATACATATTTGTCTCCTCGATAACCGGTCTGCCGAAAGAGTATTCATAAGGCTCCCTGTAACCTCCGACTGCCAGTTCGGGAAATAATTCGCCGGGGACAGAGAGAATCTCTATATCCCCGATTCGTATTCTCATCACCTCTGTCTGAATTTCGACATTGTCTATAAATGTCTCCTTCGAAGGGTCGATCTTCCACTTCGGCCTGTCTCTCAGCCATCCGAGATCAAACATCATCCAGAAAAACCTGTTCTCGAGCGGGAATCTGTACTCTGTCTTTCTCACAGAAATCTGAAGGTTGTTCAAATACTCTGCCTCGCCTGATATCTCGTAAGCTTTTCTTGCAATGCTGTATCCCACCTGCTTTATTGCCCTGAAGGAATTCTCTCTCTCTATTCTGTTGCCGTCGTCATCGAAGACCGGCATATGAAGATTCGTTATCATCCCGCCCTGTGCCCCCTGAATATAAAACGCTGTTTTTGAAAAAGGAGGAATCTGCTTTGTGCCCTCCGAAATTCCCTTCTCGAGTGCCTCCCTCATATAATAGACATAGTCGGAACTTATCAGATTGCTGGTCCCCGCAAGCCCCTCCGGATGCGAACCCCAGTTTACAAGTGTTGCCAGTCTCTCCTTGTTCAGGTCCTCGAAGATTACTACAGACATATTGTCGTCAATAATAAAAGGGTCTCTCAAATCCGTCGCCATCTGCTCTATCCCGACCCTCTTTGTAATAGCCCTAACCTTTCCTTTTACCATTGTCGTGGCAGCAGAAATTACTGCATCAACGGATTTGCCGACCACCTCCCTTATGTATGTATCGTTTGCACCGGACTCATAGAGCACCTCACTGAACGGGTCCTGAGGTCCCCACATACCAACCGTATCGATACTCGCGTGCGTATGTGAACTTGAGACAAGGATATCTCCGATACCGAGGTCGGGTGCGCGTTCCTTCACAAGCTTTCTGATTCTGTCAACGTCGCCCTTGAAAAAACCAATGAGGTCCAGAGTCACAATGGCAACCGTCTTCGAATTGTGCCTCAAGACAATTGCCCTGACGGTTATATCGTCATGAGCCCCTGTCATTGGAGTAGATGCGCCGTAGCCGGCTATCCAGTATCCCTGAAACTTTCCGTCACCCTCGCTCCCGTCACTGTCCGGAGAAACATAATCCTTATCCCCCGGACATATCCGGTCGGTTCCGCAGTCATAAAAGAAGTCCGTCTTCCATTTCTTCGAAAGACTCTTCCACTTTTCAATATCCATACTGCCGCAGTTTCCGGGCCCGTCAAATTCGGGACAATATGCGCGCGACCTCAAAAATTCCCGTTTTACAAGTTCGTATTTCTGAGGTGTAATACTTCTCTGGGCAACACCAACACAGAGAATACCGCCCTCACTGCTGTCACAGTCAGAGTACGGACCACTTTTTGCATCAGATATGTCGGACAACTGCACATCTTTGAGCAGATCCGCATCATACAGCTCACCGTTATCGCTGTATATAACCTCATTTGTCGGGCACGCGGTAAGTGCTATAAGGGCAGACAGAAAAATTACTATTATTTTAAGGTTAATCATAAGGAGTCATTTTAGTGGCTTTTGGTTTTTTTGCAATCTCTTTTTACTTTTGCCATCGTTAAAAGCCTTTTGATTCCTCCTGAGTTTCCCAATTAGTGCGGTATTTTGTTAAGCTCGATATTAAGAGTATTCCCCGATATTTCGTCTTCTAATGTTATTGTCCATCTGTCTCTTAAATTTTCCAGCACTTTTCTTGCAGATTTTCCTTCTTTCTGC
>DYEF01000030.1 GCA_020725805.1 Bdellovibrio sp.
AACCAGCTAAGATTTAGTTTTGCGGAGGATTTATGAAAAATTTTGGGGTATTTCCAGTCAAGAAAAACATCTGTTGACAAAACTCATAGCATATGCTAATATAATAACCGGAAGTCCTTTTAAGGGAGTAGAAAAATGAGAACTAAAAAAGCACAGGCTTGTTGGATGAGAGAGAATCATGTTATGATAAATCCCGGGTTGCAGCTTCTTTTTCTCCTGTTGTTGTGGCTTGATAAATTTTTCCGCATTTTTGGAATTGATATCTTCAGGATTATCGAAAGACTGCTCCGGATGCTTGGTCTCTGGGATATATGGCTGATGTTGCAGGGCCAGTTCCCAAAGATTGTCTGATTACAAAACAGGAGGGAGGAAGTATGCCCACCGAGCGACCACCGACTTTTCCTGAGTTTGTTTTTACCTGTATTGTTGCTGTTGTTTTCCTTGTTATTGTCTTTGCCCTCTTCCCTCCGGTCTCGCCGGCTCTGATTGTATTTGCCATCTATCTTCTGCATAGGGAATACAATCTGATGAAAAAGGGGAAGTAATAGTATTTGAACAGATTTTGTACGCTTTATTTGTTTTTCTGAATCAGCAGAGTATTTGTTTTAATAATATATCGATTCCGAGAATCAGATAAACCTGCGTTAATTAATTCCTGATGGTGGATTTCGTTCTAATGCAGAACGAATTTATGGTATTTTCGTTCTGATATAGAACTATTTTCTTGACATCTTTAATATTCGTTCTATTATAGAACTATGTATGACGATATTATAGAAAGATTGGAAATAAATTATGAAAGACGGATAAAATTCCTGCCGGAGAGGCTCAGGCCAGTTTTTACAAATATTAATATTGATAATTCAAGAGGCGCTATTGTATATGGTCCTCGCGGTGTGGGGAAGACAACATTTATTCTTAATAAAGTCAAAAATTCAGAGAAAAAGATTCTGTATTTTAGTGCAGACAGTCCTCTGGTTTCTTCTGTTTCTCTCTATGAATTTGTCTCATCTGTTTTTAGCAAAGGATTCGACGGAGTGGCAATAGATGAGATACATTTTGCAAACAAATGGAGTCAGCACCTCAAAGCTATTTTTGATGATTATCCATCAAAACTGATCTGGATAAGTGATAGCAGCAATATAATTTTGAAAAATTCAGTTGTAGATCTCTCCAGAAGATTTGTTCATATAAGATTACCCTTGTTGTCTTTTAGAGAATATATCTTTCTTACAACCGGGATAGAAACAAACACTGTAAATCCTTTTGAGAACAGAGATGAGTTGGTTCAGCTTACAAAGGAAATGAATGTATTACAGGCTTTTCACGCATATATTTCTGCTGGTATAAGACCTGTATTTTTTGAGGGAGAATATTCGGAGAGGATAAAGAATATTGTTGAGAAGTCAATCTATTATGATCTTCCGTTTTATCTTCCATCTTTTTATAATAATCAGCTTGCGTTGTTGAATGCTATTGTCGGACATCTTATATATTCACCTGTTCCGACAATAAATGTATCAGATATGTGTAGAGACTGGGGAATTGGAAAAGAGAAGTTCTACAACATACTCTATGTGATGGAAAAGGGAGAGATTATTAATATAGTAAGAAAGACTGAGAAAAAAGGATTTTCAAAAGGTTCGAAAATTCTTCTGACAGATCCTTCAGTCTACTATTGTTATGGCGGGAATATTGGGAGCGCACGAGAGTCATTTGTGGTAATGTCCTTAAAAGAGAAGTATAAGGTGCTGGCAAGTAAGGATGAACGTGAATGCGATTTTGTAGCAGGGGGTTATAAAATTGAGGTAGGTGGTAAAAACAAAAAGTATAAAAACGCTGACTTTGTAATTAGTGATGATATCGACATACCTTATAAAAACCGTATTCCTATCTGGATGCTGGGATTTATATATTAGTGATTTTGGCCTATTTTTTGTTTGCTGTCCAATGTCGTATTAAACAGACAGACATATATTTTACAATTAATAAGCAGTCTGTGGGCGTATAAGTTTGAATAGATGCCTGTTTTTTCATTGCAGTTTATCAATGAAATACCCGAAGGCATTTGCTAAAAGGCAGATACCTCTTACCTGAAAAGAATGCGGAATTTATTCTATCGCCTTTGCGACTATCTCTGATATGTCGAGTACTTTGACCTTCTCTTCGGCGCCTTTGTCCTTTATTCCGTCATCGAGCATTATGAGACAGAACGGACAGCCTACGGCGATGGTATCAGGGTTGAGTTTTAAGGCCTCCTCTGTTCTGTTTGTGTTGATACGTGTTCCGATATGTTCCTCGAGCCACATCCTGCCGCCACCGGCGCCGCAGCAGAATGACTGATAGTGATGCCTTGGCATCTCCTTGTAGCTGACGCCGCTAATTCTTTTGAGAATGTCTCTTGGCTGTTCGTAGATATCATTGATTCTGCCGAGATAGCAGGAGTCGTGATATGTGAGTGTCTGGTTAACCGGGTTTTTGAGTTTCAGTTTGCCTTCATTTATTAGTTTCAGAATGAACTCGGTGTGGTGATATACCTCGTAGTTTCCGCCAAACTGCGGATATTCGTTCTTGATGGTATTGTATCCGTGAGGACAGGTTGTGATTATCTTCTTGACGTTGTAATTATTGAAGACCTCCACATTTGTCTGGGCAAGCGTCTGGTAGAGATATTCGTTTCCGAGTCTCCTTGCCGAATCGCCGCAGCAGCCTTCTTCATTGCCAAGCATGGCAAAACTGACACCGGCAGCATTGAGTATTCTGACCATCGCCTTTGTAATCTTCTTGTTGCGGTCATCGAAACTACCTGCGCAACCCACATAGAAGAGATATTCGAACTCCGGATTTTCAGATGCCCACTTTACTCCCTCGACTCCCTCTGCCCAGTCCTGTCTCTTGTTCGAGCCCAGTCCCCACGGGTTCGAGTTGTTCTCGAGTCCCTTGAAGACGGAGGTTGCCTCTTTCGGGAATTTTGATTCTGTGAGGACGAGATATCTTCTGAAATCAATTATCCTGCCGATATTCTCGATCTGAACAGGGCAGGCCTCTTCGCACCATCCGCAGGTTGTACAGGCCCAGATTGTATCTTCCTTTATGACTTCCCCGATCATATTGCTTCTTGAATGCTGACCTTCCGTCTCCTGTGTTGCGGTATCCTGCCTTGAGGTCTCTGCAGTCTTTTGGGCCGACTTTTTCCTCTCTTCGATTATGTACGGGGCCTCTTCGTATATGTGGTGTTTCAGGTTCTGGTTTATCTCCTTGTCAGATAATGGTTTTCCGGTCTCGTATGCCGGACAGTATGTCTGACATCTCCCGCACTCTGTGCATGTCCATGTGTCGAAGATGTGTTTCCATGTCAGGTCCTCGATTCTGCTCGTTCCGAATGTCTCGAGTGTTTCGTCTTCAAGGTTCATCTTGGTGAGTTCGCCCTTGGGTGTCAGTTTTACGAAATATGTATTCGGTATGGATGTAATGACGTGGAAGTGTTTCGAAAGCGGCAGTACATTGAGAAATGCAAAGAAGATTACGAGGTGCAGCCAGAAATTTACCATATAGAAGGTTTCCTGAGCGTCCATTGACCAGCCGGATATTAACTTGCCTGCAAAAGCGGAGGCAAATACAAACCTGCCGTATTCCTGAGGAAGTTCGCCGGCATTGAGTTTCATTCCGAACATAAAGAAATCGCTTATCATCAGAAGGAAGATGAATATCAGAATCAGATTTGCCTCGAACGAATATGTTAGTCTTTTGGGTTTGAGTATCAGTCTTCTGTAAAAGGCTATTATAAGGCCTATGAGCACCAGAACCTCGAAGAGGTCCTTCATAAATCCGTAGAACTTTCCGAGTATCTGGTCCGGTCCCAGAAGCGGCAGGTGGAAACCGTTTATGAATCCTTCTCCCAGAAACGTAAGTGAGTTTACCGACACCACACAGAAGCCCCAGAAGATGAGGGCGTGCATCAGACCGGCCTGAAGCTCGTTGAAGATTCTCTTCTGGAAAAAGGCGACGACTATGACATTTTTGATTCTTGCTGCAAAATTGGAGAATCTGTCCTCGTATTTCCCGATTTTAAGAATCTGCCATCTCTGATACATCAGGTATGCAAAGACGGCAAGTCCTGTGGCAATGACAACAACAAAAAGAATCATTGCAAGTATACTGTTGTGTGTCGGAATCAGGGAGGACTGATTCTCTGCAAACAATAATCCCAAAAGGTTCTGGTGCGTCAAAGACATTTTGTTACTCCTTTATGCCAAAATGAAAAATCAGCTATCTCGAGGCCTTTATGGCCGATACAAGTTCAGGGATCGCCTTGAACATATCGGCGACAAGACCGTAATCGGCAACCTGAAATATAGGTGCCTCTTCGTCCTTGTTGATAGCAACTATGACTTTCGAACCCTTCATACCGGCTATGTGCTGGATTGCACCGGAAATTCCGCAGGCAATATAGAGTTCGGGGGCGACGATCTTACCGGTCTGACCGACCTGAAGGTCGTTTGGTACCCAGCCGGAGTCGACAGCTGCTCTTGAGGCACCGATAGCGGCGTTTAAGAGGTCTGCCAGTTCTTCGATCATCTTGAAGCCTTCAGGTCCTTTTGCGCCTCTTCCGCCGGAAATGACCACTCTTGCCTCTGTGAGTTCCGGTCTCTCGCTCTTCGTCTCGGCAAACTCGAGATATTCGACCTTTGCCTTTGCGGGGTCGACATTTGCGGCGAAGTTCTCGACCGGTGATACCGCTCCGCTCTCCTTTGCATGGTCAAATTCAGTTGCTCTGATGGTTGCAAACTTTACCGGTGAAGTAATTTTTATATGTGCGATTGCGTTTCCTGCCCACATCGGTCTTGCAAATACTACATCGCTCCCGCTTACCTCGACTGCGAGTACCTCTGAAGCCATTCCTGCGTCGAACTTTGCGGCTATTCTCGGAATAAGGTCTTTTGTAAACGCTGTTGCCGAGCCGAAGACGAATTCGAAATTCTGAGCCTTTATCAGCTGCGCAACGGCCTCTGCATAATTCTCTGCAATGTAATTTTTGAAAACGTCTCCATCGATTACGAAAACCTTCTCTGCACCGAATTTTGCGTAGGCATCTGCAACACCTTTTACATCCTTGCCAAGTACAACAAGAGAAAATCCTCCTCCGATCTTATTGGCTGCCGTGACTGATGAAAGGGTTGCCTTCTTGATCTGACCTTTTGAATGTTCTGCTATGATTAAAACCTTTGCCATAATAAACCTCCAGCCTGTTTATAAAACCTTGGATTCGTTTTTGAGTTTGTCCACAAGGGTTGCCACATCGGGAACCTTGATTCCGGCCTTTCTGGTCGGTGGCTCAGTCATCTTCACGAATTCGGTCTTCGGGGTGACGTCAATCCCGAGTGAATCGACCGGCACCTCCTTTAGCGGCTTCTTCTTTGCCTTGAGAATGTTCGGAACTGTAGGATATCTCGGTTCGTTGAGTCTCAGGTCTGCAGAGACGATTGCCGGAAGTTCTACCTGAATTGTTTCGAGACCGCCGTCGACCTCTCTGGTCACCTTTGCCTTCTTGCCGCCGTCCGTGAGTTCGATTTTCGAGGCAAAGCAGGCCTGCGGATAGCCAAGAAGTGCAGCGAGCATCTGAGACGCCTGATTTGAGTCATCATCAACCGCCTGTTTGCCGGTGAGAATAAGGTCGGGCTTCTCCTCTTCGACAATCTTTTTCAGAATTTTGGCGACCACGGTCGAGTCGTAGTATTTGTCGATAAGAACAAGTATTGCCCTGTCAGCACCCATTGCAAGGGCTGTTCTGAGTTCCGTTGCCGCCTCTTTCGGGCCAATACCTACAACGACAATCTCTGCCTGATTTCCTTTTTCACGGATTCTCAGTGCCTCTTCAACTGCAATTTCACAGAACGGATTGATCTTGTAGTTCATCCCGTCGGTTACGATACCTGTCCCGTCAGGTTTCACCTTGATCTTCATATCGGGGTCTGTAACCCTCTTTGCTGTAACCAGAATCTTCACGATAATCCTCCTTCTTTAATAAAAGGTTATTAAAACACGTTGCCTTTTTTCAAAATCAGAGCCTCTCTTATAACTCAAAGTAACAAATATTTCAAATACCAATTTTTGACGCAGTATGTCAAGATATTTTTTAAAAAGATTTTCGTTTGGGTCTCTTTTTAACAGGGAATCTGCAGAGAAAACCTGTATTATTCCCGGTTTTCCTTCCGTTTTATGTTGAAAAAGCATATATGGTCGGGTATAATTTAACTTTATGAAGAGCAGACACAAAAATATAGTTTTTTTATTTCTTTCCGTTTTTACGGTATTTCTTTTTCAGACCTGTTCGCAGGACTTTTATGCAGACCTCCCCTGTGTGACGAATGACGATTGTCCGAAGGGATATCACTGTGAGGCCGACGAGACAGGAAAGATGACCTGTAAGAAGGGAGAGACGGAACAGACGGCAGGGGTGACCGTTACTCCCGATGAGATAAGCTTCGGTGATGTCCAGCTGAGGGATAAAAAGACCGATCAGATAACGATTACAAATAAAAGTCCGTCGAAGGCAAAGGTAAATATTGCTCTCGACTTTGCAAACAAGTCAGACGAGTTGTCGCTCGAGAAGAAGACGCTCTCTGTAAATTACAACGAGACCGTAAAAGTCGGGGTCACGTATTCCCCGAAGAAGGTGGGTTCCCTTGCACAGAATCAGGTAAATATATTTATGGTCTCAGAGGGTAAATCCAACAAGGTCAAGAATGTGCTTCTCTTCGGAAAAGGGATTGACCCGAACATTTCTGCTGACCCGATGATTCTGGATTTCGGTAAACTATATCCCGGCAATAAATCGGAATTGAAGACAATTACAATCTCCAATACAACCGGCGGAGCCCTGAAAATAACGAACATCTATATCAGTGAGAGCGCGGTCTCTGATGCGGGTGGTTCCGAGATCGCGGAATTTGAGATAAGTGAACTTCCGACTTTCCCTGCCTCAATCAGTGAAAAGGACGCATTTGTTGAAATAAAGGCCCAGTTTAAGCCAAAAAAGACAGGAGTCAAACAGGCAAATCTGATAGTCGAAAACACAGATATCGATAATCCCGGACTGGTTGTGACATTAAAGGGAGAAGGCGCTAGTTGTGAGCCTGATTATTACGATATCAACGGTAAGCCCGAGGATGGTTGCGAATATTACTGTGCGCCGAAATTAAAGGGCGTAGATATCTGTGACGGTGAAGACAATGACTGTGATGGTGAGATTGACAATGCTCCGTCTGATCAGGCGTGCCCTCTCAAGGATAAGGATAAGAAACATGTATCGGCAACGGCCTGTATAGAAAAAGGCGGAGAGAAGGTGTGTATTATTGCAGAATGCGAGTCCAATTACTGGGATAATGACGGACAGTACGACAACGGTTGTGAAGCGGAGTGTGTAAAATCAAACAACGGAATAGAGATCTGCGACGGTGTCGATAATGATTGTAACGGGAAGACTGACGAACTAAATCCCAACACGATGTGTAAACCTGTTATGAATTCGAGCGAGGCACAGTGTGTTCAGGGGAAGTGCGAATATGTATGTAATTACGGATATGGGAACTGTAATGACAACTGGGAAGACGGGTGCGAGACAGATGTGAAGAGCAATAGCGAACACTGTGGTAAGTGCAAAAACCCCTGTATGCCGGACAATGCTATAGGTATGTGTTCTGATATGCTCTGCAAGGTTGTGAGCTGCAAGAGCGGATATTATGATATAAACAAGGACCCTGCCGATGGCTGTGAGTATCAGTGCACACCTGATGGTCAGGAAAAATGTGATAAGAAAGACAACGATTGTGATGGGACTACAGATAATGGGGACATAAGAATACTCTGTCCAACCAATATTTATACAACATTTGCCTGTGAAGAGGGTGCCTGCAAGATTACAGCCTGTACCAAGGGCTGGTACGATGTTGACAAGGTAGTAGATAATGGTTGTGAGTGTCAGGCAAATGATACGTATATGGGAGGAGATACCTGCATAGGTGCATATAATCTTGGTGAGTTTAGTTCATCTAAACAGAGTCTTGATATACAGACAAACCTGCTCCCCGTTGGTAGGTCTGCATGGTATAAGGCTACTTTTAAGGATGATGTCAGCGAGGATATTGCTGAGGGTAAGGATTTATTCCATATAAATATCAGGTTGTCCGCAAATCCTCAGAATCAGTATGGCCTTGATATATATGAAAGCGATTGTCAAAACGGAAAAATCTTTCTGGACTGTTCCGGTCAGGATTATCATTATGCAACAGATTTCAGGCAGGGAAGTACCAGTGCACCTGATACATCTGCGACCGGAGAGAATCCCTGCTATGGAAGCGGCAATGTTATCGGTAAAAACCTCTGTAAAAATAGTACCATAACAATCTATTTTAGGGTTTTTAGGACAAATACTGCTACACCGACCTGTGAGAGTGCAAATGTCAGAATAGATTTTACGAGATGATAGAGCGGAGATTTTCCTGAAACTCAGTATCTTTTTTTGTTGAATATTTAAATTTTTTGTAGTATTAATTTAGGCCGATAGATAGAGGGCCTCTATTCCTGGAGCGAATATTGTAGCAAAAGGTGTAGAGGCTTTTTTTATTTGATCTTTTTGACCGCCTTTTTTGCCGCCTCGATAAAAGGAGCGGTACTGATTTCCTGCCCTGTGGCGTTTTTCATCCAGAGTTCGGGGAGTATCGAACCCGATTTACACATCCTCTCCATCTCCTTTGCCAGATTTTTACCTTTGATGTAACTCTCAATCTGGAAGTCAATTATGTGTCCGAGAGGATAGTCAGGGAGATAGAGGGCGGCATCTATCATATGTGAATAAATTGCGAGTATGGGTTCATCTTTTGTCCTGAATACCGGCGCATAATATTTGTTCCATACATCTTTTGCAATCCCTATAACGGCCTTTCTGAGTTCCTCCGGTTTTGCATCAGGATTTTTATACATCCATCTCCAGACATACATATCGACGAGTGAAACACCTGCAATTTCATAGGTTGCCCAGAATTTTTCGAGGATTTTAAGATTTTCCTTCTCTTCGTCAGGTTCGTCGAGTCCGAGTACAAAAAGGTCTCTTCCCTGAAACATAAATGCAAAAGACTCTGTAAAAGCAGTATTCGGGACGCCCCTTAGAGGATAGTAATCCATTCTGTTCAGCGTAAAGACCTGCTCTACACAATGGCCGAGTTCGTGCATTGCGATATTAAAGCCTTTGTAGTTCATCCCGCCCTTGGGTACTCTTGTCCTGAGATGTGCCTTGTCACTCTTCATCTCCGCACCCATTGCGTGTCCGGCTCCTCTGGCGGGGTCAACCTCGATATGATTTGCAAGGAATTCCGCTGTCTCTTTTTCAAATCCGAGTTTTTGCAGAATGTTTGGTATGTCCTTCGAAAAGGCCTCGAGTGTCGGATATTTCTGACTCACGATTCTGTCGAGTTCCTCTTCTTTGTATCTGGCATTGGGTTTGAATCCGGCATACCATATGTCGAAAGGTCTCAGTTTTCTGTTGAGCCGCTTTTCGATTAACTTTGCAATATCCTTTCTGACATCCGAATTGAGTATAGAAATCAGCAGTTCTTCAACCTTCTCTTCGGGAATCTGTCTGTCACGGTCGAATCTCCGTGCTATATGTGTAGGTGCTCCCGGTGTATATTTGTCAAGCAATCTCTCTGCATCGAATATCTTTTTGAGGTTCTCATATCTTATTGAATTTTCCTCTGCAAATGTAACGGTTTTTCTCCCCTCTTTTTCGAATACCTTGTTTTCAAACGGGTCATAGAGATATTTGTCGCTGTTGATGACCTCCTTTGGAATCTTTCCTTCGATTATGTTCTTCATTACCTGAAAGATTATCTCCTGGCGAGTGAGCCCTCCCTCCTTTGCGTACTGGGCCTTCAGCTCATCACGGAGTCCCCAGTGTGATATGAGTTTGAGTTCTTTCGGAAAATGAGTCTTATCCTTGTGTAACAGATTACCCATAAAGATGTTGTACTCACTAATGTAATTATCAACCCGGGTAAAGGTCTCATTGAGTCTCTGGTTTATCTCTGCGGGAATTCTGTCGCGGAATGGTTCGGCGAGCTTGGCCATTGCCCACTCCTTCCTTCCCCAGTTTCCGGAAAGAGATGATTTTTCGTTTAACTCATACGTCGGAAAATTCAGCAGCATTATAAATGCGAGCTTGTTTTTGAAAAAGTCGTCGATGACGTGAGCTGCCGGATTGTATTCTGCAAATATATAATCGACCTTCAACGGTTCACCAAGGTCGAGCTGAAGCGGTCTTGCAAATTCTCTGGAGATAACCAGCATATTGCCGTTTAGGACCTCCATATTTTCGAGAAGTCTTGAAAAAGTCTTTTCGAGCTTATCTTTATCCGTAATGAAGTTCTCTTTAATAAAATCCTTCAGATTGCCGTCAGCCTCAGTAAATAGCGGCGCTATTGCTCTTATCCCCTTTTCGAGTCTTGTATGCTCTGATTGAGGTATCTCCTTTTTTATCTCTTCGGTCAGATTTCTGATGTCATTCTCACTCATCGCCTTCATCATATCAGCACCCAAAAACAGAATAGTTGAAATCATTGTTACAAGGGTTAATAAGTGATATTTCATAAAAACCTCCTGAATAAAAAATTGTTTTTGATCTGTATTTCAACGGTAACGGCTCCATCAGGTAAAAATTCCTAATATAACAAAGATGGATTTATGTAAAGGTTTATTGGGATTGGTATGGAGAATCTGGTATTGGGCCGGGATTGTAAAATCCGGAATACAGAATTGCCGGACAACTTCTTAAAAATGTGCATGTATTTAAACAAATAGGTGATTTTTGAAAAAACATTGAATTAAAAAATTATACTCAAAAGTGCTAGGTATATATTCTGTAAAAATTCTGTAAATTCATATGAGTATATTCAAATCATTTAAATAATCAGCTAAAAACAGTTAATCCATGTTCAGTAATTTAAGGTATTAAAAGTTTGGTGTATTAATGAATACCGGCATATTGATATTGCAACTGGTTGAAATAACGTCTGTTTTTTGTAATCTCTCCTCAAAAGTGCCAGGTACGGGTAAAGTACGTCCAAGTAATAGGAAAGGAGTAAGAAAGGGGTGTCAAAAATAAATACGGTTTGGTGATTTAAATCACTTGCAAATTGATTAAATATTCATACAATATAATTGAAAAGTATTTCAAATCACTTTTCATAACAGGAAGGAGACTTATTATATGAAAAAATATAAACCTCCCAAACCAGATGAACTTTTACCGATAGAAGTGATTCTGGATGCCGGGCTAGCAGAGTTTGCAGAGAAAGGGTTATCTGGTGCGAGGATAGAGTCAATTGCGTCGAGGGCCAAGATAAGCCCAAGCCTGCTCTACTACTATTTTGATAACAAAGATGAACTCTATCTGTCTGTGCTGGAATATGGGTTTAGAATTGTTTTTGAACAGTTGGGAGATAAGTTGAAACTGGAAACGGATTTTATGAATTCGTTTGGCAGCGGGTTTATGTCTACGTATGAGATTCTGAAGGCTAATCCGAATATTACAAGGCTGTTGCTTAGGGAATGCGTTGACGGGGCAGTCTATCTGAAAAAACTAAGAGAGAAACATCCGGAATGGGTTGGTTCGAATGTAAGGGTAATGGTTGATAAACTGAAGGTAGCAATTAATGCAGGTCTTGTCAGGAATGTAGATCCGGAAAGAACGATTGCTCTGGCAACTGCTTCGATATTTTTAATTCTGGGAGCAGGTCCGGTTTTGCAGCTGATGAATATTTCCGAAGATTTCAATGACGACCCGTATCTCTGGTTTTCGGTGGTTATTGATATTTTTGCCAATGCATTGAGACCCAGTTAATTCAACAAAGGAGGGAGAATATGATTCACAGAAGAATTTGTGAAAGAAAAACAGACAAACCGGTAAAATTGCTTTTCTTTTTGCTGGCCTGTCTCCTACTCACCTATTGTAGTGAAGATTCAGAGAGTAATGACATCTCATACTCAGACGCAGGGAATATTACAGATGCTCAGGAGGTTGTTGCAAATGTGGAAGGTGTGTCTTCCGATAGTATCAACGATGATTTCGAGGTTCTGGACCCTGTAACTGCGGCAACAGCAGCAACCTCAATGGCTTTAGAGTCTGATGAGGTATACGCCGTGATTGACTCTTCTGCTACCCCGCCCCCTCCTGTGAGGGCGAAATCTGTGGGGAATGAATGTGTAAGAAAGGATATTAAGGTTGATACAATCAGGCTCAATTACGACCAATGCAAGCACGCATCAGGGAATATCAGTATGTCCAGACAGGCGATTGGCAAGTGGCTGATTCACTTTGAAGACGATTTCCATATCTTTGGTATAAAGATCAACGGATTTATTCTTCTGTCGAGGAAGGATAAGGGATTATTTTCATTTTTAAGCGTTGATTCAAATGCCCAGAAAGGCGGTGAAGAGCCGTTACTCGCCGAATGGAACGGAAGAAATATTTTTCTAAAAAGAAATATTACCATCAGGGGCGAAATCAGGTCTGTGGAATCTCCTGCATCGCTTTTTGAAATTACAGGAGAGGGACTTATTTTGCGGTCCGATGATTCAGCTTTTAAAATGAACCACCTTATCGGACAATTATTTGGTGAGTCAGGAATCAAACCCCTTCTTTTTCCGCGTCCTCTGGATTGCAGGTGCCCCCATTCAGGGATACTTTCGCTTAATGGACGATTGTCTGCGAAAGTCAGAACAAATCTCTCTTTTGAGGTTGCAAAACAGGTTTATAATCTTATTGTTGACTTAGGAGATTTTTCTTCTGATGCAGTCGTCGGATTAAAATTTAATATAAATACCGAAAACAGGATAGAAGAGACTGTTGTAAAAGCAACATCGCCGATTGAAAGCGGCGGCAAGAGCTATACGGATTCTTTTCCTGTGCCAAAAGAGAATATCCTGAAGGCTCTCTCTGAATCTGCACATCCTCAGAGTGTAAAAGACGCGATAAGTTCCTATATCTCGAAAAAGCAGATATCTGTCGGTAATATCGGTGAAGTGTTTGCAAATTCCGTGAGGGATTCCTTTGTAAAGACGTATTCAAAGGATTTGTGCGTACTGGAGTGATTGGGAGGGTTATATAATGGTAGGTTCGTCTTTTATGAAAGGAGGTGAGGTAAGGAAATTATTGGCTTGTGTTTTTTGGTATTTATTAACCAATTAAGGAAAGGAGCAAAAAATGTATGTAAAAAGTTTCAGAGCGATTTTTATTGCCTTGATTCTATCGTTGGTTATTTTTGCTTGCGGTGATGAGGAGGGTTCAAAGAATAAAGATGCGGAAGTAACCGGGGATGTAGTTTCTGACACAGAGACTGTAAAAGATGTAGTCTCTGACAAAGGGTTAGAGGATGAGGGAATCATGGATACCGGGACGCCCGATGCCACAGACGGGGACGCCTCTGCAGATGTAACTGATACTGAATGGAATCCGACTACTGATGAGTACAATGAGGCAATTATGGCACTGGAGGAGGAAAGCATTGCACATATGATGGTGAATCTCTCTGCAGCTGTTGCAGAATCGTCGGCACAGTTCGAAGAGATAGAGAACCTAAATCCGCCACCGCTGCCTCCGCCTTCCCTGCCTGAATGCCCGGTGGTCTCGGTTGATAAAGGAATCGACCCGAAAATAATCCTTGAATACGTAACTATTGCAAAGGATGAAAACGGGAATGATACAAAGATTGAAGGTTGTATTGGACAGAACGGAGTATTCGCAAAGGGAACGATAGAGATCTCAAGGGTAGGAAGACTCAGCAACAAGTATACAAGAGTAACCTTTAAGAACCACGTAAGGGGCAAGAGAGTACGGGCACCGGAATTCAATGGCTGTCTGAAGGTGACACGCAAACTCACAAATACCTATCTCATTGAGTCAGACCCGGATTCGTCCTGTGCATTGTCGGTTAAGCTCGGAAAAGATGTTTTTGGGAAAGAGATTGTTTATAACGCGACTATATGTAAGGCGGTGGAGATAGAGATAGATCGTGTAAAGGGTTCTTTGAGAATAATAAATGCAAGTATTGAATTTTCTAAAGATAGTGTGGATTGTAATCAAGCTGGTGGCAGGATTGTTACAATTAGTGACATAGAAGGGAAACCTTCGGAAATAGTATATCCTTTCCCGCTTGAAGGGAAGACGACCTGTCCGCTCAGCGGGAGTATCAGGATTTCCGGAAAATATTTCAAGAGTGACAACGAGTATGCTGCACTATCCTATATATCAGATAATGGTGTCGGAAAACTGGGAATGATTTATTATCTTGTGAATGGAGAGACGACAGGTGTTAATCCTACTGACCCCAAAAACAAGATGATTGACCTCAGAGGGATAGAGGGGATGTGTATGGCTGATTATGAGCGAATTTACAGGTGTACCGTTCCGGATGATATGGGTAGTTGTTCGAATATCAAGGGTATATACATCGCCAATGCAGGAGAACCAAAGCTGAGATATATAGACTCGGCTAATAATGTGATAGCCAACGGACCAATCGGGTCTGAGGTGCCTCAGGATTTATGTTCGGCAGCGGCTTATGGTGAGGGCAGGCAGGTCAAGGACTTCTCAATGATGATGCAGATATTCGGAAACTGTGCTGTAACATTTATTGGCGGCAGACCGTCTTATAAGGCAAGACCGGTTGCTGCCTGCGGGGAAATCGTCTTTACAAACAACGAGAAGACCTCATTCGATATAAAATATAACGGCGGGGGGTCTCCTCTCAAAGAATTTTTCGGGATAACCTCCGGAGCAGACTCTATATCAGGTACAATAGGGCAGGATGAACTGAATATTAAGTTATCCTATGTTGTTCCTGCAGATAAAGGTGGAAAATATTGTTTCTCTGATTCGTATTTTGGGAGTAACTCATCAAAATTTATCCGGGGTGCAACAAAAGAGAGGTGTCTCGACAATCCGCTTCCGCCTCAGTCTATATGGACCCCGCAGAATCAGACAGCACTCTGGAATACACTTGATTCTTGGGGCAAGAAGACCGAACTCGGCAGGCAGTGCAGCGATTATGCTAATGCTCTGGCAAAAGAAATCAGCAATTATGATGATATACTTGATGATGACGGAAAGATTATTCAGGTAGGGAATGATATTGAATGGAAAGATAAAAATGGCAATATTCTCCCGATCACAGAGGCGTATGGTAAGGATCTGATTAGCGTAATGGCTGACCCGGTAGCATATAACGGCAATGCAGATTTCTTTGATCCCGCACTTAAATCATCGGTTTTTACGGATGCTGCCAAGAAAGAAATAACAATCACCTTAAAAAAGACAATTGATGGGTGTAAAGATGCTAACAAGTGTTATAAAGAGTTGTCAAACGAGGCTGATGCAGACTGGAATTTAGAATCCGGTCAGGCATTCGGATACACACCTGCAACACAGGCGCGTTGGGGCAAGAAATTTGTATTTGTTGTAGGCAGGATAAAGGTTAACTTTCCGCAGTACGAAGATTATAAGAACGCCTGCCTTGCTTATGTCTCAGGGTGTAACAAATTGCTAAAGGCAGAAAATATCTGTGATAAAATTACTGACCCGGAATGTCTTGATGAGACAAGAATCTTCTGCGAGTCTATCGAGGTTTTCTGCAAAATATTTGATCTCGAAGATCCGGCAAAAGACCTCAGCGGTTCTATTGATACTGTGCCTGATAGCTGGAAGACGCCGGTGACTATGAGTGAGGGTACGCCCGGCGACGACCTGAATCTTGACCAGGTCGATATAAAGTCCATAGGTGAGGTCATCAGGGGAATTGCAAATCAGAAACAGGGTCTTATGGGTAGTGATAAATACAGAGACTTTGCTTTTGCCTATGTTGACCTTAATCCTGATATAAAAGTAAACGGGAATTATGTGACGGTGAGTTTCAAAGACAGTAAGGGTAATACCAAGACCGCAAGCCTGCAACCGGCAAATCTATTGGACGGTGTACTTTCATCTGTATCACCTATGTTTAAGGAGAAGGACCTCTCTTCTTCCGGTAAGTTTTATTCAATCAACAGCAAGACAAGCCCCGCCAGCATCGAATATGTTGAAAATGAAAACTACACATTTACTCTTGGAACGGATTATACGGGAGAGATACCGGTGAATCTGAAGACTGCCAGCATTGCAAACATTATAGCTCCGCCTCAGTTGAATATGTGTCTGCCTCCGCCTATTATACTTGACAACATATATTTCCCGACAATCAGGTGGTCACCGCTGATTAAGGCCGACGGAGACCTCTTAAAGGCTATATTAAATGACAGTAAAGACGCTATTGACTGGTCGAAGTTCAGTATCACCTCTGGTAAAGACCTTGTGAGCAAGATGAATGAGATAGCGAAGAAAATGGTTACAATATACGTCGGGGCGTATAACAGGAAGGAATATAAACTCTCCTGGCCTCAGGCAAGACCTCTGCCGCAGATATATTACCACGAAGAGCTGAGAGACAGTATCAGAATCTTTCCGGATATTGGATTTTATACAACGACGCCGATGCGCTGGTGGGATATCGCTCCGTCAGGAAGAGATTATATGCACGGTATTTATCAGGAGATTGTTGATTATCTTCTTGATATCGCTCTTGTCAGGGCAGATCATAAGGTTCTTACGGCGCAAGAGATTTATGGAGCCGATTATTCTCCTGAAAAGGCAAATGATGTGGCAATAGTTATTTCACTTGATATTGAATGGCAGCCAACCATAGTAATTAACAGCGATAAACTGCCGGGCGGAAATGTAACTCATTTCTGGAGACGCGACCTCGTAGGACTGCTGGTGCCATCATATTATTCCTGTCCTAAGCAGTAATCTCTGACATCGTTTAAATGTTATAAGGGTGCGGTTGAAATCCGCACCCTTTTTTTATTTAAATTCATTGAGTTGTTATATCAGATCCGGTATTGCTACCCTGTTTCCGCCTTCTGCCCTTGCCTTTTCGAGAGATGAAAGGGCGCCCTTGCACATATCGTGGAAGGATATATTTTCCGACTCTCCGCGTTCGGCAACCCCTATCGACAATGTAATTCTCTTTATCGCTTCAGGCTCGGGTCTGAATCCGGCCATTTTTGCCCTGAGTCTCTCTGCCAGAGTGACTGCGCCTTCAAGTCCGGTGTGTGGCATCACGATCATTATGTGTCCGTCCTTGTAATAGACCGGAATATCCAGATCCCTTATATTCTGCCTTATCAGCATCGAAATATTCAGAATCAGGGAGTTGCGCTCGGGTTCCTTGAGTTTTTCACAGATACCGTCATAACCATCAATGGCGCAGACCATTATCGATAACGGAAAGTTGTACCTCTGTGCCCTTTTGAGTTCTACCGAGAGAATCTTTTTGAAGAATTCGAAGTTGTAAAAATTCGTAATCGGTTCTGTCCCCTGAGCCTTATTTAGGAAGATCTTGAGTTTGCCAATCTCGTCCGTAAGTGAACAGATATCTGTTTTAAGTCTTTTTATCTGGAGCAGGAGATTGACCGAGGCCAGTAATCCGGTCTTTCTTACGGGGTGAAGAATGAATGAATCCGCTCCGGAGTCGTTGAATATCTTTTCTGCATCGCTTTCTACCGCGGGACAGATCAGAAGTACCGGGATATATTCGGGTGAATTCTTTATATCCTTTATAACCTGGGCGATGTTGTATTCCTTTGTGTCTCCTCTCAGAATTACCAGAGACGGAATCTTCATCTTCAGTTCGTCCGTAAAATCCCTGAGACGTCCGAATTTATAGACATTCAGGCCGTTTGATTCAAGGAAATGTGCAAGTTTGCTTCTTTCCGCATTGTCGGAGTGCAGAAGAAAAATCTTTTCTTCTACCATATCTTACAGACCTTCTCTTGCGATGTTTTCGAGGAGTGTCTTCAGATAACCATAGAATCTGCCGACCGACGGGATATTGAGCTTCTCCTGCGGAGAGTGAACCCCGTGCATCTCCGGACCAAATGATATTACGTCCATTCCGGGCACCTTCTCCATTATGATTCCGCATTCGAGTCCGGCATGAATGGCGGTTATATGCGGTTCATTTCCTCTCAGATTCCTGAATACGGATACTGCCTTTTTAAGAAGCGGTGAATCGATATTCGGCCGCCAGCCCGGATATCTGCCATAACCTTTCGTCTTTCCGCCATATAACTCAACAATCGAATCTATACTTTCGAGTACACTGTCGAGAGCCTCTGATACAGATGAACGGGAACTTGTCAGAATCTCTACACTCTTGCCCTTCAGTCTGATTGTTGCCAGATTCGAACTCGTCTCAACGAGTCCCTTGATCTCCCTGCTCATCGAGATTACGCCGTGGGGCAGGGCAAGAATGAGATTTAAGACCCTTCTTGTGTCGGCAGGATTAATTGCCTTCGGGACCTTGTTTCTGAATTCCGATACTTCGAGTTTTATCTCTTTGTCAATCGTTGCAAATTCGGTCTTCGCCTTTTCGAATTCATTGTTCAGGGCCTCGGCAAATTTTTTGATATGTTTTGTATTTACGGCAACTGTGGCAAACGACTCTCTCGGAATTGCATTGTGTTTGTCTCCGCCTTTGATATCGGCGAGCAGAATCTCTGCCTTCGCCTTTATTGCCGCTTTCAGTATCCGTGCCATAAGCTTAATCGCATTTGCCCTGTTGTCTATGATGTTGAGTCCCGAATGACCACCTAAAAGTCCTGAGACCTTGAGTTCGTAAACTCTGAATTTGCTGCTAACGCCTATCTGTTTGACCGGAAGGGTTGTAATTGTATTTGCACCGCCGGCACAACCGATGAAGAAGACCCCGTCTTCCTCGGAGTCGAGATTCAGCATGATTTTCCCGGACAGTATCTTTGCATCAAGATTGCTTGCACCGGTGAGTCCGGTCTCTTCGTCGACCGTGCAGAGAATCTCGAGTGGTCCGTGGACGGCGTCCGGGTCGTCAATGAATGCAAGTGCGGCAGCAACACCGATTCCGTTGTCTGCACCAAGGGTAGTTCCTCTTGCCTTTACCCAGTCTCCGTCTACATAGGCATCAATCGGCTGCTTCAGAAAGTCGAAGCTTACATCGGAATTCTTTTCGGCGACCATATCAATATGTCCCTGAAGGATTACGGTAGGAGCATTCTCGAATCCTTTTGTTGCAGGAACTTTCAGTACAACATTTTTAACCTTATCCTGTCTGAATTCGAGACCCTTTTTCTGTGCAAGTTCTTTCAGATAAGCAATTACCTTTTCCTCATGTTTGGACGGTCTTGGTATATCGAGAAGCGCATCAAAATAGTGCCATACATATTTCGGTTCGAGGTTTGTAAATCTGTTCATCTTATAATCTCCTTCGTGTTAAATTATTCCTAACTTCTTTCCTACTTTTTCAAACTTGTCAAGGGCAATATCGAGGTCTTTTTTGGTGTGATTTGCCGTGACAATGGTTCTGACCCTTGCCTTGTCTCTCGGGACTGTCGGGAAGGCAATTCCCTGTGCAAAGACACCGTTTCTGAACAATTCATCTGACAGTTTCATTGCCAGCGCTCCTTCACCTACGATAACAGGGGTAATCGGAGTCTGCGAGTTTCCGGTGTTGAAACCGAGCTGATTCAGTCCTTCCTTGAAGTATTTTGCATTTTCCCATAGTTTCTTTACGAGCTTCTTCCCTTCCTGAGAGCTCATAACCTCGACTGCCGCTATACAGCTTGCCGTGACCGCGGGCGGATGAGATGTGGAGAAGAGGAATGGTCTTGCCCTGTGTTCCATCAGGATTCTTATATCTTTTCTTGTGGCGATATATCCGCCCATGCACCCGATTGCCTTGGAGAGTGTCCCCATCTGTATGTCCCAGACCTTGCTTAGACCGAAGTGGTGAACCGTTCCCTTTCCCTCTCCCATAACACCTGAACCGTGGGCATCATCTACCATTGTTATGGCATTGTATTTCTTTGCCAGTTCGTAAATTTTATCGAGCGGTGCTACATCCCCGTCCATCGAGAATACTCCATCCGTGATAATCATAATCTTCTTGAATCCCTGAGCAGCCCCCTCCTTCAGCCTTGCCTCGAGGTCGTTCATATCGGCGTGTTTGTATATCGTGCGGGTAGCCTTTGTAAGTCTGAGCCCGTCTATAATCGATGCGTGATTGAGTTCGTCGGAGATGGCAAGGTCACCCTCTCCCAGAAGCGTCCCGATAACGCCCTGATTTGCACAGAAACCCGACTGAAAAACGAGAGCTGCCTCGACACCCTTGAACTTTGCAAGTTTCTTCTCCAGTTCCTCGTGAATCTTTAATGTCCCTATAATCGTCCTCACGGCACCGGCACCTACTCCGTATTTTTTTATGGCCTCAATCGATGCCTTAACCATTTTCGGGTGATTTGTAAGACCAAGATAATTGTTCGAAGAGAGATTGATCACTCTCTTGCCGTCGATATTGCAGACTGCTCCCTGTCTGTCCATAATGACTTTTAGTTTCCTGAAGACACCTCTGTCCTGAAGGTCTTTGATTGCATCTTTTACAAACTGAAACCTGTCATTACTCATTGCTCTACCTCCTTACCGCAAAGGGCGGCCTGAAAATTTTTTGATTTTAAAATTATTTCGAATTTTCTTAGTCCTGTATTTACAGCTGTTCTCATTTATATGTCTTAGAGTTTCATCACTATTTTTGCGGCTTTGTGGTCCTGTGTATCCAGCATAAGTTCAAAACCATCCCTGAATTTGTCAAACGGAATCTGGTGGGTAATGACAGGTTCGGGATTGAGTTTTTTGGAGTCCAGAAGTTCCTTCATCTTTATCCATGTTCTGAACATTTCCCTGCCATTTATGCCGATGATATTTGCGCCCTTGAAAATGAGGGTCTCTGCAAAATTGAGTCTGATCTCGTCGGAGGGAATACCGAATGCAACAAAGGTCCCGCCTTTCCTTAATACCCTGAATCCGTCCTGAATTGCCTTTTCGGCTCCGGACATCTCGAGTACCACATCTACACCGTCACCGTCGGTTGCCTCGATGATCTTTCTGACGTAATCCGTTTCCTTGAAGACATTTATTGTCTCTGTGGCCCCCATTCTCTTACCTATGTTAAGGTTGAATTCATAGGTGCCGAGCAGGAATATTCTGGATGCACCGCCTACGTTTGCCACACCGGTGGAGAAGAGACCGGCAGGACCATCTCCGAATATAGCCATTGAACGTCCGGTAATATCCGTTGAGAGGGCTGTATAGACCGCATTCCCGAGAGGCTCCTGAATGGCGGCAATGTGCGGAGGCATGTCCTTGTTGTTCTTCCATGCACAGATTTCGGGTATAACGGCATATTCGGCAAAGCAACCCTGAGTATCCACGCCCAGAATCTTGAGATTGGTGCAGATATGCATCTGTCCGTTCTTGCATACCTTGCAGTGTCCGCAGGGTATGTGGCTCTCCGCAGAGATAAAATCACCGGCCTTTATTCCTTTTACATTTTTGCCGACCTTTACTACCTCACCGGCAAATTCGTGACCGAATACCATAGGAGTTTTGATACGGGACTGGGACCACTTGTCCCATTTGTAGATATGGGCATCTGTCCCGCATATGGATGTGGCAATGACCTTTACAAGCACTTCGGAATCAGATGGCTCCGGAATATCCACCGTAACGAGTTCTGCCCCCATCTTTGGCTCTCGCTTCATAATGGCTTTCATTTTGCTCATAAAGTCTCCTTTATCAAGACGGACTCGGATTATAAGTCCCAGTATCTTCAAAGTCAACAAATTGAATTTTGATTTTAAAATTTTTATATTGGAAAAAACATATGTTTTCAGGAAGAAATTTATACCCTGTAAGAGCGGAATCAGACCTGAAATGGATTGACAAAAATCAATTAGGTGGTAAAATAATTATCTTACTTAATTGGAGGTATTATAATGTATAAGCAGTTTCTGGTCCTGTTTTTCTTTTTGGCTATTCTCTCTTTTTCCTGCTCTGACGAGGTAAATCAGGGGAGTCAGGATACTTTGCCGAAACAGGATGCGGCAATCGACACAGGTTTTATATGCAGAAACAAGAACGACTGCCCGTCGGGTAAGGATTGCATAAACGGCAAATGCGTGGATATAGAAGAAGATACAGGATTTGATGCTGGCTTTGATGCCGGGGATACAGGTGACGGAGGGAAGTACTGCACAAAGGACGACGAGTGTCCCGCAAATTACAAATGTAATCTTTCGAACAATACCTGTGAAGAGATAAAGGAGCCAAAGGTTTGTCTCTCCGAAAAAGAGATGGACTTCGGATATGTTCAGTATGGTCAGTCGAAAGAAAAGTGTGTGGTTATGACCAACTGCGGTAATGCGGCTCTTGCCGTTACCGGTGTTGACTTCGGGAGCAGCACGGCTACGGCGTATCAGTTCAAGGCCGGACAGGAGAAGAAGAAGACGCTCGAGCCGAATTCGTCTGATTATCTGGAGATCTGTGTGATAGTCGTTCCGAACTCCGAAGAGGCACCTCAGGGGACTGTAGAGGTATATACGAACGCAGAACCTCCGAAGGTCGTTATACCGCTCAAGAGCCAGTACAAGGGTTCGTCAGACTTTGTCTTTCTTGATGATACGAACAAGAAGATCTGGCCCGACGGGAATACCTCGACATTCAAGGTGGATTTCGGACTCGTGGGACCGGGAAACAAGAAATCGCTGAGGTTTAAGGTTGCGAATGCCACCGACGGAGACAAGCCGCTTCTTATAAAGACGCTGGACAAATTTGCGCCTCAGTTTTCGGGGAGGTTTTATGATATTTCGGACGACACCAAGGACCTGACACTCCCGATAATAGTAGGTCCTTCCCAGACGGTAGGGCTTGAGCTGACCTATGCGCCGACACAACGTAGTCCTAAGGATCAGGGGAATCTGCTGATTGAAACCAATGACTTTGATATAGACAACAACGGCACGGCAGATAACGGCAAACTTATGATTGAATGCAGTGGAGTTGCAGAGTATCCGCCTGATATATCTGTTGACCCGCTCTCGATTGACTTTGGAGAGGTTCAGAAGGGCGTAAAGAATCCTCCCAAGAAGAAGATTCTGATAGTAAACACGGCGGACCCGGTAGCAGGTCAGACCCTCAAGATTACTGTAAATTTGAAAGATTTAGAAGAAGATTCTTTTAACATTAATCCTAGTGGTTATATTGAGATACCAGCAGGGTACTCAAAAGAGTTGGATGTTACTTTTTGTCCAACAGCAACAGATCGTAGAACTAACACTATCGAAATAACTACTAATGTTATGCAGCAAAGTAAAGAAGTTATAAATATTCCACTAAGAGGTATTGGAATTGATCCTAATATGGTTGTTAAAATAATTGGGGATGAAAATCAAAGCAATGTGTTAGATTTTGGGGAAGTAAAGATAAATACGAGTTTGGAAAAATTCATACAAGTTCTAAATAGCACAAATGTAAAGAATTCAGACTTAGTTGTTCAAGAACCTGAAATAATCACACAAGATAGTGCATTTAGCTATATGTCAAGTAAAAGTTTTGTAAATGGCTATCTAAGATTGTCTCCTGGAGAGAGCTTTACTATAACTGTTAAATACTCACCAAAACAAGTAGGTAATAATTCAACTGTCTTAAGAATAAGGAGTAATGACGAAGAGATACAAGTAAAAGATATTGTGTTAATCGGTCGGGCTGTGGATTATAATGGATTGCCTATAGCCATCGCAAAAATTGTTGATTCTTCTTCTGATCCAAAGAAGGGGTATTTTGAAAAAAACACAAAAGTATTAATAGATGGATCAGAGTCTAAAGACCAGGATATACCTCCGGCTGGCACTAATATTATTACTAAGTATATATGGTCAATGGAAGAGAAACCAACAAACTCAAAGGCAAGTCTAAGCAGGGTAGAAGGAGTTACTACGGATATTATAGTTGATACGGAAGGTATATATAAGATAGGCTTAAAAGTTGTAGATGACGAAGGGTTTGAAAGTACCAACATAGATGTTGTAACAATAATTGGTGTCTCGAAAGAAAATCTATTTATTAGCACCTCAAGAAACACAGGATTAAAAGGTTTTTTACTAACCTATTGTTGGAAGTGTTTATGTGGGGACTGTAATAATTATTATGATTTAAGATATGAATATTCATCTCTTATTGTTTCTAAAAGTGTTTATAAAAATCTTGAGGGATATACGTGTGGTTTTCAAGTCGATGATCCGCAGGATCCAAAAAATACATGCAAGTGGCAAAACTTAGGTGAAGTTATTTTAACCACTTATTGTAATGGTAACATTTTCGTAAAAGATTATATATTAAATCCATTGGAAATTGAGTATAATAGTGCACCAATAGATGAGAATCTTCATGAATATATATATAGGTTAGAATATATGGATGATTCGATTTGCAGTGGAACTTCTAGTTTGGATGTTAGAACAGATTTTAAAATTAATGGCAAGCTTGTGAAATCAATAAACTCTACACTTTACACGAAAGGTGAAAAGAAAGATATTGCAAGAATTAAAAGACAATTTGGAAAATTTGAGATAGTCGAGCTACCTTAAGATTATGTTAATATGAAAATAGAAGTTAATGTTTATTACAGAAATTGACTGCTTGAAGGGATTCGTAGATTGTTGTTTGTAAATCAAAATTGTATATATTAATTATTATTTCTTTTGATGAAATGT
Organism: Bdellovibrio sp.; assembly: GCA_020725805.1. GTDB lineage: Bacteria > Myxococcota > SpSt-1050 > SpSt-1050 > SpSt-1050 > SpSt-1050. Next base: position 24,727 of record DYEF01000030.1, read on the forward strand.
TCTTTAAATTTAACGCATTGTTCTGATTAGATTGGTTAAAATCTGTATTGTATATTAATTTTTGACTACAGTAATCTGGTTGATCTAGCTCACTTGTAATGATAAAAAATAAACTATTGATGGGATTGTTTGGCGTAGCGAGGTATATATTGGTTAGTATCTCGTTTGATTGGTTTGGTAAAATGTTTATTAGTCCCAAAGGCATGTTAAAATAAATAAGATCCGAATAAAAGGTTTTACCTTTTGCAAAATTTAAATCCTGGTCTAATAAAATAAGGTGATACATTAAATCTTTTTTCCCTAATGTGTCTAGGTTGTACGACAGCCCAGCAATTATAAAATTATCATTTGTTGTTGCTTGAGCAATATAATCCAAATTTTTGTCATTTAAATATATATCATTCGCTTTTTCAACAAAGTATGTAGAGCCAGATAAGAAAAGTTTCGCTATTTTAATATGGTTGAATTCATTGTTAACAGAATTAGTTTGATTGCCAATTATAATGGTTTTGTTGTAAGAATTTTTTAAGACCGCTTCAAAAGAAATAATCTCATCGTCTGGAAATGAAAACGACTTATTAACCGAGAGATCATTGTTAATATTAATAATGCAACCTTTCATATGTTTATTGGGCACTTGATTAATTACCGTGTTTCCTATTATAAAAGTACTGTTGTCTATTGTAATCCCTGATTTTAGAATAAAACTATTTTTTTCATTGTCTGACTCAAAGTAAATCTTAGAATTTATAGTTCCACTTGTATTATATTTTATTAGAATTCCATTAGTATATGAAAAATTATCTTTTTTGTAAATCTCCCCGAATAATAAGATCTCATTGCTAGTAGTTTGAATAGAATTTATACTTATTATATTTTCAAAAGAAAGAAGTTTTGTACTAACAACAACACCCTTTTCATCTAATTCTATTATTAGTAAATTTGTAAAAGTTTCAAGCGGTTCCTCTCCTATAAGAAATATTCTTTCACCAATATTGGAAACATATTTGGGGTAAAAAACTTTTGAGAAATATTTATTCCATATAATATTTCCATTTATATCAGTTTTAGTTAAAATAGTTTTGAAATCTTTTGTTTCATTGTTATATATAACGAATGTTATATAATAAGATGTATTTAACAGATGTATTGAGTATGTAAAAGTATGATAACTAATTGTTTTATATATCTTTGGGAAGTAGCTCCATTCTTCGCAGCCGTTTGTGCGGTCGGTGTCGGCGTCTATATAGGAGATGAGACACTCATCATAGTTGCATACTTTATTTTCGCACAATATGGTTTTTACATTCTTTGTCCCGCATTTCTTTCCACACTCTCCGCAGTGTTTTATATCGGTGCTAAGGTCTGTCTCGCAGCCGGTCAGTTCGTTCAAGTCACAATCCCCGAATCCGTCATCACACACACACTTGCCTTCTGCACAGTGTGTTTTGTATGGACATATCTTTTTACACTCGCCGCAGTTTAGATTATCTTCGTACAGGTTTATCTCACACCCGGTCTTCCACAATTTGTCACAATTGCCGAATCCGCTCTTGCAATCACACACCTTATTGTTGCATACAGAGTTGTCTCCGCAGTTTGTAACACAATCGCCGCAATGAGATGAATCTGTTGCCAGATTTGTTTCGCAGCCTGTCTCGTCTTTGCCGTCACAATTTTCAAACCCGGATGCACACTTCGTAATTATGCAGTTGCCGTTTTTGCACTCGGAGAAGGCATTGTCCAGAATGCATTTGTGATAGCATTCGCCGCAGTTGTCGTTATTGTTTAATATGTTAGTCTCACATCCGTCATCTTTCTCTTTGTTGCAATCCCTGAATCCGGTCTTGCAGACAATTTCCTGTGTGTCTGCTGTTGTGTCATCAAAGATGTCCTGCAGTATATCTGAGATATCTGCAACGTCCGTATCCGTGGTATCATCTGTTGTATCCTGAGTATCGTAACCATAATCATAACCTGCATCGGTTAAATCTTTAATTCTTAAAACAAGAACCACTTTTTCCCTTCTCTTTTTAATAAAAGATTTTTCCGCGCTTTCTGTCGTAAGAAGATTCCCTCCTTTATATGCGGATACGGTAAAGGTCATTGCGTATTCGGTATCATTTTCGGAACTTATAAGTATCTCGAACGGAAAGTCGTTGGATTTGACATTGTAATCCTTACTGAATTTTGTCTCGTTATAGGCGGCTCCAGTGATGTTTATTTTGTCGGGGGTCTGCCCGGCCGGAAGCTGATTCTCTATTCTGAGGATAATCTCTGTCTTTTCTTCCGAACAGGAAAGAATTAGCAAGGGGAATAATAATATTACAGGTATTCCGTTTTTTAATTGCTTCATAGGCAAAATCCATATAGCACAATTTGCCTGCAAAAACAAATTCACATAAATATTCTCTCCCCGCTAATTTCGAACAGTTACCCAACAAGAGTTTTGGTCTTAAAAGTCTGATAGACAAAACAGACCAACATATGTATAATATACAATATGTTAACAAGAACCAAACATATAAGTACAACTAATATTTCCTGAGGAGTATTTATGAAAAAATCATTACTTTTATTTGTTTTTGCAATATTCCCGTTTTTACTTTCTGCTGCCGGTATTCCTATGGTGATAACGCATCAGGGGTATATTACGGATAAGGACGGCAACGGAGTAACCGGTAATCTCAGCTTTTCAATCGGTATTTATAAGAGCATAGATGGGGACAGTTCCGATTTGCTCTGGGAGGAGGA
>DYEF01000031.1 GCA_020725805.1 Bdellovibrio sp.
CTCGTTGGCATTTGCACATGCCGTGCACTTACCGCCGCAGCCGTTGTCATCACCGCAGAACTTGCCGGTGCAGTTCGGTGTACAACCACTTTCGCACTTCCATGTGGTCTGGTTGCAGGTCTCGTTGGCATTTGCACATGCTGTGCACTTGCCGCCACAGCCATCATCTTCACCGCAGGCCTTCCCTTCACAGGAACACTCAGTTCCGCCGTCTGTCTTTGTGCCGGTGTCCTTCTTAATACTTACATCCGACAGCAAATCTTCGGCGTCGCAGCCGGCAAACACAAATGCAAGTGCCGCCAACAGCAGAGTTACCAATAACGTCTTCTTCATCTCTTCTTCCTCCTTGTAATAAGGTTACAAAATCTCTGCCCAAACAGGGCAAAATACAAAACAACCAAAAAACTGGTCAAAACTTTTATACAACTTATGACCCTCTGTCAATCTTTTTTTTAGCACATAGCCTTTTGAAAAGAAACTGATAGCATCCGGTCTTTTTATTATCAGGACATTTATGTCAGCTCATTATCACTACTTAGCTTTTTTTTACTTTACAAATGCCTCAAAAAAATTAAAACTTAGTCTCACTTTCTTTATAGGAGGTAAAAGATGCAAAGGATTTTCTTTCTGCTTATGCTTACATTAACAGGTTTTATTGCCTTATCCTGTTCGGAGACTGCTCCGCAGGAAGAAATCGCTGATACTCATTCTGACACGGAAGAGACCCGTGATATCCAAACAGCCGATACAAACGGTCTTCCGGATAAGGAAGAGATTAAAGACAGCATTACGGATATAACCGGTAATGACACAAATACGGCCGATACTACCGAAATTACTGATAATATGGTCAGCGACACGGCCACTGATACTAATACAAACGATATACCTATTGAAGATGCAGGAACAGACGTTCAGGATGTAGCTTTTTCCGACAATGAACTGACAGATATCTCGAAAGATACCGGCACAGATACAGGAGTAACGGATACAGGAGGGAGCGGCGGAATATTTATTAGTGACTCAGACCCGTATTCAAAAGGGAAACTGACAGTCAAAAAGATTTCAATAACCAAAGGGCAGAACGGTGCAACAGTTGACGCATCGGTATACGTACCTCAGGGTTATAATGAATTTGCAGTTGTTATCTTCCAGCACGGCTTTCTCGTCGATAATAACTTTTACAGCGATATGCTGGAACACTTAGCATCTCACGGATTTGTAGTAGTTGCTCCGCAAATGTATAAAGCAGACGGAATTCCCATCGGTAAACCAAAAACCCCTGAAGAGGCGGATACAGCCATACAGTTCTACAACTGGTTAAAGACCAACCTCAACACAATATCCGGTGTTACTGCCAGAATGGATATAATGGGTCTTTCAGGACATTCGAGGGGCGGCAAGGTAATATGGACCATAATGCTGAAGGATTCAAGCTGGACAAAGGCTATGGCAGGTGTCGACCCGGTTGACGGGACAGGAGGACCTTTAGGAGGCGAGATGAGAATAGCCGATAAACCGTTCAACCTGAATGTCTCATCACTGATAATCGGAACAGGGCTGGGACCGGAAGGCTCCGGACTCAATCCGGCCTGTGCTCCGGAAGGGGACAATCATGTACAGTTCTACAACGCAAGTTCATCCCCGGCATATCATTCGGTTGCGGTTGATTACGGACATATGGATATGCTGAACGACTCTACCCCAAACTGCGGAATGGTATGTACTTCCTGCAAAGCAGGACCTGACAGGAAAAATATGAGGATATACACAGCCGGCCAGCTTACTGCGTTTTTCAGATATACATTACAGGGCGACAAAAGTATTGCAGATATACTTACAAACCCGAACAAGGCAAACATAAAGGTAACAATGGAGAACAAGTAGTTCAGGACTTTCCTGCTTAATACACTTTATATCCCATATTCTCCTCTGCCGGGAAATTTCCGGAGCTTATTCCTGATTTGTTCTTTAGAGTCACAGTCGAGTGTTGACTGAGCAAAAAACATCTATTAGTCGCTTTGTTAATAGTATGCTTTCTATATAAGATTGAAGACGACAGAATCCGATCCGTCAAACAAATATACCTACATAAAGTTTTAAATCCTTATCGTAGTAACAAATGCCGTCATTCAAATCAAAAATATCAATCAACAGTTACCTGCAAAAAACCTGTAATATATTTTCGAAAAAAGGAGCAGTAATCCACTCGACCCTTATATAGGGTAAAATTGCTTACAATGATGACCCGGAGATTGCCGGTATCATCCCACCGGATGTCAAAAGGTCAATGTTTACTTGGCCTGAATCAGGATTATTCTAAAAGCAGAATGGAACAGAAACCAGTATCGCTACTCTTCTTCTCCTCTGTTGTGGTTTTACCTCCATCATTCGTATTGTCGGAAGGGCAGTTTATCTGAATCGTGCAATCAAATGCAGTAAGTTGTGTCTTGTCAGGGAAAAGGTCATTCTCGCTCTTTCCGTTTTCGTGAGCAACTGATGCCCAGCCCGTACACTCTGTTGCATCGGTCCAGCCCTCGCATCCCTTTACAACAGTCAGAGTGACACCGGGATCTCCACATCTACACTCTGTCGCATAAACTAAACTAATAGCTGAAACGAAAATAATTAAAGTAAAAAAAAGAGTTTTCATTGCAATACCCCTCTCTTGGTTATGACTTGTTACCAAAAAACGGCTTAAACAGTTCTATCGGGAGAGGCAGAATCGTTGTTGTGTTATGTTCTGTGGAGACCTCTCTCATAGTCTGCAGGAATCTCAGCTGAAGGGCGCCCGGAGATTCTGAGATTATCCTTGCCGCCTGTGCAAGCTTCTCTGCTGCCTGGAATTCCCCGTCTGCCGCTATAATCTTTGCCCTCCTCTCTCTCTCCGCCTCTGCCTGCTTTGCCATAGCCCTCTGCATCTCCTGCGGCAGGTCTATATGCTTGACCTCTACCTTGCTCACCTTAATACCCCAGTTGTCGGTATCCTTATCCAGAATCTCCTGAAGATGTGTATTGATCTTCTCCCTGTGGGCAAGGAGTTCGTCCAGTTCGGACTGACCGAGGACAGACCTCAGGGTGGTCTGTGCCAGCTGACTCGTGGCATAGAGATAGTTATAGACCTCGAGTATCGCCTTCTCCGGCTGCATTACCCTGTAATATACGACCGCATTTACCTTTATAGACACGTTGTCCTTAGTAATAATATCCTGAGGGGGAACATCATCTGCAATGAGTCGCAGGTCGACCTTTATCATCTTATCCACAAATGGTATTATCCAGATAATGCCGGGTCCCTTGATAGAACCTGTATATTTTCCGAGTCTCAGAACAACACCTCTTTCGTACTCATTCAGAATCTTGATGCCCGAGAGAATCAGAAATACTACAATTACAACCGGTACTATTGTGCTTCCCATAAAAACCTCCTTTTAATTGTTTTTCTTCTTTACCTTTAAACGTAAATTTTCGACGCCTACTATTTCCACTGTCTCACCCTTTCCGATATTCTCGTCAGAATCGGCAAACCAGTATTCACCGGCAACAAAGACCTTCCCGGTCTTATGCGGAGAAATATCTTCTGTAACTTCACAGGTCTTTCCGACAAGCCCCTCAGGTCCGACAACAGACCTCTTTACCCTCGATTTTACAATCAGAAAACCGACGAGTGCAAAAAATCCGACAATAACAAGCGTCGTCAGATATATCATACTCCTGTCCACTCCGTAGCCCGGTTCAAACAGAAACCTCGGGTCAAGTTTGTTAACCAGCAAAAGCGAGCCTATCAGTATAGAGACTGCTGCTCCTATGCTGAGTATCCCATAGCTTGTAACATAAAGCTCCGCGATAATCAATATAACTCCGAGCAAAATAAGTAAAAGGGCGCCGTAATTGATAGGTATTACCTGAAATGAGACAAAAGCCAGAATAAGGGATATGCCGCCGATAACACCCGGGAAAATAACACCGGGATGGTAAAGTTCCATCATAATGCCGGCGATACCTATCATCATAAGAATATAACTGATATTTGGGTCTGCAAAGAGATTTGTAATCTTCTGCCTTATATTCATCCTGAAAAACGTCCGGGTTGCCCCTTCGGTATTAATAATCTTTTTGCCGGAGACCGTCTCAACTTCCTTCCCGTGTATAGTTTTTAAGAGTTCATCAATATCCTTGGCAACAACGTCAATTACCTTCTCTTCAAGTGCCTTACCTGCTGTAACTGATACGGAATCCCGGACCGCCTGAATAGCCCAGTCCTTGTTGCGGTTTCTCTTCTCTGCTATGGATTCAATAAATGCTATTGTATCATTCTCAATCTTCTTTCTGAGGTCCTTGCCGCCCTTCTTGTCCACGTCCTGACCACCGGCCTCAACGGGATGAGCCGCTCCGATATTCGTACCCGGAGACATTGCCGCTATATGAGCCGACATAGTTATAAAAACACCCGCCGACCCCGCTCTTGCACCGTCAGGATAGACATATACGACTACCGGCACATCGCTCGACATTATACTCTTTACGATCTCGCGTGTGGAACTGACGAGACCTCCGGGTGTATCCAGAAGAATAAGTATCAGTCGGGATTTCTTCAACGTTCCCTCTTTTATTGCATCATTTATAAAATCTACCGTTGCCGGATTGATGGAAGAATTTATCTCCGCTATCAGAATATCCGAAGCCGAAAGTCCTTCAGAGAGAACCAGTGAAAAGAGAAAGAGGAAAAACAAGAATTTTCTCATAGACTATTTCTTTACCTCCATACCTACTATCTTCATTGCAACCGAAATATCCTTCCAGACCTCCTTTTTTACCTCCGGGCTCTCCCCTTTCCTCAGGACATAGGACGGATGAAATGTCGCAACCATAGGAATTACTATATCGTTATCCCTGTATTCGAGTTCACGTGTCCTTACCTGACCAATCTTTATCTTATAATCACCGAGCAGATATGATACGGCTGTTCCTCCGAGCGCAATTATCACATCAGGCATAATGATTCTGATCTGTCTTCTGAGAAAAAGCCCGCAGATATCCATCTCTTTATCAAGCGGGGTTCTGTTCTGAGGTGGTCTGCATTTGACTACGTTTGCGATATATACATCAGACCTCTGAAGCCCCATTGCCTTTATTATCCTTGTAAGAAGCTGTCCTGCCCTCCCGACAAACGGCAGACCCTGAATATCCTCGTCTTCACCCGGACCTTCTCCTACAAACATTATTTTTGCATCCACATTGCCTTCGCCGAATACCACTTTATTCCGCCCCTGCCCCGCAAGCTCACACCTTTTGCAGTCCTGACCTATCTCATCCGCAAGCAATTTCAGAAGTCTGCTCTTCTCTTCTGTGTCTGCCGCCGCTTTCTTAACCTGATTTTCCTTTATATCCTCCCTTTCGGGCCCGTTCTTTTCGAAAAGGCTCATTGCGGAATAAGATTTACTGCTCTCCTGAACTTTACCGGTTGTTACAGCACTCGTTATCTTTTCGATTTTTTTCATTTTCTCGATCTCAAGCAGCATCTCTTCACTCAGATCGCTCCCGTAGGCAAAGGCGCCGAGACTTTGCTGGTATTTCAGATATTCTTTCAGATTAATGATTATTTCCAGAAGTTCTTCCCTTATGTCTTCACCCATTTCTGCCTCTTTGCTATCTCTGAAAATAACCTCAACGCCATATCCCTCTTGCCGGATTTTTCGATATTGACAACTGTCTTATCCCTGAAAAGAATCCTTCCCTCGTTATAGTCCTGCCCGAAACCGATATCGCCTCTCGAGATATCATTAACTACGATGGCATCGATATTCTTCCTTTTCATCTTATCTGCAGCGTTATCATTCAGATTCTCCGTCTCGGCCGCAAAGCCTACTATAAATCCGAATTTTCTGCTCTTTGAGGCAAGGCTGATTATATCGGGATTCTCCCTGAACAGAAGACTTAAGGAAGAGCCATTTCGTTTTATCTTCTGTGTATGTCTTTTGTCAAATCTCCAGTCAGATACAGCGGCATTCATTACCAGTAAATCATATCTGCCTTTTGCATTTAAAATGGCCGTTTTCATTTCTTCGGCACTCACAACATTTATTACTCTTACTCCATAGGGTGGTTTTATACTTACCGGACCTGTAACGAGGGTAACTTCCGCTCCGAGCCAGCGGGCCACACGGGCGAGTTCATAACCCATCTTGCCGCTTGAGGGATTACTCAGAAACCTCACAGGGTCCATAAACTCTCGGGTAGGACCGGCTGAAACAAGGACCTTCTTTCCTGACAGCAACTTATTATCCAGCAGATACGGCATTGATGCATCGAATATATCCTGAATATCTGCAAGTCTTCCGGCCCCCACATCACCGCAGGCAAGCTCTCCGCTCTCCGGCATTATGAAAGAGAACCTTTTGAGTCCGGAAAGCCTGTCGATATTTTGCTGAGTAATCCTGTTTTCGAACATCTTTACATTCATCGCAGGGGCAATCAGAACGGGAGCTTCGGATGCAAGGACCGCAGATGTAAGAAGATTATCAGCCATTCCGGATGCAATCTTTGCAATAGTATTGGCAGTAGCAGGTGCTATCAGAATCAGGTTTACCCCTCTGGACAGCATAATATGATAGAATGCCCCGCCCGATTCATCGAACATATCAGAATAGACCCTGTTCTGGGCAAGGGACTCAATAAGAAGCGGCGAGATAAATCTCTTTGAATCGGGGGTCATAACCGGAATGATTTCGATATCCTCTTTTCTGAAAAGTCTGATAAGTTCACAGACCTTATAAACTGCAACCGACCCGGTAATCCCTAACAAGAGTCTAGCCTTACAAGACATATTATTCTCCGCAGAAAATAAAGTGCGTTCTGATTAAACAACGGCATTTATTCTATGTCAATCACAAAAGTAAAAACAGATTACAATCCGTTTACCTTTTGCAATAACAGAAACCAGCTAACCAAGCATAAGAAAGTAAGGTACAGCAAATGCAGATTGACCTGTTCTCAATAAGATAGAATAACCGGCACAAATAAAGAACAATAAAAGATTTCACTATGTTTTGGTAAAAAAAATGATATGTTACTTAAACTGTAATTCCGGCTGCCTAAAAACAGATAGCAGGAAACTATATACCGGATTCTTTATATGAACAGTCTTTTCAGACCATATCTGCAGAATATATCCAGACTGATACGATACCAGAAGTTTAATCCGGCCATCTTTCTCCTGCTTATTATCTGTATATCAGATCTGAATGCAAAAGAGATACCCGTTGCCCTTACACATATCGATACAATATCGGTTTATTGCCAAAAGATAAAATCCGATAATATCGAGGTTGATTTTCTGAACGAAAAGGGGGTACTGCTCCTCTCAACCGCCATCTGGATTCCGAGAAGCATAAACGGCCCGGAGAAAGCGCTTCAGTACACTAAAGAACTCAAGGCCTGTCTGGATGCAAAGATAAAGGGAAGTAATAACATAATTATCGTCAGAGGGAAGTCAGATATTGACAAGGTTATCAGTGAGAAAAAGGTCGGTCTGATAATGACGCTGGAGGGCGGGGAACCTCTGGAAGATATCAAAAATATTGAATCAATCAATGAACTGGGAATTAAGGCCGTCTCCCTGACATGGAGCAGAGACAACTCCCTAGCCTGTGCACATAATACCAAAAATGACACCGGTTTATCGGATAAGGGAAAAGAGATTGTCAGACTGCTCAATAAGCATAAGATTATGATTGACGTATCACACGCATCTGACAAAACCATAGAAGATATATTATTTACCTCGGAGGCACCGGTTTATGCATCACATTCAAATGCAAGAAGTATCTGCAAAAGCGACCGCAATCTTACCGATGAGCAGATAAAGAAAATAGCAAAGGGAGGCGGCATTATCGGGATCAATTTTCACTCGCCTCACCTGAGCTGCAAAAGCGAGAGCTCTGTTGATGACATATACAAACATATTGCATATATCCGCAAAATTGCGGGTGTCAAATCCATTGCTATAGGCTCAGACTTCGACGGACATATCAAAACGCCCTCTGATATAAAAGGTCTGAAAGATATTTCAGCAATAATCAGGAAACTCAGGTCAGAAAATTGGACAGAAGAGGAAATTAAAGATATACTATATCTCAACTTTGTGAGGTTCTTTGAGAGAATAAATAATGAATAGAGATTCCTTATGAATACCAATCTTTTATTAGAGGCAAAGGAGCTTATCGCGACAAATTCTACTCCCGACTACGGGACATCTGAGATTGTAGAGCTCATCTATAAAATACTTCAGGGGATGGGCGCGACAATCAAGACACAGCAGTTCGAAGTAAGAGGCGTTCAGAATCACAATGTGCTCGCCAAGTTTGGACCCGACTTCGACGGAGGACTGCTTCTCTCCTCCTCAATAGAGACGGTGGAACCCGGAGACCCGTATCTCTGGAAGATAACCGATTACGACCCCTATAATATGGTCATAAAGGGAGATAATATTTACGGATTAGGCACATCTTCGGGCAAACTGGACTGGCTTTGTATGGTAGAGGCAGCGCGTTCAATCTCAAACAAGAAATTCAGAAAGCCCTTCTATATCCTTGCCACAAGCGGAGAACATTACGGACTCGTCGGAGCAAAGACATTCACTGATAGCAAAATCGTAAAACCGCGGTTCGGTATAGTCGGAGGACCTACAAAACTCAGAATAAACTACAGCGCAAAAGGATATATAGGCTTTAATTTTATGCTAAAAGATACAGTCGGCAGAGACCCAAAGGCAGGTAAAAGCCTCTTCAGACTGATGGTAAACGGCAAACCCGCTCACTCCTCCGTCCCGTCACTCGGAGAGAATGCGATAGAAAAGGCGCTCAGAATTATCTCGGACAACAACAGGATATCGGATAATATAGACATAGTATCCATATACGGCGGCGACCATATAAACAAGGTCCCTGACAGATGCAGTATAGATATCCTCGGCTCACTCGATACCGCAAACAAACTCAGTCAGAAGGACATCCAGATAGAACAGATTACAAGAATAATCGCCGGTTCATCACTCAATAACCTTCTTAATGCAGTGCTGTACATATATAACTCATTCAGGAATGCCGTATCACAGCTCTCGCCTCAGTCAAATCCGGACTTCTACCCCCCCGAAATCGTCTATAACCTCGGACTCGTACATATGATCGCAGATAAACTCACAGTTGCCTTCGACGTCAGGCTACTTCCGGACAACGACCACAATATCCTGCTGAGATGGCTTGAAAAGACCATTGAAGAGATAGGAAGACTCTTTACAGGTATCGAATGCGAAGCCGAGCTGGAATTCAATGCACAGCCGATGATGGTCAGCAGGACTTCAGATATCATTACACTTTCGATGAATGCCCTTCGCGACATCAATCAGGAGCCCGTTCTCACAACAGCACCATTTCTGTCGGAGGCACTTATATACAATCAGGCGAGAATTGAATCAATTATCTTTGGTTCAGGCTCACTGGAGGAAGGAATATATCAGCCCGATGAATACAACAGCCTCACAAGACTAAACAAAGCCATCGAATTTTACAGGGCGATCATCCAGAAATTCTGTATGTAAATATGACAGAATTCATACGGACATTTATTGCAATCGAACCTGATGAAAATGCAAAGAAACAACTTGCCGGTTTTACTGAAAAATTAAAAAGGGTCATCAGAGGGGATATAAACTGGACAAAACCGCAGAATCTTCATTTTACACTTAAATTTCTGGGTGAGATATCTCCGGAAAAGATCGAAGACATAAAAAATCTTCTCAATACCATATCAAGGCAGCACGATTCTTTTTCTGCAAAGATATCAGGAATAGGTTTCTTCCCCGACGAGAAAAGACCCAGAATACTATGGGCGGGATTACAAGACGGCAGGGAAGAGATGATAGGAATTGCAAAAAGCATTGAAGATGAGGCTGAATATCTGGGATTTGAAAGAGAAGAGAGGGAGTTCAGGGCACATATTACCATTGCAAGAATAAGGGACCGGCATATAAGGGCTGACGGAAAGACCCTTAAAGAACTCTCATCGGAGGAGATCTGCAGTTTTACAGCCGACCGTATAATCCTTTTCAGAAGTGACCTGCTCCCGAACGGCCCCAGATATTCCATACTTGCAGAATTTGTTCTTAATAGAGAATGACCTATTTCCCTATGCAGAATCTGGAAAAGATACCTGAATAAATATCCTCATCCATACTGTTGCCTGTAAGGCTTTCAAAAGACCTCTTCGCCTCACTCAGTTCAGAAATAATTATATCGAGCACCCCTCTTTCATCTATTATTTTCAGAGCCTTCAGAAGAGCAGTTCTGATATTAACGAACAGGTTATACTGTCTTCTGCTGAAAAGAACAGATTTTGAGTTCAGGTCCGCTAAGGAGAGAATATAATCCCTTATGCCACGTTTGAGGTCTTCTGTTCCCCTGTCATATTTGGCACTTATGTAAAAAACCCTGTCATACCCCTCAAGGATAAACGATTCGGACAGGTCAATCTTGTTTACAACCAGAATTATCCTGTCTCTGTATTCACTTATAATCCTTTTATCCGCCTCATCAAGGGTCTTCTCGACATCTGTCATATACAGAATCAGTGCCGCCTTTTTTATCTCCTCATGCGTCTTCTTCTGACCCAGCAACTCGACCACATCACCCGACTCCCTCAGCCCTGCCGTATCTGCAAATCTCAAAGCTATATTGCCGAAATAGACCTTCTTGTCTACAACATCTCTGGTAGTACCTTCGATCTCAGTAACAATTGACCTCTCTTCTCCCACCAGCCGGTTGAAGAGCGAGGATTTGCCTACATTCGTCTTTCCGGCGATTACTATATCCGCCCCCTCGTAAAGCATACTCAGCCTCTCGTAGGTATTTACGAGTTCCTCTACCCTCTTTGCAAGTTCCTCGATCCGGACTCTGAACCTTGAAATATCTGTCTCATCCTCACTGAATTCTGCCTCGGCAATAATATCACCATATAAGTCGGTAAATCTTCTGTAAAGGTCTTCGAATTCCTCGTCTGTCTTTCCTGTATAACCTTCGAGTGCCGAATCAAGTTCGGCGATATTCTCCGATTTACATATTTTGTCTATTGATTCTGCCTTTGTAAGAGACAATTTGCCGTTTAGAAGGGCCCTGAACGTAAATTCACCGGGCTCTGCAATCCTCAGTCCCCTCGATGCAAAAAATTCAAGTATTCTTCTGGTATTTGCCGTTCCGCCATGGGAGAATATCTCGACCATATCCTCTCCGGTATATGATGCGGGTGCAACATATCTTATGAATGTAATCTCATCAATTATCCTGCCTGACAGATCCTTCAGGAGAAATTTTCTTATCCTTCGCGGCTCTGTATCCTCAAGCGGGAGTAAACCGGAGAGTAACTCTTTTAAATTTTTACCCGAGATTCTGAATACAGATATTGCACCTGTCCCTGCTGACGAGGCCGGCGCTATGATAACATCGTTTGTATTCATTCATAAGAACTGACAGGGCAGAATATCAGTAGAAGAATTTGGCCTTGTGTGTCAGTCTTACCTTTCCCTGATCATCGACCTTATAAATCATTACGGTCTGCGAATCTCCGTGGTCCTTAACGGAGACGAAGGTATCGGGAGAAAGTGAAACCAGAGAGTTAGTGCTGGTCTGCTGAGGTTTCTGTACCTGTGTGAGAACCGTTCCAACAGACGGCTGAACAGGTGCAGTCTCTACGGTCTGCGGAATCTGCTGAACCTGAATGCCCTGTGCATATACAATTACTGCGGCAAGAGAGGCAATAAGCAGAATTACCAAAAAAATCAGTTTCTTATTCATATCTTTTTCCTCCTCTGTTGTTTCTCCTTATATATGGCTTTTTGTTGTACTGACTGGTCTTTTTCCCCCTTTTTTCTATATATAACTTCCTCTGCACGCCTTCACCATCTGAATATGTAGTGATATCAGGGTCTCTTCCGATTGCCGAGTGAAAAACCTTTCTCGCCTTGGAGTCCATTCCGCCGACAACTATAGTCCTGTGGTGTTTCTCCACCTTCTCCTTTATCTCTCTGGCCATCTCGACAAGGTCGACATTCGAATCGGATGGTTTTTCGGCAATGAATATACTGATTCTTTTTCCCGAAGAACCTTCCCTTATGGCTATAAGGTTCAGAAGATATTTGATTGAATCGATCGTATGACCCTTCTTGTTAAGAAAGATCGAACCCTCGTCAAGAGCGGCCCTGACTATTATTTTACGTTCCTCTTCGGTGATTTCAATCTTCCCGGTCTCGTTGAGTCTCTCGAGCAATCCCTCGAAAAACTCCGTAAGCCTTTTTCTGACATTCCCGTTTGACGGAGGCCTTGCCTGAGTCTTGGTATCGACATAATCCGACACAGCCTGTTCCTCATCTTCGATATCGGCCGGCCTCATACTTACCTCAATGACAACCTTCTGACCGAAACCCAGAATACCATTTGACTCCCTGACAATATCGTAGATGAATCTGTCCTTGGGGAGCCTGAGCTCCTTCTCGGCCTTTTCAATTGCCTCTTCAAGGGTCTTCCCCTCGAAAGTCTTCTTCGAGAAATTATTCACTTTTCTTCCTCCCGTACAGTTTTAGGTTGAATTTTATTGTTTGGATTTGTCCTGTTCATATAGACCTGATGAACTATAGACAAAAGAGAGCTTACAAAGATATAAAGTGTAAGCCCCGATGGTAATGAAATCATAATAAAGGTCAGAAATGCGGGCATAAAATAGAGCATAACCTTTGCCTGAGTGCTGTCCATAGTGGTCGGAGTCAGTTTCTGCTGTAAAAAGGTACCTGCCCCCAGAAGGACCGGAAGTATATAATAAGGGTCTTTCGATGAGAGGTCGTTTATCCAGCCCGGGATAAATGCCGCCTGATACAGTTCGACTGAATTCGAGAGCATCCTGTAAAGCGCAAACCATATAGGCATCTGGAGAAGCATCGGGAGACAGCCTCCGAAAGGAGAGACCCCGTGTTCGCGGTAAAGCCTCATCATCTCTTCGTTGAGTTTCTCCCTGTTGTCCTTGTATTTTTTCTGAAGTTCGTCCAGTTTTGGCTTGAGTTTCTGAAGTTCCTGCATGGACTTCATAGACTTCTGTGTAAAAGGGATAGATATGAGCTTGATAATAATGGTAAGGAGGATAATCGAGATACCGTAGTTGTGGACTAAGGAATTAAACAGGTTGAGAAGATACAGAAGCGGGATACACAATACCGCAAGCCACCCGAAATCGACTGCCCTCTCGAGATCCGAGCCGATTTTTTTGAGCATCGAATACCCTTTGGGACCCAGATAAAGCCTGTATGAAAATGATATCTCCTTTGACGGCTCAGCCTTCATCTCGGGATAGACGAGTTCGGCAGAATAATTGTAATTTTCATCGGAAGCAAATCTGCACATTGTAATCTTCTGGTCAACAGGGATTACCGCAGAGATAAAATATCGCGATGCAGAGGCAAGCCAGTTAATCCTGCCTTCCTGAGATTTAGATATGCTCCCCTTTTTCAGTTCCTTCCCATCAAAAAGCGCATCGTTTGCCAGACAGAGCGGGTGATAATACTCTTCAAGACTGCTGTCAAGGTCCTTTCTGGTTAGGCCGCCCTTCAGCGCACTGTCTGCAAGGAGTATCGAAGGCTTAAATACAAAATCCCTGTCCGTCCTATTAATTACATTTACATTCAGATTCAGTTCATAATCACCGGTAACTGAGAATTCCTTCCTGATGACAATCCCGGACGGGTGAGTATGTTCAAATACTACCTTATTCAGTGATACAACCGAGAAATCATATCTGTTCTTATCCGAAAAATTATATACCTTGCTGGCCGGAGTGACCGAGAGAGTATATCCGTTCTCCGGTACAAGATTGACCTTCCTGTCGGGGATATGGGCGAGATAATATTTTTTGAGTTCAAAACTCTTAAGAGTCCCGCCTCTGTTTGTAAATACCGCTTCAAAATAATTATTGGAGAGAGTAACAGTCTCTTCCTCGAACTTCACCTCAGTCTCGGACTCCAAAACCTTAGGCAACTTATCATCCGAAGGTTTACTCTCCTCCGGCTTCCCCTCTCCGGTCTTTGCAGGCTGACTGCCTTCAGCCGTTATACCGGCATCAGCATATCCGGCATCCATAGCCCTGTGAGGGTGCCTGCTGCCCATATACATCTGCCACAACAGAATAACAGCCATCGAAAGCGCTATCGCCAGAAATGTCCTTGCTGCACTCGAATCCATCATTTCCTCACCGGGTCATATCCGCCTCTGGAGAACGGATTGCATCTTAAAATCCTGTAAATACCAAGGAGTGTACCTTTGAAGAATCCGTATTCCAGGATTGCCTGAGCAGAATACTCGGAACAGGTCGGCTGAAATCTGCAGGAAGGCGGAAGAAACGGAGAGATAAATCTCTGATAAAGCCTGATTATGAATACAGCAATTTTTCCCATATCAGCAGTCACCGCCTAAAGATTTGATTCGGCTTAGAATATCTTTTTCGATTTCTCTATATCCGGCATCAGCCGAAACAGTTCTTGCAATTATCATAAGGTCATAACCCGCAATGTCTCTGAGTTGCTTTCTGAATATCTCCCGTATAATTCTTTTTATTCTGTTTCTCATTACAGCATTGCCGACTCTGGATGAAACAACAACGAGGAGGCGGGCATAGGATAAATTGTTTTCTCTGAATACAATGATGACATATTTTCCCTTAATCTTCTTCTCAGACTTCTTTAATGCCTCTATATCCCTTGCTGCCGCAATCCTGAAACATGACGGAAAAGTTTCCCTCAACTGAACAAAATCTCACTTTTTATAACTCGTTACGCTTAGTCTCTTTCTCCCTTTTCTTCTTCTTCTGCGCAAGACATCCTGTCCGCTCTTCGTAGCCATTTTTGAGAGAAATCCATGAGTCCTTCTTCTGCTCTTGTTGTGAGGCTGAAATGTCCTTTTCACAGATAATCGCTCCTTATTCCAAATAGTTAATAGAATAAAAACAGGCTGAAACTATTCACACAAAAAGATAGATTTGTCAAGTTGATAGTTTTGTCTTAAGGAATTTTTTGAGCTCTTCGACACACTCATCGTCGAGGCTTTCCTCAACAACCTGACGACATACCCTACTGGTCGCACTGTAGGTCCTCAGAAACTTAATGCAGGGTTTGCACATATGAAAGTGTTCCTCAAGCTCTTTTTTGAGGTCATCAGGCAGGTCACCTTCCAGATAATCGCACAGGAGTTCTACAACCTCTTTACATCTCATCTCAATACCTCACAGTATATTTAGATAGAAAAACACACCAAAAGGATTCACTCCTCAAGATATTTGGAAATCTCTTTCCGCAAAAAGAGTCTTGCCCGGTGCAGTCTGGACTTGACCGCCGGTATAGTCAGATTCAGTTCCCTCCCTATCTCCTCGTTCGACATACCGTCCACATCCTTCATAAGAAAGACAATCCTGTATTCATCGGGCAGCCTGTCTATGGCCTCGTCAATTTTTTCCCTGAGTTCCTTCTTCAAAAGCAGCTTCTCGGCCCTGTCAGACCAGTCGTTATCAGAATGAGAATGCTCGGCAAGCCGCTCGATATCCATATTGGGATTCTCATCCATGGAATCCGACTGATTATCAAATTTTCTGCCTCTGAGTTTCATAAGTGCAAAATTCGTACAGATTCTGTAAATCCAGCTCGAAAAGGCCGACTCGCCCCTGAATGATTCGATATTCTTGTAAATACTTACAAAAGTCTCCTGAAGAACATCCTGTGCATCCTCCCTGTTCTTCGTGATTTTCATGGCAAGTCTCATCGCCTTGGGAGAATATCTCTCCACCACCTCCTCGAAGGCGGCGTAGTCCTTCTCCCTTATGAGCCCTACGAGTTCATTGTCGCTGAGCGACCTGTAGTTCAGAGTTTTGTCAGCCATTCCTTAGCCTTCTTATAGAATTCGGAATCCGGTGGTGCAATCTTGAGTATTACCTTGAACTTCTTCTTTGCAGCCTCGGGGTCTGCGTTCTTCAGCACGTATGCTTCCTCAAAGAGCCTCTGTGCAACATTCCCCATCTCTGCCATCTTCTTCTTTGCAGCCTCATTGTCGGGATTCATCTTTAGTGCCTTCTGCAGATTATCGATCGCAGAGAAATAATCTTCCTTATAGAAGTCCTTTATGCCCTTGTACGTGTACATATCAGAAAGCATCTTCTCTATTTCACCCAGATATTTATTGTCCTTCCCCGGGGCAACCGATTTTGCGATAGAATATGATTTTTCAAGAGAGGCAATTGCAGTCTCCTTTTTTGCCTTGTAGGCTGATGAGCCTTCGGGATATATCTGTGCAAATGCCTTCAGGTTCTGAAGAAGTTTCTGAACCTTCGGATTTGAAGCCGCATCCGATGACTCAATCGTCTGAACCGCCCCGTTGACATCACCACTCTTAAACAGCTGAACTGCCTTGTTTGCAACAGGCCCGGGCGCCGATATGGTCTTCGAAGAACTATCCTCCTCCTCGGCTGGCTGTTCCTTCTCCTTCTTTACCTTTACAGCCGCTGCCGTCTTCTGAACCGGTTCCGAAGAACCCTTCTTCTGGGATTGAGCCAGATTCTTCTCTATCTGAGCCTTCATATCCTGTGCCTTCGAATCAGACGGGTCGAGCGACAGAATCTCCCCAACAGACTCTAATGCATTCTGATAGCTCTTCTCCTCCATCTGTTTCTGTGCTGTCTCATAAAGCTGCGATATGTATTTTGTAGTAGCTGTCCTGATTATCGTCTGGGCGTCGTTGTAAAATACCGACTCCGGGGATATCTTTCTGGCGACTTCCAAGGCACCTTTGGGAGAATCCTTGTTCATAAACTCACTCGCCGAATCCAGGTAATTCTTGTTTATTAGTTCCTCTTCGGTCCTGCTCTTGTACTGCTGAGCCCTTCTGTTGTTCGGGTCCATTGAAAGTGCAGCAATGAACTTCTCCTGAGCGGCCTTGAAATCCTTCTTCTTGTAGCTTTCTATTCCTTCATCCAGCAGCTTCTGAGCCTCCATTGCCTTGTCATTTGCGGCTACCTGTCCTTTGGCACCGCCTGAGACCTGTGTCCCCTCTTCCTCCGGAGCAAGTATCACAAATTTTACAAAGACAAGAAGGACTACAAAAAGGGTAAACAGGACAGCGGCATAAAGAAGGACAGGCTTCTTCTTCTCCTGTTCCTTTGCAGCTATATATGGTTTCTGCTGTGGAATCTTTGCCGCAGGCGAAGTCTGAATCTCAGGTGCAGCCTCCTGAACCTTCTGACGGACTACCTTCTCACCTATCCATGCCTGTTCCTGGTCAGTAGTGTAGATATCATAAACTGATACGAATCTTATTTTTGTATTACCGAGCTTGATTACATCTCCCGAATAGAGCTCCTTCTCTGTTATTCTTTCGTCATTGAGTACAACGCCGTTTCCGGAACCGAGATCCCTAATAATAACCTGGCCGAGGTCACGGGAAATCTCGGCGTGTCTTCTTGAAACAGAGACATCCTTTATTACGATATCGTTGTCGGCACCTCTGCCAAGAGAAATTATGTTCTTGTCGAGTGAATACTCCTCTCCCATATTCGGACCGTCAAAAAATACGAGTTTATAACCCGAGAGGTTCTCCGATATAGTGCTTATAAGGGTGTCAGCAGTCGGGGAGGAAATAAGCATCTCCCTTGGATTTATCTTCGGCATCTCTTCCTGAATCACCGGCGGCGGAGCCGATACAGGCTTTCTGGGGACCGGCGGCGGGACAGGTTGCTGAGGAATCTCCCTGAGCGGTTCAATCGGCTTGACCGGCTGAGGCATCTTCGCTCTCGGAACAGTCTTGTCGTCACCAGAAGATGTATCTTCCTCTACCTCTATGAACTCTTCTTCAAGACTGTTATCATCCAGAAATTCAAGTTCATCACTTCCTTTTTTGGGCGGTCTCTTTACCATCTCTGTAACCCCTTATCCTTCACTAATGTTCTGAATCATCTGTTTTGCCTCCTTATTCCTGATATCATCCGCGTCAGGAAAATACTTTAGAACATCATTAAGGAGGTCATAAGCCTTCTTGTAATCCTGGTCATTTATTGCCTTGGATACGGAAAACATAAGTTTATCATATATTGCCTGCAACTCCTTATTAATACCCTTTATCTGTTCCTGAATTTCGGAATAGAGCTGGGGCTTTACCGGCAGTTTTTCCATATAGTCCCTTGCCTGCATAAAAAAACCTAATGCAAGATAGAGATTCTTGGGTTCTATATTTTTCTCCCTGTATTTGTTGTAGCCGAGTTCGGCAAGTTCCTTTGCCTTGTCCATATCCGGTTCAGGAATTACTTCCTGATTTATCTTTACGAAGGTAATATACCAAGGATTCATCTTCTCGGTATTCCCCTTGTATCTGAATACGATAATGTTATCATCTTTCGAAAGCAGTTCCTTCGGTATCATTACACTGATTCCCCTCAGAAGATTCTTCCCGGTTACGGGGACAGCTCCAATCTCACTTCCGTTTATCTCTATCATAACATCGTTGTGGTTATAAATGCCGTATGCGGAAAAACTCAGAAAGAGTTTATTGTCGCTTGGTTCGAATGCAAACTGACACCCCTTGAGGCACTGATAATCGGCTTCCTTATATCCGAACTTCTTGTCGAAATATGTGGGTGAAAGGTCAAATACCATAGATGACTGATCCTTCAGGCCGGGTCCCTTGTTTGTAATGACCGGTTTTGCCACAAAAACGAGCAAAAGCAGCAAAAAAAAAGCGCCGGATGCTATCAGAATCTTTGGCAGAAGCCTCTTTTTTTCCTTTCCTGCCACCACAGCCGCCGCTTTCGGTTTTTCCGACAGGACCGGGGCCGGATTCGAAGCAGGCTGTTCCTCCGTCATTTCTGATCTGGCCTGAGGATTGCCGGATTTCCCCTTCGATTTCTTCGGAGGCGGAGAGAGTATCTGGGTATGTTCCTGATTAATCTGGTCTGAAAGACTCTCTGTAAAACCGAATCTGAATGTGGTATTGCCGATAGTGAATGTATCACCGTCCTTTAGTATCTCCTCGACCACTGCCGAACCGTTGAGCAGTGTGCCGTTTCTCGAACCCCTGTCAATAATCTTGAATACCGTCCCTTCCTTCTTTATTACCGAATGCTTTCTCGAGACAGAGGGGTCAAATACCACCAGAAGATTCTCCTCTGTCCTTCCGATAGTCAGTTCGTTGGTCTCGACAGAGACTATCTTATCTTTTGCAAAACCCTTGATCACCTTTAATTTATATCCCATCAGAAGACCTCACCAAAAAAGAATTGAAAGATTATCGGTCCGAAGAGTACCATAAAAACCGTGGGAAAGATGAATGCTATCAGCGGAAACAACATCTTTACAGGTGCCTCCTGTGCCAGTTTCTCCGCCCTCTGTGCCCTCTGGTCCCTCAATGTCTCGGACTGAATCCTCAGGACCTTGCCCAGACTGGTACCCATTCTGTCTGCCTGAATAAGGGCATTTACAAATGATGTGATTGCCGGCAGACTTATTCTGTCATCCATTATCCTCAGCGCCTCCTCCCTTGTCCTGCCCACCTTGAGAAGAGAGAGCATATAATTCAGCTCATCAACGAGAGGCCCCTGAATTCCCTTCTCCACAACCTTACTGACAGCAGCCTGAAAGTCCATACCTGCCTCGACAGATAGCGTCAGAAGGTCGAGGTTATACGGCAGTGCCCTCGTAATCTGTCTATGCCTCTTTGCCACCATATCCCTCAGCCATATAATAGGATAGAGCGCACCAGCCAGAAGAAAGATTATTGCCCAGAGGACACTGACATTTATCATAATGAAAAAGAGCATACCGACTATGAAGAATCCTACAGCCCAGAGTTCCTGCAGCACGATAAAATCCTCTGCAGTCAGATTGCGGGGTTCACCTGCCATTATCAGACGTTTCCGCAGGTATTTCAGATATTCATCTCCGACAAATATCTTGTTTACTCCGATTATCCTGTTGAAAATATACCGCTTTATACCCTTGGACGGAGATACCTCATCGAGTTCCTTTGCCTCCTCTATCATAGGTTCGAGATAGTTTCTGTAAACGCCTATAACAATCAGCAGAACAGCGGCCGCAAGCCCTATCGAGGAAATTATCAATACAATCGTTGTTGTCATCTCATTCACCTACACATCGATATCTACGATTTTCCTTATAATCAGAGCACCTATAACCTCCATAACAAGTATGGCAAAGATAAGTGCATAACCAAACCAGTGCTTGAGCATAGGCTCCATCAGGTCCGGCCTCATCCAGTCCATAACAAACCAGATTACGATCGGCATAATACCTATAATGAACCCCTGCAGTTTTCCCTGTGCAGTCAGAGCCTTAATTCTACCCTCAATCTTGAATCTCTGCCTTATAGTATTTGCAATATTTTCGAACATCTCGGAGAGATTTCCGCCCATTGTCTTTGCAATATTGGTCGATGTTATAAAGAGGTCGAGGTCCTCGCACTTTACCCTCTCACCCATATTCTTGAGGGCATCCTCAACTGAGACACCGAGTTTAATCTCCTTCAGGGCCAGTCCGAATTCCTGAGATATAGGAGGTTGAAAATCCTGCGCAACCGTCCCCATAGCCTGCTGAAGACTGAGTCCGGCCTTGAGCGCATTCGACATATTCTGCAGTGCATCCACGAGTTGTTCGTTGAACTTTCTTACCCTCTTACGAGAATAATATTTTACGAGAATCGAAGGAGTAAAAAAACCCAGAATGGTGAGAATACCCGTAACAATATATCCGAAAAAGAGGATTCCTATTATGAAGCCCACAACCATAATTGAGAGATTCAGCAGCATCATCTGTCTGGGGTCGATGAAGAGAAACATATCGGACAGGTCTTCGATCTTGGGGTTGAGATACTTCTCCTGATACTGAAGCATTCCGCTTCTCATAATATCATAGACCACCAGCGAGAGAAAAAAGACAGAGCCAAAAATAAGTAAAAATATTATCCCGCTCATCTTCCGGACTTTACCACCTCAATAAATGTTCCGGACCTGATCTTCGAGAGTTCCTTCGTCAGGTCACCCTGAATTACCATCTCAAGTGTAATTCGTTTCCGCTCTGCCTGCTGTGAGAGGTCGTCAGGATTTCTTAGCGTGAGATAGAGAGAACCCATCTCCTGTGCAAGCAGGATTATCTCGGCCTCCTCCGGAAGGACAAGCAAAGTTACATTCCCGTAATTCCGTTCATTTTCCGGTATAAGGTTGATATTCGATGCCGGAGTAATACGACCGGTTGCGAGCACGAGTATGTTCTGAAGAAGGGTCGATACTATAGTGTTGTTGCTCGAGGGGTCTCTGAATGCACCGAGAATATCCACATGGTCGTTTGGTCTTATCCAGTTTCCGACTGCCGATTCCTGATTGACCCTTACGGTAATCGCCCTGCCCCT
The DNA here is from genome assembly GCA_020725805.1 of Bdellovibrio sp. GTDB lineage: Bacteria > Myxococcota > SpSt-1050 > SpSt-1050 > SpSt-1050 > SpSt-1050. The sequence goes on from DYEF01000031.1 coordinate 21,489, forward strand.
CTTCTGAACTATACTGGATAGTTTTTCAAATCCGTGACTCTCCTGAAAGTGGAACCACATAAGAGGGTCTCCCTCCTTGAGATTCACTACAACGGTCTGACCTATTATTCTGTCGAGGTCCTTCTCCCTGATGGTGCTCTTTGTTACAAATAATTCCGGGACAGACCTCTTGGCAAGCATATCGACCTCAAGGGCCGTTCCCTCGGTTATGTCCTGAGCCGCTACGATTATCTCTCTTAGGTTCCAGCCTCTCTTTATCTCCCTCTCCTTTGCCTTCAGGGCAAACATAGACATAAGACCGGCAAACAAACCCAGTACAATTCCAATAACCAGCGGAATCTTGCCTTTTAACATTTTATCCTCCTCAGCCCGGCAGATATAATTATTTCTGCCCTGCAAGTTCGCAATATAATAGCAAATATAAATTAAAATTCAAATAAATTTCACATAGAAATCCCCAAATAGTATGATCCCGGAAAAAATAACTTTGCCGCCCTTAAACTCAAATTAGGTTGTGGTCTATTCCTCTTTACCTATTATTGTCCTGAGTTCTATATAGGCACCATAGGAAGGGGCATACGGACCCGACATATTCAGTGCAACAAAAGAGGTATTGAGTGTAATAAGACCTTTTTTGAATTCAAAAATAAGACCTGCGTCCAGTTCATCAGAGGCATTCTGTGCCGTATAATCCGTGCTCTGGATATAATAATTGGCAAAAGGCTTCAAAAACGGCAGAATCTCCCACGAGAATTTAATCTCACCTATATGACCCTGCCTTAATGAATATCTCTTCAAGAACCCCCAGCTCAGGTTTTCATAAACAGGATTAATTGCCTTTTCCTCGACATCATTCAGGACCGTTGCAGTCCCGAGAGTAAGCAGAGGTTCTCTTTCGGAGACGGGTATGTGTAACCTGAGTTCGGAGACAATTCCGAAGACATTGCTATTTATCTCACTGCCTCTGCTATGAATCTTTGCAGGTATAATAACTACCGGTTCTATCACATAAGAGAGTCTCTTCCTGATAACAGGTCCTTTTGCATATACAGAAAACGAATTACCCTGCAGTTCCTCAAAGGACGGATGAGAATATATGTAAAGAATCTGCAATTGATGAGGTCTGAAAATCTTGAGACTGCCCTTAAGTCCCGCAATATAATTTCTGAAATCAGAAGATATTGTCTTCCAGCCTTCGGTCTGTGAGGTATATTTTATCCAGAGACAGTTTGAGGTACTCCTGAGTAACCAGTTGTGCGTTACACCCCACAAAAGAGAGATTTCGAAATCCTTATCCTTATAGCCTCCTTCAATCCCGATAAATCTCTCGTCCAGCAGAGCCGCTGTTCCGAACTGAAATATCTGAAGTCCCGCATTTGTAAAAAAATGTTCCGAATCATACCCGACATACCCCTGCCAGGGCCTTCCTGAAAAACCGTTATTCTCGGTCCATCCGGGATTCTTGTATCTGAGTTCTCCTTCCACAACTACAGAAAGTTCACTTACAGGATAATAAGTCATCGAGAGTCTAAGACCGCCGAAATAGTTGTTGTCAAACTCCTCTACTCCCGATACCGGCAGATTCTCCCCCACATCCACACCGAGATAAAAAATCCTTATCTCTGCACCCAGAGAGAGATTGTCGGTAATGTCAAAATTATGTGCATTCAGTTTAGAAGGACACTCCCTCGCGACTGCAGGAAAACTCCACAACAGGAGAATACAAAACAGCAAATACCTGAACCTACTCATAATCTAATTGTTCTTTGCCCCCTCTTTTACCCATTTCAGGAAGAGATTATACTTTGTGCTTCCTTTCGGCCATTTAATCGGATGATTCGCTCCTCCTGCCGCCCACCATAAAAATCCGTAAGATGCTTCCGGGTCGTTAATATCTACATATCTCATTACCTCAGGATAATCAGCTGTCGTACCTGTAAGTTTAACCCCATACTGGCCTGCATAATGACAGCTGCTGCAGTCAGACTTAATTAACGGAACTATCTGTTTGCTAAAGGATACTGTCGTGCCACCTGTGTCAGCTCCGGCATCAAACCCCGAATCATATCCGGTATCCACACCGATATCCCTTATGCCTGAATCATAACCAGTATCATTTGTTCCATAATCGAATCCGGTATCGGTTATTCCGTAATCATATCCGGCATCGGTAACACTATCCACTATGGCTATATCTGCAGATGTATCCGGACCATAATCCTGTGTTGATATATCTGATGACAATACATCGGAAGTGGCATCGGTAATCTCCCCGGCATCTTCGACAGTTCCGGAACATATCCCAAAGAATGATTCAGTGCAGTTGTTGTCATTTGCACACAGACCCTTACCCTCTTCGTCAATAAAGCATTTGCTTACAGTAACCACACTCAGATCCGGACAGACACAGGCAATCTCACTGCACTCCTCATCTGACTGACACTCCCCGAGATTCTCATCAAGACAGTTGAGTCTTGCCCCGTTTGAGACCCAGTTATAAAATGCCGTATATTCCTTAGAGCCTTCTCTCCATATCCTTGGGTGCTTCTTGTGACCGGTGGCATACAAAAGAAAGAGACTATTCCCGGGTTCGTTTGTATCACAGTATGCAACAATGGTGTTATAATCGGAAATACTGCCGGTTAACCTGAAATTATATTCACCGTTTTCGTGGCAGCTTGAACAATCCCTCTTTACAAGAGGTTGAATATCCTTTTCAAAACAGGGATCCCGGTAATCTATATCCAGAAAGACGTCATTACAGTTGAGCCAGAATACAAGAGAGAATACCGAAATAAGAATGATAACAGGAAAAATAGACCTGCCTAATAACATATTATATTATTTTTTACTCTGTAACTTTAATCTTTCCTTCGCTTACACCCTTCTTACTGCACTCTCTCCAGACCCTTACCTCCCCCTCTTTCTCGGTCAGCTCTACTTCTATCTCATTCTTGAACAGGCCGGGCTTCTCCTTCTTCCAGCCACTCTCCTTAATCTTTTTCACACCTTTGTAGTCTACATTGACATCATCATCTGCAAGTACACACTTCTTATGCTCCCACTTCACAACAGCAGTAACCTTGGCCTTCTTTGCTTCTGCCTTGACCTTATCACCCTGTTCAAATGTTATCTCACAGGCAAAAAGTCTTCCGCCGGCAACAAACGCAATAATAATAAAAGTAATCGCAAACAGGATTTTTTTCATAATAAGCCTCCCTGACTATTTTGATTCAGTATTTTTATTTTGGATTCCATAACCAAATGTGATGCACTCCTTTGCACAGGACTTCTCACAATTCCTGCATATTATACACTCCAAATCATCTATTGTTTCACATTTATTTACATCTTTATATATTGCATCGACCGGGCAGTTCTTTTCACACCTCTTGCAGCCTGTACAATCGGACTTCTTTACCACTCCCATTTTAATCAGGCTGATTTTATTGATTATACCCAGAAGAGCCCCCTCCGGACAGAAATAACGGCAATAGGGACGACTTATGAATATACTGAAAATAAGCCATAAGCTTAGCCAGATTATCATTATAACCGACCCGTCCATATTAAAAAGTACATGGAAGGGACCAATATGTTCAAATAGTTTGAAATCTCCGAAGAGTGTTGCTGTTATGAGGGCAATCAGCAGAACGAACTTAAGCTTTTTGAGAATTTTATCCAGTTTCCCGGAAATTTTTATGTTAAAATCAGGTCTATAGATATACTCCTGAACTATACCCTTTGGACAAATCCAGCTGCAGTAGTATCTTGAAAATAGAAGTGCGGTTATTATAAAAACCCCGATTTTTATAGCATACATTGCGACGGGTCTGTGGTTGACAAGGGCAGAAATCATAAACTCAAGTGCCCTCGGTATGCGTGGACAGGACATCTGCAGAAATCCGAACATAGCAAGAGAGGCAAGCATCACAAGAGGTCGCAGAAATTCACTCTTCGGATAATGAAAGAGAAGGGAAGGGATAACGAGCATAAACATCAGAAAGAGCTGATAATCCAGATTCCAGAACTTGACACCTGATATTGGCAAAAAAGGGAGAGAAAATGCTGTAATTACAAACAGATATGATAAGAACCGCAGGACGCCATATTTTTTAGAACCAGCCAGCATAATCGGGGGCTTTTAATACGGTTTTCCGAACTTGTCAAACAGAAATTTTGAACCTGCCGGAGATACTAAAGATTATTTAATTAACCACAAAACCGGTTTCCGTTATTCTTTATACAGGAATATCTTGCCTAATTACACTTTTATTTGTATAAATCCGTTGCCACTGACTATGAAGAGACGAGAATTCATAAAAGCATTTCTGACTATTCCCTTTCTGAAGGATATTACAGCCCTGCTCGACTATTCCAGATTCACCGCTGCCAAGCTCAAATACAACGGCAACTGGAATCTGAGAGATAACGCCCTAAGAAGAATAATGTATGAGGTAAACAGAAGAACATCCATCTCCTGTTCGAAGGAGCCCGCAGTCGTTGAACCGTCTGATACCGGAATATTCAACTACCCCTTTCTTGCAATAAGCGGCGACAGGGCTCTGCCGGATTTCACCCCGATATCGATAGCAAGACTCAAAAGATTCATCAACAAAGGCGGTTTTATCTTTGCCGATTCCTCCGAAGAAAATTCCGATGAATTTTACAAATCAGTAGCAAAACTTGCAAACCAGATAATTCCCGGCACGGAATTTACTGTGCTCGAAAACAACAACGTTATATACAAGACCTTTTATATGCTTACAAAAAGTTACGGAAGACTTAATAAGAAGGATTATTTCGAAGGTATAATATATGAAAACAGAATTGTTCTTCTCTACTCACACAACGACCTTCTGGGCGCTCTCGAGAGAGACGAACTAGGTAATTACAAGTATTCAATTACCGACGAGAGCACAAGAAGGGAACTCTCGATAAGGACTGCTGTCAATATAGTAATGTATTCCCTCACCGTGGATTACAAGGATGACCAGGTTCATCATCCCTTCTTCAAGGAAAAGAGAAGAAGATGAATAATCTGCTTACATCATACAGCATCGAATTTAATCCGCCCTTAAACAACGTTGTTTCATTTATTATCGCCGTCTCTATCCTTCTGCTCACAGTCTATTCCGTCAGAAATCTGCTCCCTGACCTGCCAAACCGGGTCAGACTATTCCTTGCCTCCCTGAGAATCATTGCAGTCCTCTTCTTTCTCTTTATATTCTTTCAGCCCTCAATAGTACAAACGACATATTATCTGGAAAAAGATACAATCGCGCTTTTAATCGATGCTTCAAGGTCGATGAATTACAAGTCGGATTCCGTATCAAGACTTGATACTGCAAGAGAGATTGCAAAAGGCATTCTTGCAAGAGATGACATCAGAAATGAACACAATATAGTAACCTACCTCTTCAGCAAAAATATCTACCTGAACAGTTCTCCGGAAGAGATCAGAGTTATAAACGAAGATACAACGGATATACTCACTTCACTTGAAAATGTCAGAATTAAGCATCCTGACCTGTCCAGCATAATACTGGTATCCGACGGTGCCGATAATAATCTACTGCTCAATGTCAGGGAAGATTCATCGTCTTTGATAAAAAGGTTCGCAAAAAATCTTTCTGTGCCTGTTCACACCTTTCTCGCGGCGACAGATAAAAAGACCAATGATATCTCTCTGAGGATTCTCTCATACTCCCCGGTAGGCTTCATCGGGAAGGAATTCGAAATAAGTGTCAGGTTATCCAACAATTCGGAACTAACCGAATCTGTTCCCCTGACCATTAAGGAAAACGGTGTACCCGTATTCTCCGGAAAATACAAAATACCACACAACACATCAAAAGATATTCTGCTTACCCTCTATCCCAGAAACACCGGAAGGAATGTCTATGAGGTTCTTACTCCCCCGCAGAGCGGTGAAGAATTTACAGAAAACAACAGTGATTTTTTCAGCTCAAAGATAAAAAAGGAGAACCTCAGAATTCTACAGATAACAGGTTCGGTCTCCTATGATGTCAGATTCCTGAGGCATCTGTTCAAGAAGGCTCCGGATATCGACCTGATTTCATTTTTTATTCTGCGGACACTCGAGAGCGACGTCAATGCCCCCGATTCCGAGCTTTCGCTTATCCCGTTTCCGACCGACACCGTAATCAGGGAAAGCCTCTTTGGTTTCGATGTGGTCATCTTTCAGGATTTCGGCTTTGTACCTTACGGGCTCAATTCCACGTTCTCGGACCTGAACAGTTTCATACGAAAGGGCGGTGCCCTAATATTTTTTACAGGGAACAACTGGTACAGACTGATTGGAGATTTCATTACCTTCTTTGACGACTGTATGCCGGCAGTACCGCGTACCGATTATAATGCAATAGAGAATGTTATATACAGACCTGAGCTAACTCTGGAAGGGAAGACACACCCCGTAACAAGGATTCTCGATTCTCAGGACGAAAACAATCTGTTATTCAAGAACCTCCCCGAACTTCACGGAGTACACCGTCTGAGCAGTATTAAGCCCGGCGCTGTAACCCTTATGACTGCAAAGTCACAGGAGAATCTGCCTGTTCTGCTCATTAACAGATGTGAAAAGGGGAAGACGGTTTTGATAACAACCGATGAACTCTGGAGATTCTCATTTTCAGAAAAGACACCCGACGAATTCAATCTCTATAACAAACTTATGAACAACCTTCTTCTCTGGGTCACCGGAGAACCCGACAAGGAAGATATAGTAATCTCTGCCGGCAGAAACAGAAAACCGTCGGAGGAACTAAGAGGCAGATATTCAGGAATCAGGGCAGAATCCGAAATCTATATGCAGACAGAAGACGGGAGAGTAACAAAAGGCAGAATCGAGGCAGACGGAGAATTTTACTTCGATATATCGAATCTTCCCGAAGGTCTTCACTCTGCAAGAATCTCCTATAACAATCAGGTCTACAATATATCCTTTTTCAAGAAGAGATCCGACATAGAGATGCAGGAAATAGCACCAAGACCGGATATCCTTAAGGCATTATCCAAGTATTCCGGAGGCAGATATTTCGGTGATATAAAAGATATAAAGAATCTCAAACCGGAGAAGAAGGAACTAAAGAGGATTCACACAAAGAGCAGCAGCCCGCTTACAAACAGGGGAATATTTTTCGCACTCCTTATGGCCCTCTTCTTTGCAGAATGGTTTTTCAGAAGAATGTACGGACACCAGTAATTATTTATTCACGGTAATCAGTCCCGCCCTCAGTCTGTTCTGGCCGTCGTGTTCTACCTCGGAAGGATTGGAAATGGGCATTCTTGTATCACCCATATAAAATCCGATATATACAGCTATCTTCTGTGCCGAATATGAGGAAGGGACCTTTACCTCTCTCTCGTCCACAACAATCTCCCCTACCCTCCAGTTACTCGTACGGTATTTGCCGAATACCGGATAATGGTCTCCGTGAATTCGCTGTTCAAACCCTCCCCACGAATCCATATGTACGAATATCTGCCAGTCCTCGTCGATTGGTTTGAGACACTTGAAATAATACTTTATCTTGAAACGTGTTCCGGGTTTTACCTCCCTGTCGACCGAATATCCGAGAAATGCAATCTGGTCCCCAAAGACTGCTTTACTTGGGACCTGAATCGACGGAGGAGAAGAGAGGATATATTCCTTTATCGACGACCTGTCGAAAGAGTCCCTCTCCTCATCTACCGGTTTCGGATTGGGCAGACAGGATAAAATCAGTACAAAGAGCAAAGCAGCAAAGAGATATCTGAACTGCATTCTTATTCCTCCTGAGTAAGAGCCACTATTTAATAAAATAATAGAAAAGTGTCAATATTTTAATATCTGACTGGAAATACCCCAAAATTTTTCATAAATCCTCCGCAAAACTAAATCTTAGCTGGTTTTTATTCACTTTTTTCTCTTTACTAAGCATCTGCTTTATCCTTTTCATAATGATTTTAAGCACTTCAGATAATCCGTC
>DYEF01000032.1 GCA_020725805.1 Bdellovibrio sp.
GGCCAGTATTCGCAGCCGATATATGATTTCTCCGCCTCCGCCCTGTCACACAACGTCATACACCTCCCGTTTATACACTGATTACCAAGATTGTTCGGGTCCGTACACTCCTCCACCTGTATAAACCCAGTCCCCGTATCATTGCACTTCATCACCTTGTTCCCTTCACACTTTTTATACCCAACAGAACATACCTTCTCTACACACCCGCTCCCGATACATATCATACCCGCCCCGCATCCCTTCAGCTCCCACTCCGTACCCAACTCATTGCATATCTTCAAAGTGTTCGCATTGTTTGTATCACACTCCTGATTCCCCGGCTGACATATCCTCGGTACACAATGATTGTTTATACATACCGCATTCTTCCCCTCACAGTCCTCCTTCAACTCATAATTAGCTCCCTTATCATCACATACCTCAACCCTCTTCCTGTCTGTTGAACACCTCTCCGTACTCGGTATACACTGCTGCTTCAGACACGCATATACCGCATCCCCGTTCCCGTCAGTTCCAGCCCTGTCACATACATACCCGGCCCCACATCCCCTGCTCTCCCACTCTGTCCCAGCATTGTTGCACGTCTGAAGAAACATATTGTCACCACTGCACTCCGTCGACTTCGGCTTGCATATTATATCCTTGCAACTACTTAAATCACATACCTGATTCTTCGGACACTCCGTCGTCACAAATCCCGTCCCCTTCTCATTGCACGTCTGCAACCTCCCGTCCCCGCTACACCTCGTCTCACCCTTCGTGCATATCACGTTTATACATACATTGTTCAGACAATATGTGTTCGGCGGACAGTTGAATGTGTCAAACTTCTTCGTCGTCGCATTGCATATCTGTAACCTCCCGTCAGATGTGCACTGCCTCTCCCCGGGTATGCACTTCGCACTCGTACACTCCCCGTTCTCACAATACTCCCCGCTCGGACAAGGTGTAATCTCCCACTCTGTCCCCTCTTCATTACACACCGATAAATACTGATTGTAACAACCCCTGTCACCGGGATTGCAGACCTTCTTAGGTCCTGAATCATTACCCGTATACTTTACACATCTGTTAAGTGATTTATCGCAGAACTCATCACTTCTGCATTCGGAATTTGACGAGCATCTTACACCGGTTCCGGTATCATTCCCATTCAGATTATCAGTTGCGCTGTCACTACAGGAAGCAAAAGCAAAAAAAATCAGACTTGTTAGAACAGGATAAGACAGAGAAGACAATTTTAACATAAAAACCTCCTGAATATATATTATACCAAAATTTAAGGGCAATTGACAATATTAAGAGTATTTTATGTTGAAATAAATGATTGGAGGTCATATCATACTTAAGGTATGAAAAAAATATTTGTAGAAATCAGCCGCAGGTGTCACAAAAGCTGTTATTACTGCTATAACAACAAGAAAACCGATAAAGAAGTCAGACCCGACATCAAAAGAATTATCGAATCAGTTATAGCCCTCGCAGGAGATGAGAAAAGACTGTCCCCCGTATTCTCCGGCGGAGAACCGGTATTTTCATTAGATGAGATTGAAAAGATATTGCTGCAGCTCAGAGAATCAGGATATATCCTGTATCCTGTACTAATCACAAATACAGAGCATATTTCAACGGATTTTAAGGAATTTATAATTAGGTACAAACCATATCTGGTCCTGTCGTTCAACAAAAAGACAAAAACTCTTTTAAATGAATTCAAACTCCTATGTCCCCAAAAAAACCTGTTTATAAGATTCACCATTACACCAAAGAACTTAGATTCGGTTTATAAAAACATTAAAGTGCTTACAGATAAAATGTATTCTGTGGGTATATCTCCTGCCTATGGAATACTATGGACTGATCATTCACTTCAAAAACTTGGAAGACTTTATTTAGAACTTTTGAATCTCAGGAATATAGAACTTATATATGATTTTCATAAAATACTACATACGAGAGACAAAAATCCGGAATTATGCAATTCGCTCATGACCAGTAATGCAGTTGATATCTATGGAAATATTCACTCCTGCCACAGAGCTATATATTTTCCTGAAAGGGATATTCAGGAGAGCCAGTTCAGAGAAGACTGCGAATTATGCCCCGCCTACAGATTCTGTACACCGTGTATATTCAAGGATATTCCGGGGGAAGGATGTAAAATAAGAGTTGCAATATCGCCTGCATATGAGTTATTATATAACCTACGGAGGTCCGGGATGAAGAAGAAGGCAAAGATATCCTATAAAGGGAAAAAATACGAGATTCCTGAGACAGTACTGAAAAAATACACGAAAGGGAAAAGATCTCCCACAAAAAGGAATCCGAGAAACTTTTACGAATTGGGTGAGTCCGACTGCTACTGACAGATACACTGCCTGAATTGTGTATCACAGGCATTACCGAAGCAATCTTCCACAGAATAACACTCTACTCCGCAGGTACCACCCTTGAACGGATTCATGGGGTCAATGGGCTGGCATTCAAGCGGCGAGGGACAGTTATTCAATGTAACAGAACAACTTTTACAGAGATCGGGATTCTTCGGCTGGCAACTCGGGGGATTGGTCTTTGTACTGCAGTACTGCTTTGTATAATCACAACTGCCGTTGCAGGCATCCTGAATCTTCTGACAGGTCTTGGAGACTATCTCACAGAAGTACCCCTTTGTCTGGTCACAGTGTGAATTAACGATACATTCCTTGCATTCAAAGGAGTCTCCGATATCGCAGTGTTTGTTTACAGGATTACTCGCACACTCCTGGTCGCTATGGCAGATTGTATTTACTTTGCAGGTCTTTGTATTGGTGTCGCAATACTGTCCGGCACAGCAATCAGTAGTCTTGAGACATCCGGTCTTACACTCTGCCTTATTGTTCACAACAACGCAATAGCTTCCGCAGTCGCATTTATAATTGTCGCAGGGGGTTCCGGCATCATAACCGGTATCCGTAATCTGTTCAACACCTGTATCTGTAATACCTGTATCTGCTGTATCAACCGGATTAACGTCCTTTGGGACATCCGGTAAATTTGTGTCCTGATGGACATCATACGCAACATCCTCTGTTTCGGCATCCTTCACACAGACATAACACTGGTTTTTCAGCGTATCGCAACACATACCGGTCCCGCACTCTTTATCTTCTGTGCAGAATCCTGCGGATTTACACTTGCATTTACCGCCGGAACAGATTCCTCCGTTGCAGTCGCTGCTCTTTTTACAGGCCGCACCTTCTTCGCAGACACCGGGACCTGCGTCCTCCGTGGTCTGACCACCTCCGCAATAGGACAGAAGAGTTGTTAATAAAGCAAAAATTAAAAGACTAAGAATTTTGATAATCTTACTCATAGTGAAAATAATTTTATATATCTTTTTTAACTTCGTCAATAATAAAAGTTTGCAAAACCGGTTATCTGTATAATCTGACATACCGAAACAGAATATGAAGCAAAAACCAGATGAAACTTATTTCGAATAAATACTTTACAAAGATTTACAAAACAGTTATCTGTAATCTGTATTGCTATTGGAACCTATATGAAACAGACCTTCTTAAAACCAGTCTTTTACGATAAGAGAGGGAATATCTGTTCAGACGAAAGATTTATTGCTGCGGGCAGGTATTCAGGGTCATTTACACCTCTGCTTCTCAAAGACCTTATACCAATCCCAGAGGATACAATTCTATTTCAGATGCCCGGAAGGCATCCTGTTGTCTTCACTGAAAATCTTCAGCCACTTATTCTTGAAGACAGGATTCCTGTTGCTGCGTTCATACCGCCCGGATATACCCAGACACTTCTGTGTTCTGCGGTCAAACATAAAAAATCCGAAATAATTCTCCCTCTCTTTTCCTATACAGCTGTCGGGATGTACAGAGACAAATTATATATTGCGGCCATACATATTGATAAAGATATCCGTCATAAAATTTCTGCGTTCGATGATGCAACGATTTCGAGAAGAGGTGCAGATCTTATGAAATTATTCCCGCAAAACAGACTCGTTGCACATCTGGTTGAAAAATGCGCAATCGGATACAGATGCCCCAACGCCAGAAATCTTATTATGAAAAGATTCGAGGCCCCGCTACCTGTCTCACCTAAATGTAATTCCAGATGTATCGGCTGTATTTCATTCCAGAAAAACTCATCAAAGGTAATTTCTCCGCAGAACAGACTCGGTTTTGTACCTTCGGAAGACGAACTGTACGAAATTGCAGAATATCATATAAGGAATGTCAGAAAACCCATACTCAGTTTCGGTCAGGGTTGCGAGGGAGAACCTCTGCTCGAAGCGGAGAGAATTTCAAATGTAATAAAAAGGATTAAAAAGAGATACAAAGGAGTAACTGTCAACATAAATACCAACGGGAGCAACCCGGATGCTCTCAGATATCTCTTTGAATGCGGGCTGGATTCCGCAAGAATCAGTATGAACAGTGCACAGGAAGAGCTTTATACAAAATACTATAAACCTGTCGGCTATTCCTTTTCCGATGTAATCAAATCAATCTCTCTCGGTAAAAAACTCGGGAAATGGATATCGATTAATTATTTCGTATTCCCCGGCATAACTGACAGCGAGGAGGAATTCAGGCATTTTCACAGCTTAATACAAAAACATACCCCTAAAATGGTACAGTTCAGGAACTTCAATATTGACCCGGACTGGTATCTGGATTCATTAAATATAAAAAAGACAGGCAGAGCTATCGGTATCAAGAAACTCATAACTCTGCTTAAAGAGAAATTTCCCTTCCTCCGGTTTGGCTATTTCAATCCGTTCATCAGCAGGAGTACCTGAATCGTTAAGCTGCTGCTTTTGCCTCTGACTATTTTGAACTATTTATATGTTTTTACTTGAAAATTCTGCAAACTGAGATTATAAAAACAGGGCGCAGCGAGGGACACATATCACTGCGCAAGAAAAATCTGGAGGAATTTTAGGAATGGTTAAGAAAACGGCTGTTCAGATGGATATTTTTAAAGAGATTCCGCAAACCGGTGAAAACATCAAAGAAAATCCGGTCTCTGAGAAGAGAGACGAAAGACAGGTAAAGGAGTCCAGAAAGCAGACTCAGGATACGGCACACATTCTTGCACAGAAACAGAGGGAGATATCGATATCCGAGTTTTTTCTGAAGAACAGACACCTTCTGGGATTCGATAACCCCTCGAAGGCACTTCTGACAACCGTCAAGGAGGCAGTTGACAATTCACTCGATGCCTGTGAAGAGGCCGGTATCCTGCCGGAAATAATAATAGTTATCAGACAAATTGCCGAAAACAGGTTTTCCGTATCAGTCGAAGACAACGGACCGGGTATTGTAAAGAATCAGATTCCCAAAATCTTCGGGAAACTCCTTTACGGTTCAAAATTTCATACTCTGAAACAGGCAAGAGGCCAGCAGGGAATCGGTATAAGTGCCGCGGGTATGTATGCCCAGCTTACAACAGGAAAACCTATCAGAATTCTGTCGAAGATCAGGAGTCAGCAGGAGTCCCATCAGTTTGAAATTCAGATAGATGCGAGAAAGAATGCACCGGTTGTTGTCCGGGAAGATACGATCATCTGGTCCAACAATGATGTACTTAAAGAGCACGGGACGAAAGTCGAGATGGAGATAGAGGCAAATTACAAGAAGGGCTCCCATTCAGTCGACGGATACATCTTTCAGACAGCCCTTGCCAATCCCCACGCCACCATTATCTATTATCCTCCCGAGGGCGAATTCGTAAAATATGAAAGGGTCAGCAACGAACTTCCGGTCGAATCAAAACCTATAAAACCACATCCGTACGGAGTTGAACTCGGTATCTTCATTAAAATGATTCACGAGACAAAGGCAAAAACCCTAAGACAGTTCTTTACCTCCGAGTTCTCAAGGGTCTCTCCGAGAATAGCCCAGCAGATTGCCGAGAGTGTAAACCTGAATGCCGACCAGAGAATTTCCTCACTCTCCCCCTCCCAGATAGAACTTCTCTACCAGAGTATCCCCAAGATAAAGATAATGGCTCCTCCTTCTAACTGCCTCTCTCCGATAGGAGACCAGCTTATCATATCTGCGCTCAAGAGGCAGTTTAAGGCAGACCTCTACTATGCAGTTACAAGACCTCCCACGGTTTACAGAGGGAATCCGTTCCTTATCGAAGCCGGAATTGCCTATGGCGGTGAATTGCCGTCAGAAGAACCGGTTGAGATAATGAGATTTGCCAACAGGGTACCACTGTTATACCAGCAGTCTGCCTGTGCAATGACAAAAGCAATAGTCTCTACTTCGTGGAGGTCCTACAATCTTCAGCAACCCAAAGGTTCACTGCCGGTAGGACCTATGGTGATATTCATACATATTGCATCTGCATGGGTTCCGTTTACCTCCGAGAGTAAAGAGGCAGTAGCCCATTATCCGGAGATTCTCAAAGAGATAAGACTCGCACTTATGGAATGCGGAAGACAGGTATCCATACATATCTCCCGCACAAGAAGATTTATGGATCAGGAGAAGAAAAAATCCTATATAGAAAAATATATTCCTCATATCGGTGAGGCATTAAGGGAGATACTCGAACTCAACAAGGCAGAAGAAGAGAGAGTCAATAACACCCTTCGTGAAACGCTGGAAAAGTCCAGAACCAAGATTGTCCTCAAGGAGGCTGACTGATTATGGCAAGGGAATCAATACTCAGGAAGATAAAGGAATCATCAAAGGAAATATACTCCGATATAATCCATCGTAAAAGTCCCAAAATGGCATTCCCGCTCAGATCCCTTCAGAACGTAAAATACGACCCGAAGATAGGTTTTTTCGAACTTAAGGGGAGAAAAAAGTCAAGGACGCTTACTGTCAATACTGTCAAGACATTTGCCCAGACACTCAGAATGGTTGCACTCTCCAAGGAACTTATTTCAACTGACGATATCGCTACCAAGAGAGAGGCTTACTATGTTTCCAAAAACTGGGGCGATGCACGTTTCAACGAACAGGTTGAATCGGACACAGTAATGGATGATGTGGAGGCATTCTTTCAGGTAAACAGGGAACAGCTCGGATTTATACCGGAGGAAAAAGGCGGGGATGTGGCCGGCAAATTATTTATAATTGACGAAGACAGAAATACAAAGAAGAAGTTGAGGATAGACTGTACAAAATTCGGTTCGGGGGCGTACTCAATTCCGATATACGTTGAACACCTTCAGTTCGAAACAGATGCAAAGTTTATTCTTGCTATAGAGACCGCCGGTATGTTTCAGAGACTCGTCAAGCACAATTACTGGCAGACGGCCAACTGCATTCTCATCAGTATGGGAGGTGTTCCTACAAGGGCGTGCAGGAGATTCATCAGAAGGCTATCCGATGAAATGAAACTTCCGGTCTACGTCTTTGTGGACGGCGACCCCTACGGAATCGGCAATATCTACCGTACACTCAAGGTAGGTTCGGGAAATGCAGCCCATATCAACGAATTCTTCTGCGTTCCGAAGGCAAGATTTCTGGGCATAACACCTCAGGATATCATCGACTACAAACTTCCCACTCACCCCCTAAAGGACGTGGATATCAAAAGGGCAAAGGACTCAATCAAAAATGACCCGTTTTTCAATCATTACCCTGAGTGGAAAAGGGCGATAAATCAGCTGATAGATATGGGAGTCAGGGCAGAACAACAGGCACTCGCAAAGCACGGTCTGAATTATGTCATTGATGTATATCTGCCCGAAAAGATTAAGAATTCGTCAAAATTCCTGCCATAACGGGATTTTGATTTTTCTGTTTTCTGTGATATTAATATAAATCAACCGGTATGGAGTTGTCTTTGTGAAGCTATGTCCGAAATGTAACAGAAAATTTGAAAACAGCGAGAATATTTGTCCGTTCGACAACATTCCGCTCGCTGAAACCGCAGAAGACCCTCTGATAGGGACAATCCTTGACAAGAGATATAAAGTTACCGAAAAAATCGGTGAAGGCGGTATGGGGAAGGTATATAAGGCCGAACACACAATACTCGGAAAACCCTTTGCCTTAAAGATACTGAACCCCGAACTTGCAAAGAGAGAGGATTCCCTCAAGAGATTTGTAAATGAAGCCAAACTTACTTCAAAGCTCGGGCATCCGAATATTGTTGAGGTGACTGATTTCGGCAAGACACCGACCGGTTCTTTCTATTTTGTAATGGAGTATGTAAAAGGGAAGACTCTCTTTGACCTTTTATGCCAGAGCAAAACCATACCGGCAGAGAGAACGGCAGATATTCTTACACAGTGTGCAGATGCCCTTTATGCAGCCCACAACGAAGGGATAATTCACCGTGACCTCAAACCGGACAACATAATGCTTACTGACAAGGGTGATGGCAGTTATTTTGTAAAAATTCTCGATTTTGGTATCTCGAAGATCGCCGGCGACCTAAATCCCAGACTAACCTCCTCCGGTGTAATTATCGGGACACCTGAATATATGAGCCCCGAACAGGCGTCACAGGAGAACGTAGACCACAGAACGGATATCTACTCGCTGGGCGTTATTATGTATCAGATGTTGACCGGAAATCTGCCATTTGTCTCATCCAATCCCCTAAACCTTCTTATGATGCACAAGACGAAGTCGCCGAAACCTCTTAAATCATACAACCCGTCTGTTTCTCCTCTTTTCGAATCTATATGCCTGAAATGTCTTGCAAAGAATCCTTTAGACAGATTTCAGAATATGAAAGAGTTTATTAATGCCCTTCAGGATGCACTTAAGGGGAAAGCTGTCAGCCCGGCCTCAAAAGCAGGTCTTGATTTTCTGAAGGATATAACTCCCGTACAACCAGATGTCCCTCCTGCAGAGATTCCGCCGGAAAAGATAGATGAAGTCAGAAAAGAACTCTTCGCCGACAGCAACAGTGTCTGGTTTGACCCGTATTCAAAACCGAAGGAATCAGAAGAAGATAAACCGGTCGAAAGCAATGAAAAGCCGTCTTCCATTATCATAGACGTCTCCGCCGCAGAGAAGCCCATAGACCCTGAACCGGTCAGGAAGAAGACAGCAAGACCCGAAAGTGAGGAACTACTCCTTGTAACTGAAGTACCTAAACCAAAATCACCTGTACCCAAAGTTCATATACCCTTAAAAGAGAAGACATCGGCAGTAAAAGAGGAAGAGACATTAAATCTGGAAAAGTATCTCAATAAGCAAAATCTGATTATCGGATTTTCTGTATTGCTTACAATCGGTTTTATTATAGGAATTATCATCTACAAAAGCGTGATATCCGGAATCGACAGTGACTTAAAGAAAGAGATAACTTTCAATACTCCTTCACCCGTCAATCCTGTGGCAGTAAAACAGGAGCCAGCAAAATCTGATGCCGAGAATAAAGACGAGCAGAATCAGACAGACAGGAAAACCGATGCGAATACACAGGATAGAAAAGCAAAGGCTCAGGCACCGAAACCTGAGAAGCCCCTGTCAGCCAGACAGGACAGGCCGGAGAGTGCAAAAGATTATTTTACAGAAGCAAACAACTACTTTAAGCAGGGTAAATATGACATCGCCGCAGAATATTACAAGTCTGCAATAAGGCTCAAACCCGACTTCGCAATGGCATACAGAGGGCTTGGTGCCTGTTATGCAATGCTCGGGAAGGCAGATCTGTCTATCAAACAATACGAAAAGTATATCGAACTTGACCCGAATGGCCCTGATGTCGATAAGGTCATCAACATAATCAACGAATACAGAAACAGGAAAAAATGAAGTGGTACTGTAAGCCGGGTTCTGTACTCACAAAGGAGCGGTAATCATTTATCTGTGCGGCCTACCCGTTCTGTATGTACAGAGTACAAGGAGGCGGGCAACCTCATCTTCCAGAACTGTTTGGCCTTGCTCCGGGCGGGGTTTACCCTAAGATACCGTCTCCGGTATCAGATGTGAGCTCTTACCTCACAATTTCACCCTTACCTGCCATAGGCAGGCGGTATCGTTTCTGTGGCACTTTCCTTACCTCACGGTATCCGCATATGACGGACGCCCTGCCCTTGGGAGCCCGGACTTTCCTCTGACTCAGAAACTTAATCTGAATCAGCGATTACCCGTACCACTTCATCGAATATTTTATTACGAATATCCTGTTTGTCAATCCGGCAATATAAAAGGCTTAAAAAATGATATCTGTTATTTTTTCAACAGATTCTCACATATTCTTAAGAACAGGTCAGCGGACTTTTTAAGACCGAACTCCTGTGCAACTCTGTTATGTATATCTTTCCTCAGACTATTATCTGCAAAATCACGGACAGATTCAATTGTTTTTGCTATGCTTTGGGTATTACTGACATCAGAGAAAAAACTTCCGTATCCGGTTGTCTCTATAAGTCTGCTTGCAGGAAAATTTTTATATGTCAGGATATATGTCCCGCAGGACTGAGCCTCATACAGCATTCTGAGGGAAGAATCGTGTCCGCCCCTTAAAAGGACGAATACATCCATCGCATTGTATGAATCCACAAGTTCATTCTCCCCGACAAAACCTGTAAATACAATATCTCCGGTATCAGCCTTTCTGCGCGCATATCTCTTTATATCTTCGAGAGTTTCTCCCGAACCTACCATCAGAAGACGGGAATTTTCACTGCCCTTTTTCACCCTGATAAAGGCATCGATGAGCTCCCTGTGCATTCGTCCCTTCTGAAACATACCCACATATCCGATTACAAAAGAAGCCCCTTCAAGACCAAACCTTTTTCTGAATTCTGCACCGTCTTTCGGAACAAATATTTCTGTGTCGATACAGGAAGGAAAGAGAAATAATCTCTCCCTGAGGCTGTTGTATCGTGATTTGAATCCGGCATAGATATCATAGTCATAGAAAATGAATACATCAGTCTTTTGATAGAGTGATTTGTGAAGAAAATCCCCTCTAATCCCCGGGCTATGGAAAAATCTTATTATCTTAGGTTTCTTCTCAAGGTTTTTTAAAGCAATACCTGCCGAAAAGTGGTCATTCGAAAAAGATGAAACCACAAAATCAGGCCTCATATCCAGTATGACCGAGCGGAGAAGATTTATCTCCCTGCTCTTTCCGAACAGTTTATTCTTATTGGAGACGGAGACATCTCTTATCAGAACGGCCCCCGATTTTTCAATTAGTGAATTCAGGTCACCGGTCCTGTTCTGGTCTGCTACTGCAAAGACCTTATGTCCCGTTTTTACCAGAGAGCGCAGGATATTAAAGGACTGTGCGGCCTGTCCCGTGAGTGTGGAAGTCGAAAATAGGAATAAGAACCTCATTATCCCCTGTAATGTTTGCAAAACCTGTTTTTACATTCACTGCAGAAAATAAAATATTTTCTGAACTTCATTGCATACTCTTTCTTCATCCTGAAGAAAAGACCTGAAATACTCTTTTCGGGGTACATCTGAAATGATTCACTGAGAGTGACACAGTCATTCTCTTCTTTCATAAGGTCGAAAATTACACTTTGCTGTGAGATATTTATATCGCAGTAACCCGGGGAATACGGAGCAGAGAGTGAGAATCCGGCAGGATTTATCTCATCCTCGATTCTGTTCATAATATAATCGAGGGTCGCCTCTGCGTACACAGAACCGTATCCGTCTGCAATCTGGGATAGAAAATATTCTCCGTCTTCATAATACTTTCTGCATTCTTTCTCTATTTTGTCTCCGTTTGTCAGTATAAAGACAAACACGGATTCTGCATTTAAGGATATTTTTGCCAGCACACCGGATTTGATTTCATGATTATCTATAAGAATTCCGTCATTTGATGCCGTAAAATCCTTAAACTCCCTGATTATCACGCAGGGAGAAACCAGCTCAGATAATTTTTTCCCCGAATCATCTATTAATTTTCTTATATGCTCCGGAAATTTTTCTTTATCTGCAATCTGAAGATATCTGTACAGATTATCGGCCCTGAGATACCTTACTATATCATCACCTGATGGCTTGATTATCATCAGTCTTCCATAATATGAGGCCTGAACTGCAGGTCGATATTCTCCTCGAAACTCTTCCACAGATTGCCGAGATGGTTTGCAAATACAAGGATATCCCTCTTCGTCCCCTTCTCGTCCATAAAGAATTCGGGCAGAACTGCTATCTGTTCAAAATCGAGTTCCTCAATCTCCTTCTTATGTTCCTTCATTTCAGGGAGAAGTTCTACCACCACTCTCTCCTTACCATCTTCCATACTCAGATAAACGAGTTCTGAAATCAGTTCACGGGTGAGCCCCGTTCCCCAGAAAGACTTGTCAATACAGATATAAAATCTCTCGATATGTCTGAAATAATATTCGTCGTATTTTTTTGAAAGACCTATACCTACAACCTTGTCCCTGCAAAAGGCAACTATTATGTAATTACCTTTTTCGAGGAGCTGCCTGAACTCGTTCAGAATATCTTCCGGTTCCCTGTGCATCCAGAAGAATATCCTTTCATAAAGATTCTGATTCGACAGAAATGCTGCCAGTTCCTTTCTGTCCTGCTGGTCCCTGTAATTCTTTATTTCTATTCTGCTCTGATTCTCCAATGTAATAATCTTAAAAATATTCTTCACGTTCTCCTCCTGTTAATAAAAAATACTCAGAGAAATTCCTCCTCCGTATCCAAATCCCGACATAGTAAATCCCGGATAACCCGGGTTTTTACTCTGAAGTCCGTCAGTATATTTATCTTCGTCGATAACCGGTTCAGCAGCAGTTTCGCTCTTTTTATTCTCCCGCTTTTCAAACAGCATAAAGAGAGAATATATATCCAGATGAAGTCTCCACCCCTCATAATTCCATTTGAGTCCGGCCCCGAGTGTTATATAGTGAGTATCAGTATCTGCATAATTCGTCCTTCCGTTCTGCTCAGGGACAGGGGTCGGGTGATACACATATCCTCCCCTGAGAAGCAGAAAATCATTCAATGTATATTCCGTGCCGAAATGAACTGATACAATATCATTGAAAGGGACCACAGGTTTCTGATTATGTGAGTCCTGATATTCGGAATATTCCTCGTATACGATATCCGTTGTAAATACCCAGTCATCAAATCTATAGGTCAGGGAACCGGAATATTCGGAAGGGGTATACTGAAAATTGAAAATCTCCTCCGAAACATTCGGTTGTCCCGGCTGAGTAAGGCCTTTCACCTCCGTATATGAACGGGAAATAATCTTGAAATATGTATTTGACCTGTATGAAAAGCCTATACTCAGATTATCAAGCGGTCTGTAATATATGCCTGCCATCGGAAAAAGTTTGATCTTCTCTTCGGCAGCCAGATTCAGATACATCTGGTCTGTCTTTGTAATCGAGGGGAGATACTGATAGGAAGGGGCATTTGAATTTATCTTCATAATCGCACCGGCACCTATGCTGAGATTACTGAATATCCTGTAAGCAGCCGCAACATATATAGATTCCCCTTCCGACCTTACACCATAAAGTTCGGGGTGAATCTTATTTGTAAAAAAACGTTCCCTCTCGTCAGGGAAGAAACTCCTTTCGAGATGAATCCTGTTGGTCGGCAGATAAATTCCGAAACCGAATGCAAAATTGCTGAACTTTAGATTATGCCTTCCGCTGATATAAAGACCGTACATATTTGTAACACCACCGTAGCTTTCGCCGGTGCTTCCTTCGAATGGGACAATATCGATATACATGTCTGTCAGTGTCGTTCCCAGCATAAGATGATTCCCGGTCTCTGTCAGAAGTGCTGCATTATAGAAGACCACCGAAGAATCATTGCCGGCAGAGACACCGGTATTCCCCATAGAAATTCCTCTGGCACCGAAGCCGATTATATCGGAGCCGGAAGCATAAAGAGAGCCGGAATATATAAGCAATAATATCAGAAACAGTCTCTTTCTCATAACATCCTCAAATACAGACCATCAATCTTATATATTTTCAAAGGCAGTATGTCAAAAAAAAATCATCCTTTTAATACGGCAATGGGCTTCATTACAGCAACTATCCTTGCAATACCCGCTCCGACCACGACATTTATTACTTCATCTATATCCTTGTAGGCCGCAGGTGCTTCTTCCTTTACCGTTCTCCTGTCTTCACAGATAAGGAATATACCCTCCATCGATTTTCTGAATTCCTCATCTGAAATAAGCGATGATCCCTGTTTACCCCGCCTGCCTATACCGGAGGCCGCCGTACGGCTCATTACCCTGCCCGCCCCGTGGTTTACAGAGAACAATGTCTCGGCAGACTTCTCTGTCCCCACCAGAAGATATGATTTCGTCCCCATTGACCCCGGAATCAGGACAGGCTGTCCCAGATCTTCGAAAACCGTCCTTTTCATCCTCGACGGGGGATAGGCACGTGTCGCACCTTTTCGGTGAACAAGCAGCTGCTCATCCGATATGCTTTCGTACTTTGCGATATTATGCGGGACATCATAAAGGATATTTATTCTGCCCTTTTTACAGACCTTCGAAATGATATCCCCTGTAATCAGGGATATAAGATGCCTGTTGACAAACGCAAAATTTGCTGCGGCATACATAGCCTTTATATAGTTCTGT
This sequence comes from Bdellovibrio sp., assembly GCA_020725805.1. GTDB lineage: Bacteria > Myxococcota > SpSt-1050 > SpSt-1050 > SpSt-1050 > SpSt-1050. The sequence continues at coordinate 14,551 of DYEF01000032.1, forward strand.
CCCTCCGTATCACGGGTATAAAAATATGCTAAATTATTATTGGGAAACGGCAGATTTTTACGCCTGCAGTATTCAACGGCAGACCTCATATAATAATCTCCGATCTCGTGTCCGAGTCCCCTTGAACCGCTGTGTATCATAACCGTAAGTTCATCTTCGAATATCCCCCATCTCTCTGCGACTAATGAATCACATACAGAGATAACCCGCTGAAGTTCGATGAAATGATTCCCGCCACCCAGTGTTGCAAACTGGTTATATCCTCTCTCGAGAGCCTTTTTTGGCACTGAATTGATATCCGTTTGTATAGAACCATTATCTTCAATATGCGATGCTACGGTTTCATAATCAGATTTTTCAAAGAGCTCCGATAAATCCGGATACTTCTTCCGAAATGACCTGTTTGAACTGATATCATACAACCCCCTTACCCCGAATGAGAGAATTCTGCTCAGGTCCTCGCCCTCAAATGAGATATTATGCTTGCCTTCACCAAGAGGAATTCTGTTGTAAATAAAGTGGGCTATCTTTTCCGCGGATATTTCATTATACTTCAGGCCGGTCGTCAGCATACTCATACCACAGTTGATATCATATCCGACTGCCGAGGGAATAACGGCATTCTCAAAAGCGGCAACCGTACCTATCGGGACACCGAATCCGATATGGATATCCGGTGTGCAGAGAACTCTTCTGATATCAGGAACAGTCGCCGTATTGTACAGCTGTCTTATTGCCTCTGTCTCCAGATGTATATTTTCGCTTGCATAGATAAAGGCATCTGTCACCATTTCCCCTTCTCTTTCGAGTTTCAGTCTGTATTCGTCAAGACGGATAAGTTTCATATCCCGGTAATCCCTGTACCCAGCTTCAGATATTCTCCTTTCAGTCTGCGGTCCGGTTCATAATTACTGAAAATAAGAACAACAGTCGAACCCAGTGCAAAATATGCCAGCTTTTCTCCCTTTGATATTTTTATAGGGTCAATATTGAGGTCAACCGGGCCGTCTGTCTCATTATGTTTCAGTATTTTATCGGAGGCTATAATATTACCGACCCCCATTGCCGCAACCATAGAGACGCAGATCCTCAGCTTGTCGTTTCGTATAAACACATTATACCGCTCATTTATGCAGAGAATATCCTTTTTTTTGTGAATCATTTCGTTGAATACAGGATACAAATCTCCTCTCATTCTCTCCATCCTGTATATCTCACCGTCAACCGGCGAATGTATCCAGTGATAGTCTCTGGGACTCAGATAGTGAACTGTAAAGTACCAGTTCTCTGTATCACCGAAAAATTCATCGAATGCTATAAGGTCCCTTGCCGAAAGCAATTCACCCTTACACTCGAATCTCTTGTCAGTTATACTGCCGCATTCGGTCATAATACCATCGACCGGTGCAACTATAGTCTTTGAATCGATTGGTCTGGCCGACGGCTTAAGTTCCCTGATAAAAAAGTGATATAGTTTTTTGTAATGCCCGACCGGATAGAGCATCTCCTCGGTATTTACATTATATTTTCTGATAAACCAGTCAATCAGTCTTCTCTGAAATCTCTCGTTCCCGAGATTTGATACCCATCCGATTAAATCTGTAACTTTCTTCCTCGGGAGATATCTGAACATATAAGGCAGTAATTTATTCATAAAATTACCTCTTTATACAATCCGACGGCTGTCCCGCCTTCTTTGCCTCCTCGATGATCTTCGAAATATCTTCATTATATTTGCTGATTTTCTGCAGCAATTCGTTTTTGCGGGCATTCAGTGTACCGAACTCCTTTGCAGGACCTTCTGCTATCTCCTTCTGTTTTTCGGGAGGTGTATCTGCGGGGACCGCAATATTATAAACACCATCCTTGCTGACAACCTTGTATTCGGAGGTAATCTTTGAAAGTTTCTTTTCTATTTCATTGAGTTCATCCTGATACGGTTTCATCTCATTTTTTACATTCTCTATTCTCTCGTTGTAAGTGTTGTCGCACCTCGAGACCTTAAACTCGGTACTCTGGACGGGAGTTGCAGGCTTATTCTGTATCTCAGATGGTTGCTGCACGGCCTTAGTTGCGTTTGCCTCTGCCTTCAGTTTCTCCTCTGCAATCTTCGAACTGACATATCTGATCCGCTCCTGAACTATCTCGGTCTTATAATCACGGCTCTTCAGCTCGACGTAAATATCGAAAGCCTCCCTGTACATATTCAGTTTAAGAAAACCTTCTGCTTTCAGAAACAGTTCCTCACTGTCGTCCTGCTTCTGACAGGAAATAAAAAGAAATGCAATCAGGACAATCATTACTGCTCTTTTCATCTCTGTATCTCCTTTAGTCAAAAAATGTAATATTTTCAACAATATCCCTGCATCTGTACTCCGGTTCATATCCGAAGTCCTTTCTCGCCTTATCTATAGATAAAAGACACGGGAATGAGAGTATGTCAATAAGTTCTGAATTGTAAATATCTGATTTAAATAGCAGCTTTGCCGAACCAAAGATACTTCTGGATACGCCTTCGGGCAAATAAATAAAAGGTTTATTCAGGTGAGATGCAATCTCGCTTAGTCTTATGGTATCAGATGACGCAATATTGTAGACCCCGCCGGAGGAGAGCAGAACCGAATTGAGTATATAATTGATGACGTCACTGAAATAGAGGAACTGAAATTCGGGGTCTCTTCTGGCAATCGAATAAATAACAGGTGTCTTTTTCAGGAATTTTATGAGTATATCTTCCGAAAAATTATGATAGACAGGGACTGTCCTGAAGAGGAACAAACCTTTGTTTTCATTCTGTGAAAAATAGCCCGAGAGATAACGTTCTATAATAAGCATATCATTCAGATAGGCAACCGATGAAGCTGAGATGAGCACATCCGACTCAACATATTTCCTGCTGCTTGAGAAGTTTACCCCGTATACAAATGAAGAAGAGAAGAGATAAAGTTTTTCAAAGAGATTTTCCCTGAAAAACCTGAACAACCTCTCGAATCTGATGAAATTATTACGGTTGTAGGGATGTATTTCGGAATATATGTCGTAGTCGAACATAAGATGTATTACAACATCCGTATTTTCCGATTTGCAGATTTCCTTTATGTTGGAAAGATACGGGTCTGTCTCGTAAAACTTCATCCCGGGCGGATTATATGAAGGAAATCTTGTATCTACCCCGACTATATCAATTTTCTGCTCTGTAAAATATTTTACTATTTTCGTAGCGGGGAATTTACTGACTCCGGTTACCAGATATTTTTTGCTTCTGATTCTCTGCATAAGTCCTGATTTTATATCACAAAAGGAGAATTTAATGAATAAAAATTATTTTATATTGAACCTGTTACAAATCCTGATATAATTTAGATATTCAAGGAGATTATATGAAAAAGGTGATAGTAATTTTACTAATAATATCAGTTTTTAACTGCATTAATCAGCAGGATTTCTACTTTACGAACAGCAATGATACAGGGGATACTGATTCAAATAATACAGATTCTGAATCTGATGCATATGTTGCGGATTCTATAACCGATATCAGTAACACATCAGATTATTTTGAACTCATAAATCTTAATCCCTATGACACCATATGCGGGACATATTACTTGCTGATAGAAAGCAAAAATACAGATAAGATCACAGGTATCGGTGTCTACCTTGACAGCATACCGGTTCTGAACAAATACAGCATCTTTAACAGAAAGATAATAGCCGAAATCAATGTAGAGAATTTCCGCAATGGTTCCTATTTCCTAAAAGTAGAAATTAATAATTCGTACACTGAGTTTGAAGTTAATATTGATAATAGCGAAAAATGTGACAATCCGCCTGTCGTTATCATCACTGAACCTGAAAATAACAGTTATATCTCGAATAATAATATTATCAGGGTAAAGGCCTATGATGATATCGGAGTCGTAGGTGTCTCTTTCTATGTAGATAATAATCTCATTCTTTACGATACATCTGCCCCTTATGATATATCAATCAATACTGAAGGCTTTGAAGAGGGTCTTCATTTCATCAAGGCAGTTGCCTTCGATTCTTCGAACAAAAAGGCAAAAGACACAATCAGACTCTTCTTTGACACCAAGGCCCCTGAGATAGAAATATTAACTCCGTCAGATTATGAGATTTATAATAATAAACTCAATATTAAGGTAAGAATTGCTGACAATACCATAACGGATTCAGTTACAATATATCTTCTGAATTTTCTGACTAACGAGAAATCAATACTTTATAACGGCGAACAGATAAATGATATCAATCTGATATCCGGAACCGAAAATATAAAAAACGGATTTTATTCATTAGTTGCCGAGGCATCCGACAAAGCGGGAAATATTGGTCGGGCAAGTAAGGTTATTATTATTGGGCATAATGAAGTTGTAAAATATTATAGATGTAGTTCAGATTATAAAGAATGTGCTGACCTATTCAGTTCGCCTGTAAGGGGAATACTCTATCTTAAAACCGAACCCGATATTGCTTTTGGTCAGTTTTTTTACAGTACAATATTTCTTGGAAACGAATATTTTAATAATAGCAATAAGATTGAAATCGATACGAGATATTCATATGACGGATTATGGGATTTTTTCACCGTACTTAAATTCAAAGAGGACATCATAAAGATAAGCAAAAGCGTAATTGTTCAATCCTGTGATCAGGACAGAGACGGATATCTTGATACCAGTCCGGAATGCGGCGGAGACGACTGTGATGACAGAAGACATTCCGTAAACCCCGGAATGCCGGATTTTCAGGGAGATGGAAGAGATACAAACTGCGATGGTATAGACGGGACAGACCTTGACAGAGATGGATTTGTTGCACAGCAATTCGGTGGTAATGACTGCAACGACAATAATAATAAGATTAATCCGGCAGCAAACGACATACCCGGAGATGATATTGATTCAAATTGTGACGGCATTGACGGAATCGATAAGGACGGCGACGGTTTCATTTCAAATTCATATAACAATAAACTGAGAGACTGTAACGACAATGACCCTGATATACACCCCGTTAGATTTGACCTTGCCGGTGACGGAACTGATTCCAACTGTGATGGTATCGACGGCGAGGATTATGATAGTGATGGTTATGCCAGCACAGAATCAGGGGGAAATGACTGTGATGATAGCAATTATTATATCAACCCCGGCAGATACGACTATTCCGGAAATTATATTGATGAAAACTGTGATGGTATCGACGGCACAGATAATGACAGAGATGGTTATGCATCCAATCCCAATTATTCATCGTTGAGAGACTGTAACGATAATGACCCTGATATACACCCCGGTGCAACTGATATGCTGGGAGACGGAGTTGATTCAAACTGCGACGGGATAGACGGGATTGATTATGACCAGGATGGATATTCCAGTATTGAATCAGGCGGAGATGATTGCAATGACAGTGATCGGAGTATAAATCCCAGAAGAACTGACATATATGATAATGGTATAGATGAAAACTGCGACGGGGTTGATGGTGTCGACAATGACAGAGACGGTTATGCAAGTATATTATCAGGTGGCAGCGATTGTAACGACTACGATAAAAATATTAACCCCTCTTCTTCTGATTTATATGGTGACAAGATTGATACAAACTGTGACGGTATTGACGGAGTTGACAATGACAGAGACGGTTATATAAGCAGGGAGAACGGCGGTAACGACTGTAATGACAATGACCCAAAAATAACATTGCCGGATTGCTTTAATAAATGTACAGGATATTACAGTGATTGCGACATTATTTGCGAAAACGGATGTCTTAACGGATTTAACTGCATCAGCAATATATGTCAGAGTAATATATGTCCGGAGTTTATTTCGGTCGACCCAAAGGGAATTTATCCTGTCATCGGATACTGTCCGGCTGTCACGGGAGTTTCACCTTATAAAGGCCCCGACAGACCAAAACAAATCAATTCCAGAACGACTTCCTATACTATGTATTATTCTTCATACAGGGATACAATGCCTGTCGTCGATGAAAACGGATTCATTTATATGGTTGCAAACGGTAAATTTATAATCTTTGACAACAAACTTATGATTAATAACACACCAAGTAATATCGGAGAGTCATATAGTACACCCGTAATAGGTGCAAGCGGGACGATTTATGTAAGTAGTTATTACGGTGACCTCTATGCACTAAGAAAAAACGGTTTGGTAAAATGGATTTTCTCAACATATTCCAATATTGTTACTTCACCTGTCCTTGGAAGTAACGAAAATATTTATATTACTTCATCCAACAGAAGCCTGTACAAGATTTCCAGCAATGGGCAGCTTATATGGGAATTCATAACGGGAGGCAATATAGAGGCTCAGCAGTTCATTGACAGAGACGAAAACATTTATATCTATTCAAATGATACATTCTTATATAAAGTTTCCAAAAACGGCGAACAGATTTACAGATATCAGGCAAATTCTGTTACCAGAAAAATGGCTATTGATGAAAATTCAAATATCTATTTCGTCAATAAGGACAATAAACTCGTCTCCCTTAATGCTGACGGGAATAAGATATTTGATATAAATCTGCCGTTTTATACAAATAAGAACTACCTCATTTATCACAATAAAAAGTTATATTATTTATCAAATACACGATATGCACTATTTGATATCGGGACAAAAACTCTTGTCTGGGAGAGAACACCTGCCGGCTCGGGTGGCAATGCACAGATGCCGCTTCTCGATTCAGTGGGAAATCTGTTTGTCATCTATAATTGTACACTAGAAAAATTAAGCGGAATAAACGGAGAAAATCTTTTTCTGTTTGTTACTTCTTCAAGTGACTGCACCAATTATATGACAACACCGGTTATAACTCCGGGTGGAAACATTATACTATACACCGACAGAGGCAAATTATTTATTATTGGTGATGTGCGGTAAATATTCTACCTGATTAAAAAATGTGTCAGAAGTCCTACTATCCTGTCCGGCAGGATACCGGCAAAAATAATGACCAGAACGAGAATCCCTATGACAATATTAAATAGTACGTTACCCTCATATCTTTCTTCGTTGTTAGGTTTCTTCAGGAATAATACCAAAACGAAGTTCAGGTAATAATAAAGTGAAACTATTGTCATAAGTATTGCAATGACAGAAATCAAAATCAATCCGGAATCTATAGCGGACTTGAAGATAAAGAGTTTGGCAAAGAAACCACCTGCGGGCGGAAGTCCGGCAAGTGAGAAGAGAGAGACGGTCAGAGCTACTGCCAGAAACGGGTTCTTATAATACAATCCGTTGAAACTGCCTATCAGCTGATTCTCCCCTCCTGCCTTTTCGAGTCTCGAGAAGATACCGAAAGCCAGCAGATTCATAAGTGAATAGATAAAGACAAAGAAGAGGATATTGACCTTAATGGTCTCTCTAAGCTCCCCGGAGGCGACCAGATATGAGAGAATTCCGAGCATTATGACGGCCGCATTCGCAATACTGGAGTAGGCAATAAGCCTCTTTGCATTTGTCTGATGAAGTGCGATAAGCGTTGATATAACAATGGTAATAATGGTCAGGATTTCGAGCAATCTGTATGCAATATGATAATCGGATACCAGAGGAGCAAAAAACATCTTCGAAAATATATTCAGAAGGACTACAACAGAAGCCACTTTTACTGATGTAGATGCAAAACCTGACACACAGGAAGGAGAACCCTCGTAGAAATCCGGAACCCACATATGAAACGGGACAATTCCCAGTTTCAGCAGAATAACGGCTATAACAAAAATATATGCGGTTATTAAAACAGTATTACCTGCATTGATACTCTTCCCGATAAACCCCAGATTGTGGAAGCTCAGCATATCCGAATTTACACCGATGGAGAGCATAAAGCCGTATATCAGGGCAACGCCAAGGAGCGTAACCGCAAAGAAGACAGAACTGAATATTAGATATTTTAGTGTTCCTTCGATTGAAAGTCTTGAGCGGTTGTTCTTCGAGGAGAGGACAAAGAGTGACATAGAAGTGATTTCGAGACCTATCAGCATCAGAATCAGCTCTGATGAAATTACCATAATCTGCATCCCGCACACCGAGAACAAAATAAGTAGAGACGCATCCCCCCTGTCCTCTGTCATAAAACCTTTGAATGAATCGGTTATCAGGATACTTACTATGGCCGTAATATACAGAATTATTGCCGAAAGTGAGGTCAGGGGATTGACTGTCACCATATGACCCAGATATTCACCCCTTCCGGATGCGAGTTCATTTGCCTCCCAGAAGGCTGCGGCAAGAAGTGAAATAACGGAAAGTATATTGATGAACGAACCGCTGCTCTCCCTCTTCTTGAAGGAGAGAAAGACCAATAGTAATATCGCCGAAACGAATATAACGATGAGCGAAGCTATGTTTGAGAGTAATTCTGTCATTACTTTAACCCGGCATAAAATATCTGTATCAACCTGTCTGCTGACGGCATAACCCTTGAAACAACAAATTCGGTATTGACCCCCAATACAATCATAAGAACCGCATAAGGAATCAGAACCATATACTCCCTGAAACTCAGATCCTTCAGGTTCTGGTTTTCGGGGTTTATGTTCGGACCGAATATCACCTTCTGATAGACCCACAGCATATATACGGCACCGAACAGCATACCTGTTGCGGCAATATATACAAAAATCCTGTGATACTCAGATGAGTTCTGCATAAACTCCGATGAATATGAACCAAAAAGTATCATAAATTCACCTGCAAAACCGGAGGTAAAAGGAACTGCAACTGATGTCAGCGCTGCAATCATAAAGAAGACCGAAAAGGCAGGCATTACGGAGGCTATGCCGCCGTATTCAGATATGAGTCTCGTATGTCTGCGTTCGTAAAGAATTCCGACAATCAGAAAGAGCGTACCTGTCGAAAGGCCGTGGGATATCATCTGATATACGGCACCGCTTAGGGAAACCCTGCTCAGGGCAAAGAGACCAAGCACAATCAGACCCATATGTGAGACCGAAGAGTATGCGACGAGTTTCTTGATATCCTTCTGAACAAAAGAAGCCATTGCAGCATAGACGACACCGGTTACGGCAAGTATAAAGACTGCCGGAGCAAAAATCAGGGTTGCATTCGGAAAGAGCGGAATGACAAATCTCAGCATTCCGTAGGTCCCCATTTTGAGAAGGATTGCCGCAAGGATTACAGAACCGCCTGTCGGTGCCTCCACGTGTGCATCGGGTAGCCACGTATGAACCGGAAATAAAGGGACCTTTATGGCAAATGCCAGAAAGAACGCCCCGAAAAGTAATAACTGTTCCTTGACCGAAAAATTAGTCCCGTATATCTCGCTGACCGAGAAACTCCCCGCAGCGTTACCTATATAAAAAATACCGATAAGCATCAGGACAGAGCCGACCGAAGTGTATATCACAAACTTAAATGTGGCATAGACCCTGTTCTCTCCTCCCCACATTGCAATGATAAAATACATTGGTATCAGCATCGCCTCCCAGAAGAGGAAGAAGAGGACGAGGTCCAGCGCAAGGAATGTCCCGAGCATTGCCGTTTCCAGAAAAAGCAGCATCATATAGTAGAGTTTTTCGTCTGTCTTTATGTAATTGAATGACGAGACAACAACTACCGGTACAGATAATGTTGTAAGCAGAACCAGAAAGAGACTTATCCCGTCGACACCGGTATGGTAATAGATATTCAGCGGACCTATCCATCTGATAAGAGTCTCGAACTGGAATCCCGCATTGCTCCTGTCGAACAGTATTAGCATTAGAACAGATAATGCCAGCGGGACCAGCGACAAGATGAATGTAATATTCTTTATCAGTACCTTCTCATCCCGTGGTATAAAGAGAAGGATAAGCAGTCCTATGACCGGAGAAAATATTATATATGTAAGAAGTACCGATTCCATCTACCTTCCCACCATAAAATATAGTATTATGCCCAGACCGGTTATGCCGATGCATATAATCTTATACAGATATCCGTTCTGAAAAACCCTTAGCACAAAACCTGTTACATATACAATCTTGACCAGCAGCCCTATAAAGACAAATTCGATGATAAAACGGTCGATCAGGCCATAAAGTCCCTTTGAAATATAAATATAAGGTCTGACTATAAGGAATTCATAGATTTCGTCGATATAGTATTTTTTGTAAAGAAGATTATGCAACGGATAGAATTTACGGTTGAAGGATTCAACCACAGGTGATATCTGCTGGTAATACAGATACCTTCCCGAAAACCAGCCGGCAAATGCCACAGCCACGGATACGAATATCAGCAGAATCTCTGTAGATACATCGGAACTTACCGAACCAAAGGAGGCTATGGACGGTTCAAGTATTCGTTGAAATGTATTAGTTAAGTGTATGTTTTTAATGAATATTTTGGCAGGCATTTCCATAATATGTGCAATTCCTCCGCCCATCCCGAAAGGACCCGAAATAGCAAACAGGATTGTCAGGATATATAGCGGGACAATCATTATGCGGGGAGATTCGTGAGGATGTTTCTCGCCCTTATAGTCACCCGAAAATACCTTAAAATAGAGCCTTGCAATATAGAATGCCGTCATAAACGAGGTCAGAAGAAGCATTATATAGGCAATCTTGGGGGCAAAATGTGCAGCCGGATTTTCGTTTATGAACACCTTATAAAGAATCTCATCCTTCGAAAAGAAGGCAGAGAACGGGGGTATTCCAGCAATCGTAAGGGAGGCAAGCCAGAACATAAGTGATGTATGCGGAAGATGTCTTTCGAGCCCGCCCATACGGTTTATATCCTGTTCTCCGGATAAGGCGTGGATGACGGAACCGGCAAGCAGAAAGAGTGCAGCCTTGAAGAATGCATGCGTTATCAGATGAAACATAGCGGCACTGAAGGCAAATGCTCCCGCCGCCGCAAACATAAATCCCAGCTGGCTTATCGTCGAATATGCAAGAATCTTCTTTATATCGTTCTGTGTTGTGGCAATCGTAGCGGAAAAGAGGGCTGTAAATGAGCCTGTGAGCATAATTACTGCGAGTGTCATATCCGACATCATAAAAAGGCTTCCCAGACGTGTAATCATATACACACCCGCCGTAACCATCGTAGCGGCATGAATGAGGGCTGAGACAGGTGTCGGACCTGCCATTGCATCGGGGAGCCAGACATACAGAGGAATCTGGGCGGATTTGCCGGTTGCACCTATAAATAGCAGCAATGTAACGGCAAAAGCCGTCATCTCAGGTATTTTATACGAGTTTGCATTTATGCTGATAAATGAGGCGGAATTGAAGTATCCCAGAATCAGGAATATCCCTATAATGAATGCAAGGTCGCCGATTCTGTTGACTATGAAGGCCTTCCTGCCGGCATTAGCCTTCTCTTCCTCCGAGAACCAGAAACCAATTAAAAGATATGAACAGAGTCCGACGCCCTCCCATCCCACAAACATCAGCACAATATTCTCTGCCATCACAAGAATGAGCATAAAACCTACGAAGAGATTCAGATACGAGAAGTACCTGTTGACTCCCCTGTCACCACCCATATAACCGATAGAGTAGAAATGTATAAGAGCGGAGACTCCGGTAACCATCAGAGCCATAATCAGCGAAAGTCTGTCTGCGATAAAAGAGATACCGGCATTGAAATCACCCAGAAAGAGCCATGGTGCCACCTGAACCACATAAGGTATTCTGATGGCATTCCCCGCGGCTATATATACAACCGCAAAGAGCAGAAAGGAGAACGTAATTGTACAGGAAGCAATGATACCCGAGATTTTTCTGGGCATATATCTTACCAGCAGTCCGTTTGTCAGCGCACCGGCAAACGGCAGCAGAACGGCAATAACCAGAAGGCTGGACAACTTATCAGTCATCAGTTCCTGAGCTCCCTTATATCATTACTCTTAACCGAGCCAAATATCCTGAACATAGCCACAACGACCGAAAGACCTATTGCCATTTCACACGCAGCAATAAGCATAATCACAAGCGTAATGAACTCTCCCGAATAGTTATTATAAAACCTCGAATAGGTAACAAACATAATACCTGCGGCATTCAGCATAAATTCTATGCCCATCAGAACCACAATCAGGTTCCTTCTCACGATTACGGTAATCAATCCGATAAAAAAGAGAATAAGTGATAAAACAATATACTGGTAAATCATTTAAGACTTCCTCTTTGCAACAAGAATTGCAGACATAATGCTTACAATCAGAATCACCGAGAGTGCCTCGATGTGGAGCAGATAATCGCTTACCATCAATCTGCCGAGTTCCGAAGTATCCGAGAGGGCGACTCTGCTGCTACCCGAAAACCTGACAATACGAATCAGGATATAAATGGTATATAGTACAGAAATAACCGCAAGTGATTTTGTAAATAATCCGTGTACAGGAAGTTCATACTTCTTCTGCTCATCTATCATCATTATTGCAAATACTATAAGGACTGCAACTGCCCCCGAATAGAGGAATATCTGTGCAAGAGCCAGAAAGGGGGAAGAGAGTGAGAGATAAATACCGGCCGTAGCAACGAATGCCAGAAGGAGCCCCATAGCGCTGCCGACAGTATTTTTCGAAAAGAGCATAATGAAACCGCCCGATAAGGCCAGAACTGCCGACATATAAAAAAGCAGGGCCGAACTCATACCATAGACCTCCCCTCGAGCACAGGCGCAAGCGGCAGATTGTCGAAATAACAGCCCTTTCTTTTGATATGCTCTTCGAACTCCTCCCTGAATTTCGTAACGATAGATATTGCCGGCATTGCAGCGGCATCTCCGAGCGGGCAGATAGTATTACCCAGAATATTTTCGGATACCTCGAGCAAAAGGTCGATATCCTTTGGCTCTGCCTCACCCTTCTCTATCCGTCTTGTAATCTTGTATATCCATGGGCAGCCTTCACGGCAGGGTGTACACTGACCACAGGACTCATCGGCATAGAATTCGAGGAGGCTTTCGAGAGCTCTTACCATACAGGTCCTGTCATCCATAACTATTATTGCCCCCGAACCCAGCATAGAACCGATCTTCTTTACACAATCGAAGTCCATATTTACATTACATTCATCTGCTTTTATTACCGGCGTTGAAGACCCTCCGGGAAGAACAGCCTTCAGATTTCTGCCCGATACAATGCCGCCTGCATAATCAAAAATAATATCCCTGAGATTCGTCCCCATAGGAAGTTCGAAAAGCCCCGGTTTTTTTACATGTCCGCTGACGCAGTATAGTTTCGTACCGCCGTCCGTCGGAGACCCCAGCGAGAGGAATTTCTCCGCACCAAGCTCAAATATCGCAGGGACAAGCGCAATGGTTTCGACATTATTCACTACAGTCGGGCTCTTATAAAGTCCGGAGACTGCCGGAAAAGGTGGTCTCAGTCTCGGTCTGCCTGCCTTACCTTCGACAGATTCTATAAGTGCGGTCTCCTCACCGCATATATACGCACCGGCACCGCGAATCAGATGAATTCTTAGATTATGTTTTGAGCCCAGTATACCCCTGCCAAGAAATCCCCTCTGCTCTGCCTCTTCAATGGCAGACTTTAGCCTCTCATAAGCCTTCTGAAACTCACCTCTTATATATACGAAGGCAGTTTCAGCCCTTATGGCATAGGAGGCGATGATAATTCCTTCAATGAGCATATGAGGGGAACGTTCCATAATATATCTGTCCTTGAATGTCCCCGGCTCGCCCTCGTCGGCATTTATAACCAGATAATGAGGTTTATTATCATCGGGGACGAATGACCACTTCTGTCCTGCAGGGAAACCCGCTCCCCCGCGTCCTCTGAGTTTGGCCTTCTTTACCTCCTCAATAATCTCCTGAGGTCTGAGCGCAAGTGCCTTTTTTGCAGACTGATAGCCGCCGGATTTCAAAGCAACATCTATACTATGGGAATCCTTTTCATCCCAGTATTTTGTCAATATCCTTACCACTCTTTATTCCTTCGATTATGGCATCGATCTTTTCAAAGTTGAGGTTTTCGAACAATACATTATTTATCAGCATTGCCGGAGCCGTCCCGCAGGAACCCAGACACCCTACTCTATTAACCGAAAATTCATTCTTTCCGCCTCCGCTTCCCGGCTGGGAGAGTCTCCTTTTCAGATAATCGTAGATATGTTCACTCCCCAGAAGCGAACAGGATATCGAACTGCAGACCTCGATTCTGTACCTTGCCTGAGCTTTTTCGGTAAAGAAGTGATAGAAACGGGCGGCAGAGAGAATCTTTACAGGCGGGATATTAAGATTTCTCGAAATCTCCTCAATTATATCATCATCGACCCTGCCATACTTCTCCTGCGCAAATCTGAGTGCGGGCATAATAATCGTACTCTTTTCTGCAAAAACACTCTTCAGCTCACTGATATAATTTTTTAGCTCAGTATTATTTTCCATAAAATCAGAAAGTTTTTAGTTTATTTCAAAGGCGATGTCAAATAAAAATATGAAATATACAACATAAACAAGGCATTTTCTCTTTACCAGATACCTAAAATATATCCGGACCCGTTCTGTGGTCCGTGAACTATGTACTATGGACTATTAAAAGGATATTGAGTAGGCAAAGCCGTACCGAAATGTCCATTTTAAGTGGTAGCTTCGATACGCTAACGCTACTCAGCCACCTTAATAGTCCTATCGCCTTCAGCACTTCAGTCTTCAGCACTAAAAACCTATAGACAATGGACTGTGGACTATAAAACTATCACTCTATCTTTTTTTCTTCTTCTTTTTGGAAGGCATATCATACTTTACAACAGCCTGAGCCGCAGCCAGTCTTGCAATAGGCACTCTGTAAGGGGAGCAGGAGACATAATTCATCCCTACTCTGTGACAGAACTCCACAGATGAAGGCTCACCGCCATGTTCGCCGCATATTCCTACCTTGAGCGCCGGACGCACCTTTCTGCCTCTCTCGATACCAATCTGAATCAGTTCTCCTACCGCCTCCTGATCCAGTATTGCAAACGGGTCATTCTCAAGAATCTTTCTTTCAATATATTCGGGCACAAACGCTCCGATATCATCTCTTGAAAAACCAAATGTCATCTGCGTAAGGTCATTTGTCCCGTAAGAGAAGAATTCTGCAACCTCTGCTATCTTGCCGGCGGTGAGTGCCGCTCTCGGTATCTCAATCATTGTCCCGAACATATACGGAATCTTTCTGAGATTATATTTTTTGAGGACTTCCCTGTAAACCCTCTCTACAATCTCTTTCTGGTTTTTCAGTTCCGTTACAACAGAAACGACAGGAATCATTATTTCGGGGAATACCTTTCTGCCTTCTTTCAGAAGTTCCGCCGTCGACTCGAATATGGCTCTTACCCACGCCTCTGTAATCTCACTGTAAGTAATACCAAGTCTGACTCCCCTGTGTCCCATCATAGGATTGGATTCGTGAAGCTCCTCTGCTCTCTTGTCAAACTCCCCGATACTGATTCCCAGACTGTCCGCAAGTCTTTTACGCTCGTCCTCCCTGCTGGGTATGAATTCGTGAAGAGGCGGGTCGAGAAGTCTTATTGTTACCGGTTTGTTCTCCATAACCTCGAGGGTTCCCTTGATATTCTGCTTGATGAAAGGATACAGTTTGCCAAGAGCAGCCTCTCTCTCCTCCTTCGTCTTCGATGAAATCATCTTTCTGAGATAAAAGAGAGGTTCCTCGGAGCCCTTCCCGTAAAACATATGTTCGGTTCTGAAAAGACCGATTCCCTCTGCACCAAATTCTATTGCCTTGGCAGCATCTTCCGGTGTATCCGCATTTGTCCTGACCCTGAGTTTTCTGATTGAATCAACAACCTTCATAAATCCTACAAAATTCGGATTTTCCGTATCACGAACCATATTCATTTTGCCGGCATATACATTACCTTTACTGCCGTTGAGAGTAATATAATCTCCTTCATTGTATCTGTTTTCACCTATGATGAGCACCTTTGCCTCTGAATCGACTTTAAGGGCGCTGCACCCGACGACACAGCATTTTCCCCAGCCTCTGGCAACGAGTGCGGCGTGACTCGTCATACCGCCTCTTGCAGTCAGAATTCCGACTGCCGCCCTCATTCCTTCCACGTCTTCAGGATTAGTCTCCTCTCTCACAAGTATTACCTTCCTGCCCTGTTTAGTCCACTCGACGGCGTCCTGTGCTGTAAATACTATCTGACCCGTTGCGCCGCCGGGACCTGCCGGAAGACCCTTTGCAACAGGTTTTACCTTCTTCTCCTCCTCGGGGTCAACAACCGGATGTAAAAGTTCATCAAGCTGTGACGGGGAGACTCTTGTTACAAGTGTGTATTGATCTATGAGCTTCTCCCTGAACATATCCATTGCGATATTCAGTGCCGCCTTTCCCGTCCTCTTACCGACTCTGACCTGAAGCATCCAGAGTTTGCCTTCCTGAATGGTAAATTCTATATCCAGCATATCCCTGAAATACTTTTCAAGCCTGTCCCTTATATCGGATAACTGTCTGTAGACCTCCGGCATATACTCTTCGAGTGTAGGTAAGTCCCTGTTATGTTCGCTCGATGACTCTTTGTTTAAGGGATTCGGTGTCCTGATTCCTGCAACCACATCCTCGCCCTGTGCATTCGGAAGCCATTCGCCGTAGAAGAAATTCTCCCCGGTTGCCGCATTGCGTGTAAATGCTACCCCTGTTGCCGAATTATTACCCATATTTCCGAAAGCCATTGCCTGAACGTTTACTGCCGTACCCCAGTCATCAGGTATCCCCTCGATTCTTCTGTATGCAACTGCCCTCTTCCCGTTCCAGCTTGCAAAAACTGCTCCGATTGCCCCGTTCAGCTGCTCCATAGCGTTGTCGGGGAATTCCCTGCCCAGAACCTCCTTTACCCTTACCTTGAACTTTTCACAGAGAGCCTGCAGTTCCTCAGCCGGTATATCTGCATCAGTCTTATATCCCCTGCTCTCCTTAAGTTCGTGCAGCATTCTGTCGAGCTGAACTCTTATACCCTGTCCGTCCTTCGGTTCGATGCCCGCTGCCTTTTCCATAACGACATCAGAATACATCATAATCAGTCTTCTGTAAGCGTCGTATACAAATCTTGCATTATTCGTCTTGTTGATGAGACCCGGAATCGTCTTACTGCAAAGACCCACATTGAGGACGGTCTCCATCATTCCCGGCATAGATTTGCGTGCCCCTGACCTGACCGAGACAAGGAGCGGATTCGAGGCATCTCCGAATTTTGCGCCCATAGTCGTCTCTATGTGCCTTATCCCGCTTTCGATCTGAGGCCTGAGTTCCTTGGGAAATTTCCTTCCGAGTTTATAATAAAGCGTGCAGACCTCGGTGGTTATAGTAAATCCGGCCGGAACGGGAATCTTCAGTTTTGCCATTTCTGCAAGACCTGCGCCCTTCCCGCCAAGCAGATTCTTCATCTTCTCCGAACCCTCTGTCTTCTTTCCGCCAAAGAGGTAAACCATCTTGATTTTTGCCATATATTCCTCCTGAAAAATCGTTTACATCGAACTTATATAAGAAAGGTCGATTATCTTTCTGAACATTACCACAACATTCTTCAAAAGAGCAAGCCTGTTATTTCTTATACTCTCGTTCTCTGCCATTACATAGACCTTATCAAAAAAGCCAAAGATCGGGCCGTAGAGGTTCTCTTTCAGAAGTCTCATAGCATTGAAATAATCCCTCTTACCGATGAAGGAGAGAAACTCACTTTTTATCTTCTCGACGGAATCATAGAGAGCCTTCTCCTCTTCATATTCGAACAGGGAAGTGTTTACGGAGAGCGATGTAAAGTCCTTTGTAATATTGCTCGCCCTTTTATAGACAACCGAAAATTTTTCGAAATCAGACTCCTTTATATACTGACCCAGTGCCTCTTTTCTCTCGAATATGGATGAAATATCATCTATGCCCGATTCTGCATTCAGAAGTGCTTCTGCCACATCAGGTTTGATCTCTTCGGAAAGCATTGCCTTAATTCTGACACGGATAAACTCCAGAATCTCTTCCTTTGCATTGCTGTTTATGGTTATTTTGGAATCACTTGCCTTTATTTCGTCAGTATTATAACCGGAAATGGCACAATCGATAAGAGCACTGACCGACAGATTCCTGAAACCTGCGTATCTGATAATCTCGATTATACCCGATGCAGCCCTTCTTGCGCCAAAGGGGTCGGATGAGGCGGTCGGCTTCTGATTTATAAGAAATAATCCTGCCAGATGGTCCGCCTTGTCGGCTATTGCGACAATCTGTCCGATTATTGTCTGCGGGAGCTCTCCGCCTGACTGAACCGGTCTGTAATGCTCTTCTATCGCATCTGCAATCTGAGGTGAAAGACCGGAATTCAATGCAAAATATTTACCCATAATACCCTGAAGCTCGGGAAACTCACCGACAGACTGCGAGACAAGGTCTGCTTTTGCAAGTCCGGATGCGGTCCTGATATCATTCAGAAGAGTATCACCGGCACCAATTCCTTTACCGATAAACTCGGCAATTCTTCCGATTCTTACAGCCTTTTTATCATAATTGCCAAGTCCCCTCTGATAGAGAACCATATTCAGGGCGGAGGCCATATCCCCGATGCTCTTCTTCCTGTCCTCATTGTAGAAAAAGACAGCATCATTCAACCGGGCTCTCAGAACCTTCTCCATCCCTTTTCTGATTAAATCCTTATCACCGAACGGATTATTGGCAAATGCAACGAAATGCGGCAATACCCTTCCGCCCTTCTTCATAGGAAAGTATCTCTGGTGATGTCTCTGGACAACTTCAAGTAATTCGGACGGCAACGACAGATATGCATCTTCAAAACCACCGGCAATCGTAACAGGATACTCGAGAAGATTTACGACTTCATCAAGCAATGACTTATCAAACGACTCATCTGCCTTATATTCCGAAAAGACTCTTTTCAATTCAGTCTCAATATACATTTTCCTTTCAGCGGCATCATACATTACATACTTTTCCCTGAGATTCTTCAGAAAATCATCTTTGCTTCTGACCTCAAAGCCCTCGGAATCAGCGTTGTAATTGCCAAAGGACCTTCTGCCGGATTTCACACCGGCAAACTCGAAGGGGATTATCTCTTCTCCGAGAATGGCCACAATCCACCTCACAGGCCTGACAAAAGAGATATCATTATTTCCCCACCTCATAGATTTCCTGAATTTCAGCGAGGAGAGAATCTGCAAAAGCCCTGTTTTCAGAAGTTCTGATGCCTCCATTCCCTTTATCTTTATCTTTGCAGCAATAATCTCACCCTTATCCGACTGAACTCTGTAACAGTCACCTTCCGTAATTCCGTATTTCTGCAGAAAAGAATGGAATGCCTTCTGAGGTTTTCCGTCCTTATCAAAACATATCCTTACCGGAGGGCCTGATACCTCTCTTATCTCATCTTCCTGTCTGGTCTTTACACCATCTTTTATAAAAATTACCCTTCTCGGGGTATAATACAGTTCGCACTCTTCAGAACCTGTCAGACGGCTGTCGGATAAAAAAGCCGTAAGTTTTTCCCTCAACTCACAGGCAAAACCTTCAATGAAACGGGCCGGTACCTCTTCGGTTCCGACCTCAAAAATCAGACTTTTCTCCATCTGTTAATCCCTTTATCATCTCTTAAAACCGGAAATCCCATACTTTCACGGAGCTTCATATAGGCATCTGCACACATATTTGCAAGTTTTCTGACTCTCAGGATATATCTTGCACGTTCAGTCGTGGAAATTACACCCCTTGCATTAAGGAGATTAAAAGTATGTGATGCCTTCATACAGAAATCGTATGCCGGAAGAACGAGCCCTTCTGCGATAAGTTTTACCGCCTCCGCCTCGAACTCATCGAAGTACCTGAAGAGTTTCTCTGTATCTGCCTTCTCAAAATTATATTTTGAAAACTCTTTTTCGTCTTCGTGATGAATCTCTCCGTAATAAAAGCCATTTCCCCAGTATATATCATAGACATTATCCACACCCTGCAGATACATACAGATTCTTTCAAGACCATATGTAATCTCGACCGTAACGGGCTTAAGTTCTATTCCTCCGCACTGCTGAAAATATGTAAACTGTGTTATCTCCATACCGTCAACCCAGACCTCCCATCCGAGCCCCCATGCCCCGAGTGTGGGAGACTCCCAGTCGTCCTCCACAAATCTGATGTCGTGTTTTTTTGTATCTATCCCGATGGAATTCAGACTCAGAATATATGTCTTCTGGATATCATCGGGTGAAGGTTTTATTATGACCTGATACTGATAGTATTTCTGGAGTCTGTTGGGATTTTCACCATATCTGCCATCTGTGGGTCTGCGTGAAGGCTGAACGTATGCAGCGGCAAAGGGCTCAGGTCCGAGGGAACGTAAAAATGTTGCCGGATGAAACGTCCCTGCCCCTACCTCGAGGTCATAGGGAAATATTCTGAGACAGCCTCTTGATACCCAGAACTGTTCAAGACTCAATATAAGATTCTGAAAACTAAGTTTTTCATCCATAAAAGGACCACCTGAATAAGCGGATTTTGTATTACATCAGAGGGCAGTATGTCAAGTTAATTATGAGTCTGGAAATACCCCAAAATTTTTCATACATCCTCCGCA